>DJPR01000036.1 GCA_002438605.1 Ruminococcus sp. UBA6407
GGAAGATTGGTCAATGCCGACTTTAATAAAAACAGAGGCTATTTATAGCTTCTGTTTTTGTAGTATAAGGGCCATTAGCTCAGTTGGTTAGAGCAACCGGCTCATAACCGGTTGGTCTGGGGTTCGAGTCCCTAATGGCCCACCATACAGCACTGTAATTATAAATTACGGTGCTTTTTATTTTATCAGTATATTTGTGGTGATGTATTTATGGGCAAAATTATTGTATTGATTGGAAGCGTCAGAAAGGACGGAAATACAGACCTATTGGCAAGAGCATTTGCTAAGGGGGCTGAAGTTAATCATCAGGTTGAGGCTATATCCGTAGCTGACTATAAAGTAAATCCATGTATAGGCTGTAACACCTGTTTTGACAGGGAAGGATACAGATGCTTTCAGAATGATGGTATGCAGCAGATATATGGTAAGCTTCTTGAGGCAGATATACTTGTAATTGCTTCTCCTGTATATTTTTACGGAATAAGTGCACAGCTAAAATCAATTATTGACAGACTTCATACACCATTAAGAAATGAATTTAAGATAAAAAAATTAGCACTTTTATTGGTAGGTGCAGCAACATTGCCTGAATTATTTGATTCGATAAAATTACAGTATCAGCTGACGCTCAATTTCTTTGGATTGGAAAGTGCAGGAATGGTGCTTGTAAGAGGGGTTAAGGATAAGGGTGATATAAAGAAAACATCTGCGTTAAAAGAGGCATATGAATTAAGTTTGTCTATATAATTTTAAGGCACTATCCACAATGAAATTTTGTGAGACAGTGCCTTAAATTTTTGCCTTAATAGTGGTATTTTTTTCGGTTTGTTATTAGGAAAATGACAGAGAAAATCAGAGTCAGAATTTCCGCTGCAACAACAGCAAGCCATATTCCGTTTACACCAATCAGCAATGGAAGTATAAATACTGCAGAAACCTGAAATACAAGCGTTCTGAGAAATGATATTACAGCGGAAATAAGCCCGTTATTCAGAGCGGTAAAGAAAGCTGAGCTGAATATATTAAATCCTGAAAAAAGGAAGGAAAGACTGTAAAGCTTAAAACCGTTTACCGTCAAATCAAAAAGCTCCTTGTCATAGCTTACAAAGATGCCTGCAAGTGTAGTTGCGGCAAGCTGAGAAGCGGCAAGCATACATATACTTACAATTGATATTATGATAAGACTTTTTCTGAATACATTTTTTAGTTCAGCGTGATTACCTGAACCGTAATTGTAGCTTGTTATCGGACTTGAACCAATGGAGTATCCGATATATATTGCAGCAAAAATGAAAGCTACATACATTATTACACCATAAGCAGCTATGCCGTTTTCATTGGCAAGCTTCATAAGCTGCATATTATAAAGCATGCTAGCCAGCGACATTGACAGGTTTGTAACCATTTCAGACGAACCGTTTGCACAGGCTTTTTTTAATACTCTGAAGTCAATTTTGGCATTTATAAGCTGAATTTGACTTTTATTTTTGCGGATAAAGAAGATAAGAGGTATAACACCGCCGATTACCTGACTTATTGCAGTTGCAAATGCTGCTCCTGCAATTCCGAAGTCAAATACATACATAAACAAGAAGTCAAGAAGCATATTGCATACTCCGGCACAAATTGAAATAAAAAGTCCGAATAAAGGCTTTTCAGCTACAACCAGAAAGCTTTGAAAGCTGTTTTGCAGCATAAAAAATGTGTTGGCACAGAGGAGTATACGTCCGTATGTCACACAGTTATTAAAAATTATTTTGCTTGCTCCCAGAGCTTTTGCAATTTGCGGCATAAAAATAAAACCGATAACTGAAAGAAAAACTCCGACAATAATTACAGTTTTTATAAGCATTGAAAAGTATTCGTTAGCTTTTTGTTTTTTGCCCTCACCGAGTGTTTTGGCAACAATAGCACTTCCGCCCGTTCCGACCAGAAATCCGATAGAACCAAGTGCCATAAGAACGGGCATTACAAGGTTTACAGCAGCAAAGGCATTTTTGCCTACTATGTTCGATACAAAAATTCCGTCCACGATACTGTAAAGAGAAGTTACTATCATCATAATTACGCTTGGCATTACGAAACGTATTAAACGTTTGAATGTGAAGTGGTCTGATAAACTTATCTGCATTTTTTAATCCTTTCTGTTATTGCAACATCTCACAATTTTTGTGCGGTATTGCTATATATATGTATTTGGCGTAAAGCAACTCGTAAAGCAACTAAAGAAGTATAGCATATATATTTTTTATTGTCAAGGCAGTTTTTATACTGATATTACTGTAGCAATAGAACAAAAAGCTGCAACTAACTTGTACTATGCGGCTTGCTTTTGCCATTTTATGTCACATTATTTTATTGCATTGCTATAATAATGCGTAATCTCAATTTCAATACGCACTATTGACACAATTGCCTAAATATGGTAAAATAAATTGATATTGCTTTGCGGCTTTTGTGCGGCGGAACAAATAAGTCATTATCGGACAAACCTTGTACGGTAATGATCGAAATACATAATCATAGTCAATTGTATGTGATAAATCTGCTTTTTATAGACATTTCATTAAGGCAATAATAAATCAACATATATTTCCTATGAAATTAACTTCTGAGAAAGGAATAATAAATATGAAACTCAGCTTTTCAACTCTTGCTTGTCCGGATTTTGAATGGACAGACATTTATTCAATTGCCAAAGACTTTCATTTTGATGGTATAGAAATTCGTGGACTTGGTTCGGATATTTTTTCAGTAAAGGCAAAGCCGTTTACCGATTTGCAGCTTCCGAACACAGTAGCAAAGCTAAAGAGCCTGAATCTTGAAATCCCATGTCTTTCAACAGGCATATGCCTTAAATTTAAAGAAAAGGCTGCTGATAACGAAGAAAAGCTTATTGAGTATGCAAAGCTTGCTCAGAAGCTTGGAACTCCGTATATCCGTATTCTTGCTGATTTAGAGCCTCATCCCGTAGACGAAGTAGATGATGCTTATATTATTGAAACACTTAAAAATCTCATTCCAATTGCAGAAAAATATAATGTAACGCTGCTCGTTGAAACAAACGGTGTTTATGCAGATACAAAGCGTCTTAGAAAAATACTTGACAGTGTTGCAAACCGTAAGGTTGCTGCACTTTGGGATATGCACCATCCATACAGATTTATGAATGAATCTCCTAAGCAAACAGTTGAAAATCTTGGAGAATACATAAAATATGTCCATACAAAAGACAGTATTTCCGTAAACGGAAAAATCGAATACAAGCTTATGGGCGAGGGTGATATGCCTGTTCTTGATATGCTTTCTGCTCTCAAGGACATCGGATATAACGGATATGTTTCACTTGAGTGGGTAAAACGCTGGTCAAACAATCTTTGTGATGCAGGTGTTGTAATTCCTCATTTTGCTAACTTTATGTCAGCCTATAAAAGCAGACATAAGCATCCGTTACAGGACAATATCCGTAAAACAGGCAAATATGTATGGCCGAAGGAACGTCTGCTTGATTACACATTCCCTGATATTCTTGACAGAATATGCGAGGAGTTTCCAAATCAGTATGCTTTCCGCTATATAGAGCTTGACTATACCCGTACATATCCTGAGTTCAGAGATGATGTTGACAATCTTGCAAGAGCTTTGCTTGCAATCGGAGTTAAAAAAGGTGATCATGTAGCTATATGGGCAACAAATGTTCCTGCATGGTATATCACATTCTGGGCTACCACTAAGATTGGTGCAGTTCTTGTAACTGTAAATACAGCATATAAAATTCATGAGGCTGAATATCTCCTCAAACAGTCTGATACTCATACACTTGTCATGATTGAAGGACTTAAAGACAGCCATTATTCCGAAATTATCAGAGAGATATGCCCTGAGCTTGACAGCTGTCCAAAGGGAGAGCTTAATTCAAAACGTCTGCCTGTTCTTAAAAATATTATTACAGTCGGATTTGAAATGAAAGGCTGTTATACATGGGACGAGGTCAATGAAAAGGCTAAGGAAATTCCATACAGCGAGGTAGAAAAGGTACGCCGCACAATAGATAAGCATGATGTATGCAATATGCAGTACACTTCAGGTACAACAGGCTTCCCTAAGGGTGTTATGCTTACTCATTACAATGTTGTCAACAATGGTAAGGCTATCGGCGACTGCATGGACCTTTCAACTGCTGACAGAATGATGATTCAGGTTCCTATGTTCCATTGCTTCGGCATGGTTCTTGCTATGACTGCATCAGTAACTCATGGTGTTACAATGTCACCTATTACTGCATTTTCTCCTCGAAAGGGACTTGCCTGCATAAATCAGGAAAAAATCACCTGTTTCCATGGTGTTCCGACAATGTTTATTGCAATGCTCGGACATGAAAACTTTGCAACAACTGATTTTTCTTATATGCGAACAGGTATTATGGCAGGTTCACCATGTCCTATAAAGACAATGAATGAAGTTATTGAGAAAATGAACATGAGTGAGATTTGCATTACATATGGTCAGACAGAAGCATCTCCCGCAACTACAATGAGTAAAACATCAGACAGCATTGAAACTCGTGTAAATACAGTAGGCGGTCCTATTTTCGGTGTTGAATGTAAGATTGTTGACCCTGAAACAAATGAGGATTTACCGGATAATGTTGACGGTGAATTTGTTGCAAGAGGATATAACATAATGAAAGGCTACTACAAAATGCCTGAAGCAACAGCAGCAGCTATAGACTCTGACGGCTGGCTTCATACAGGCGACCTTGCAAGACGTTTGCCTGATGGTAATTTTAAAATTACAGGACGTATTAAAGATATGATTATCCGTGGCGGTGAGAATATCTATCCTAAGGAAATAGAGGACTTTATATACACTCATCCAAAGGTTAAGGACGTTCAGGTTATTGGTGTTCCTGACCAGGATTATGGTGAGGAAATCATGGCATGCATTATTCTTAATCCGGGTGAAACAAGCACAGAGGACGAAATGAAGCAGTTTGTAAGGGATCATATGGCAAAGCATAAGGTTCCGAGATATGTTGATTTCGTTACAGAATTTCCTATGAATGCAGCAGGAAAAATCCTCAAATATAAAATGAGAGAGTCTGCTGTAGAAAAGTTTGGACTTCATAAGGCAAACAAAATTGTAACAGCTTAAGGCAATACCGCACAAAGCACGTCAAAAATTCTACGCAATCTGACGAAAAATATATCTGCGTTTCTGACATGTAATCTTTGTGCGGTGTTTACCTAAAAAATAACGGCTTAACCGATAAAATGGTTAAGCCGTATTTATTGTGCTGCTTTAAAAAATCACTAAATAAATTCATCAAAAGTTTTACTGCCGCCTGTGGATATGTAGGCATAGTAGCTTAAAATATGTGAAGCGTCAATAGCGTCAACTGTACCGTTTTTATCTGCGTCCGCAGCAGCTAACTGCTCATCTGTATATGAAGAAACATCTCCGCCTGTAGATTTCAGTGCATAAATTGTAAGTGCAATTGAAGCGTCAATAGCGTCAATTGTGCCGTTTAAATCAGCATCGCCCGTTTTGCTGATCGGTATATTCGGTTTTTCGCCAAGACTTACAAATTTTCTATTATACTTTTCAGCATAAGCCTGAGCTGTTGAATCATCATAGCCGTAAATTGCAGCGGTGTCGGATATTGTATCCGTTGAATCGCCAAATTCACATTCAGGATTTTTTATTGTTATTGATGTCAATTCTGTACAGCCGCTGAATGCATCCATTTCAATGCTTGTAACGCTATCCGGCATTTCCATTTCTGTTAAACCTGTACAGTTCTTAAATGCATATGCTTTAATACTTATAACGCTGTCAGGTATTATTATTTCAGTTAATCCTGTACAGCCACTAAATGCATTATCGCCAATATTTGTAACGCTGTTTGGTATTGTTATTTCAGTTAAACCTGTACAGTTCCAAAATGCATATTCCTCAATATTTGTAACACTGTCAGGTATTGATATTGATGTTAAAGCTGAACACCCAAAAAACATTCCATCTTTAATATCTGTAATAGTGTTCGGTATTTCTATTGATTTTAAATTTGTACAGCCATAAAATGCAAAATCCTCAATATTTGTAACACTGTCCGGTATTGTGATTTCTGTTAATTCTGTACAATTATTAAACGCACATCTGTTAATTGCTTTAACGCTATCAGGTATTATATATTTTTTATCAGATTTGCCATTCGGATATAATACAAGACAGTTTTTTTCTTTATTAAACAATACACCATCAACCGAAGCATAATTTTCGTTATTTTCACTAACATTAAATTTCGTTAAGTCTGTACAGCAACTAAATGCAAAATCATCAATACTTGTAACACCTTTAGGTATTGTTACTGATGTCAGACTTGTACCAAAAAATGCATCATTGCCAATCCTTGTAACACTGTCAGGAATTATTATTGATGTTAGTCTTGAACAGCACCAAAATGCACTGCTTGAAATTACTTTTGTACCATCATTTATTTTTATTTCAGTATTTTCAGGCATTTCACCCTTATATTTATAAAGAACTTTTCCTGCATATATTAATCCGTCAGGTTGATTTTCATACCATGCTGTATTGTAAAACGCATTGTCACCAATATATGTAACACTATCAGGTATAGTTATTGAAGTTAATCCTGTACAACCACTAAATGCATCATAGCCAATATGTGTAACACCGTCAGGAATTATTATTGAAGTTAAACCTCTACAGCCCGAAAATGTACTACTACTAATATCTACAATACTATTAGGTAGAGTTATTGAAGTTAATCCTGTACAACCACTAAATGCATCAAAACCAATATATGTAACACTGTCAGGTATAGTTATTGAAGTTAATTTTGTGCAGTTAGAAAATGCACCGTTCTCAATACTTTCAACAGGCAAGCCGTTAATACTTGCAGGAATTTCCACATTTGTTTCAGAACCTGAATATCCTGTTATTGCGATACAGTCAACATCAGTGTAGATTAAATACTCTAACCCATTTTCTGTAGTACCGCTGTTTTCTGAATAGGAATCAGCTGCATTAGCAGTCATGGTTTTTCCGGTAAAAATTTTTTGCTGATTTGAAGCAGGTATAGCACCATAGAGCATGCACAAAGCTGTTATTCCTGCTAAAATTTTTTTAACTTTCATTTTAACTCCCTCCATATGTATATTTTTGCCGATTAAATGTTTATACTATAATTATAGTTTTAAAATAATAAGATGTCAAGCAATTTGTAGTTTTTTTACATTGTATTCAAATATTATCCGATAAATTCATCAAAAGTTTTACTGCCACCTGTGGATATGTAGGCATAGTAGCTTAAAGTATGTGAAGCGTCAATAGCGTCAACTGTACCGTTTTTATCTGCGTCTGCAGCATCTAACTGCTCATCTGTATATGAAGAAACATCTCCGCCTGTAGAATTCAGTGCATAAATTGTAAGTGCAATTGAAGCGTCAATAGCGTCAATTGTGCCATTTAAATCAGCATCACCCGTTTTGCTGATCGGTATATTCGGTTTTTCACCAAGACTTACAAATTTTCTATTATACTTTTCAGCATAAGCCTGTGCTGTTGAATCATCATAGCCGTAAATTGCAGCGGTGTCGGATATTGTATCCGTTGAATCGCCAATTTCACATTCAGGATTTTTTATTATTATTTCAGTTAATCCTGTACAGCCGCTAAATGCAGAATCATCAATACTTGTAACACTGGCAGGTATAGTTATTGAAGTTAAACCTGTACAGTTAGCAAATGCCCAATCATCAATATTTGTAACACTGTCAGGCATTGTTATTGAAGTTAATTCTGTACGGTACTCAAATGCACCGTTTGCAATACCTAAGGTATCATTATTTAAGATTAATTCAGTATTTTCAGGCATTTCACCTTTATATGTATAGACTAATTTTCCTGCGTACACTAATCCATCAGGCTGGTTTTCATACCATGCTGTATTAGAAAATGCATTATAACCAATATTTGTAACACTGTCAGGTATAGTTATTGAAGTTAATCCTGTACAGCAATCAAATGCCCAATCATCAATACTTGTAACGCTGTTTGGTATTGTTATTGAAGTTAATCCTGTACAGCTACTAAATGCGGAACGACCAATACTTGTAACGCTGTCAGGTATTGTTATTTCAATTAATCCTGTACAGACATAAAATGCATCTTCACCAATACTTGTAACACTGTCAGGTATTGTATACTTTTTGTTTGATTTACCGATAGGATATGATATAAGACAGCTTTTATCTTTGCTGAACAATACACCGTCAATCGAACTATAGTGGTTGCTATTAACATCAGCATTAATTGCTGTCAGACCTGTACAGCCCAAAAATGCACTACCACCAATGCTTGTAACACTGTCTGGTATTGCTATTTCAGTTAATCCTGTACAGCCACTAAATGCATATCCCTCAATACTTGTAACGCTGTTTGGTATTGTTATTGAAGTTAATTCTGTGCAGTTAGAAAATGCAGAATTATCAATACTTGTAACACTGTTTGGTATTGTTATTTCAGTTAATCCTGTACAGTCACCAAATGCAACCTGACCAATACTTGTAACGCTGTCAGGTATTGTATACTTTTTGCTTGATTTACCAATAGGATATGATATAAGACAGCTTTTGTCTTTGCTGAACAATACACCGTCAATTGAACTATAGTGGTTGCTATTAATATCAGCGTTAATTGATGTCAGACCTGTACAGTGACCAAATGCAGCATAACCAATACTTGTAACACTGTCTGGTATTGTTATTTCAGTTAATCCTGTACAGCCACTAAATGCACACCAATCAATACTTGTAACGCTGTCAGGTATTGTTATTGAAGTTAATCCTATACAGCCACTAAACGCCCAATCACCAATGCTTGTAACAGGCAAGCCGTTAATACTTGCAGGAATTTCCACATTTTTTTCAGAACCTGAATATCTTGTAATTCTGATACTTTCAGAATCAGAGTTGATTGAATACTGTAACCCATTTTCTGTAGTACCGCTGTTTTCTGAATAGGAATCAGCTGCATTAGCAGTCATGGTTTTTCCGATAAAAATTTTTTGCTGATTTGAAGCAGGTATAGCACCATAGAGCATGCACAAAGCTGTTATTCCTGCTAAAATTTTTTTAACTTTCATTTTAACTCCCTCCATATGTATATTTTTGCCGATTAAATGTTTATACTATAATTATAGTTTTAAAATAATAAGATGTCAAGTGATTTGTAGTTTTTTTACATTGTATTCAAATATTATCCAATAAATTCATCAAAAGTTTTACTGCCACCTGTGGATATGTAGGCATAGTAGCTTAAAATATGTGAAGCGTCAATAGCGTCAACTGTACCGTTTTATGTTATATGGTTAAATTTGTCAAAGGTTAATAAAGGCGAAACCACATAAAATACGTCAGAAACTTTGCAAAGCACGACCCTGGTTGAGAAAGAATATATTTGCATTGCTATAGAACAAATTAATTTACATAAAATCCGACTAAATTCGCATAATATCCAAATACTAACATTATTCTCAATTAAAATTTTATATGTTTAAAGTTTTGATTTTATTGACTTTGTCGCCTGAAAATAGTATTATTAAAAGTAATAAGTTTGAGAAAACATAAAAGTATATGAAATGGGAGGATAAATTTTATGCTTACTGATATGAACACCAAATTTCAAAAAGAAGGTCTGACATTTGACGATGTTCTTCTTATTCCGGGTGAATCCGATGTTACTCCTAATATGATACAGCTTGGCACAAGACTTGCCGGAAAGGTTAAGCTGAATACACCTATTATGACTGCTGCCATGGATACGGTTACAGGTGCAAGAATGGCAATTGCTATCGCAAGAGAGGGCGGTATAGGCATTATCCATAAAAATATGACCATTGAACAGCAGGCAGATGAGGTTGACAAGGTAAAGCGTTCAGAAAACGGTGTTATTGTAAATCCTTTTTCACTTACTGAAAATCATATTGTTGCAGACGCTGATGAACTTATGGGTAAGTATAAAATTTCAGGAGTCCCGATTGTAGATGAAAAGGGAAAACTCGTTGGTATTATTACAAACCGTGATATGCGTTTCCTCACTGATTTCAATGCTAAAATTTCAGAGGTTATGACTAAGGACAACCTTATAACTGCTCCTGTCGGCACAACTCTTACACAGGCTCAGGAGATACTTCGTGCAAATAAAATCGAAAAGCTCCCTATTGTTGACGAAAAAGGTTATCTTAAAGGTCTTATTACAATTAAGGATATTGAAAAGGCTGTTCAGTATCCTAATTCAGCAAGAGATGAAAAGGGCAGACTTCTTTGCGGTGCTGCAATTGGTGTAACTGCAAATGTGCTTGAAAGAGCTAAGGCTCTTATTGATGCACAGGCTGATGTTCTTGTTCTTGATTCTGCTCACGGACACAGTGCAAATATTATTAAGTGTCTTAAAATGGTTAAGGAGGCATTCCCTGATACTCCTGTTATTGCAGGAAATATTGCAACTGCTGAAGCTGCTGAAGCTCTTATTGCAGCAGGTGCAGACGCTCTTAAAGTTGGTATCGGCCCTGGTTCAATCTGTACAACCCGTGTTGTTGCAGGTATCGGTGTACCTCAGATTACAGCAGTATATGATGTTGCATGTGTAGCTCAGAAATATAATATTCCTGTTATTGCTGACGGCGGAATTAAGTATTCAGGTGATATTGTAAAGGCTCTTGCAGCAGGTGCAGACGTTGTAATGCTTGGTTCACTCCTTGCAGGATGTGCTGAAGCACCCGGCGAAACAGAGCTTTATCAGGGACGTCAGTTCAAGGTTTACAGAGGTATGGGAAGTCTTGGTGCAATGGCTTGCGGTTCTACTGACAGATACTTCCAGGAAGGTGCTAAGAAGCTTGTTCCTGAAGGTGTTGAGGGACGTGTTCCTTTCAAGGGTGCTGTTGCCGATACAATTTTCCAGCTTGTAGGCGGTATCCGTTCAGGTATGGGATATTGTGGATGCAGGGATATTCCTACACTTCACGAAAAGGCTAAATTTGTAAGAATAACAGGTGCAGGACTTAAAGAAAGTCATCCGCACGATATTTATATTACGAAGGAAGCTCCAAACTATTCAACTCAAATCTGATTATGACATAAATTTATTACACCGCACCAATATAGTGCGGTGTTGCTTTAAGCGAGTTCGAAACCTTCCTCGCTGAGACAAATTGTCTTAAATCAAAACTAAAGGAGAAATTGAATATGAGAAAAAATAATAAGGTATTGTTCATTACACAAAGTGCTTTAATTGCAGCACTTTACGTTGTATTGACTTATGCTGCAAATATGCTGGGTCTTGCAAGCGGAGTCATACAGATACGAATATCAGAGGTTCTGACTGTTTTACCGTATTTTACTCCTGCGGCAGTTCCGGGACTTTTTATCGGCTGTCTGACAGCAAATCTTACAACAGGTGCAGCCGTATGGGACGTTATTTTTGGAAGCCTTGCTACGCTGATTGGTGCAGCAGGAACATATCTGCTTAGAAATAAAAGCATTTGGTTTGCACCGCTGCCGCCGATTGCAGCCAATACATTAATAGTACCAATGATTTTATCAAAGGTTTACGGAGCAAGTGAAACGATACCTTATTTAATGCTGACGGTAGGCATTGGAGAGCTTATTTCATGCGGAATACTTGGAATGATGTTTATGCTTGCAGTCAAGAAAAAAGAGAACAATATTAATTGGGCAGAATTTAACATAAAAAAATAGAAAAACAGGTCAAGCAGTAAATTTGCTTGACCTGTTTTTTATAATAACTAACATTCATTTACATAGTCCGTAAAGCTTAGTTTTCCTCCCGTAGAAACATACGCATAGAAACTCAGGATAAATGATGCATCAATAGCATCAACAGTTCTGTTTTCGTCAACATCAGCGGCTGTTAGCTGTTCATCTGTATATGCTGAAATATCACCATTTGTTGACCTCAGTGCGTAAATTGTCAATGCGGTTGAGGCATCAATAGCATCAATAATACTGTTGTTATCAATATCACCTAAATGCTTTTGAGCAGGAGGTGTTGTAGTTGTAGTAGAAGTTGTGGTAGAGGTAGTAGTTGAAGTAGTAGTTGATGTAGTGGTTGAGGTGGTAGTTGAAGTGGTAGTCGATGTAGTGGTAGAAGTAGTAGTTGAAGTAGTAGTCGATGTAGTGGTTGAGGTGGTAGTTGAAGTAGTAGTTGAGGTGGTAGTGAAAGTTGTAGTTGAAGTAGTGGTAGAGGTTGTAGTGGAAGTGGTAGTTGAGGTAGTGGTTGAAGTAGTAGTTGAGGTGGTAGTGGAAGTAGTAGTCGATGTAGTAGTTGAGGTGGTAGTGGAAGTAGTAGTCGATGTAGTGGCTGAGGTGGTAGTGGAAGTAGTAGTTGAGGTGGTAGTGGAAGTTGTAGTTGAGGTAGTAGTGGTTGATGACTGCACTGCATTATGTAAAATAACCTTATTCAATTCCAATACAACATTTTTCATTGTATTTGCGGCTGTATCCCAGAATGCAGCATAATAACAATTGACTGTAATTTCCGAATCCGTTGGATAAAGAGTAATGTCCAGTTTTAATTCACCATTGTCATCAGAATAGCCGTTCCATGACTGACTGTTCCAATTACTATTATATATATATCCAATAGTTCCTGAAGCCATTGTACCTGGATATGTTTTAAATATTAAAGTAGCTGATTCTGCTTTTTGTGCAAAGAACTTCCAGATGTTATCGCCTTCGGTTGTTACATCGGCTTCAATGTCATTTTGATTAATTGTAGTAGTTACTACAGGCTCGGTTGTGGTAGTGGCAGTAGTAGTAACAGGTTCAGTTGTAGTGGTTGTGGTAGTAGTAACAGGTTCAGTTGTAGTGGTTGTGGTAGTAGTAACAGGTTCGGTTGTAGTAGTTGTGGTAGTAGTAACAGGTTCAGTTGTAGTGGTTGTGGTAGTAGTAACAGGTTCAGTTGTAGTAGTTGTTGTAGTAGTAACAGGTTCAGTTGTAGTGGTTGTGGTAGTAGTTACAGGTACAGTTGTAGTAGTGGTGGTAGTAGTTACAGGCATGGTTGTAGTAGTTGTGGTAGTAGTAACAGGCACAGTTGTAGTAGTGGTGGTAGTTACAGGCATGGTTGTAGTAGTTTGAGGCGGAGTAACAGATCCCGGATTATTTCCTAGTGAAACAAACCCCCTGCTATTACTTTGTGCATATTGTTGTGCAGTAGAATTATCATAGCCATGAATTACAGCTTTTGTTCTGATAGTTTCTGCACCTGAATCAATGAAACACGACGAATTTAAAATTGTTATATCTGTCAGCTTAGAACAGGAATAAAATGCTTTTGCTCCAATAGATGTAACTGTTGACGGCACAGTGACTGTTACCAATGCCTTACAGCATGAAAAAGCACCCTTTGATATTGTAACAAGTCCTTCATTAAGCTTTAGATTTTTGATATTCATGCATAAATAAAAAGCATTTTCTCCTATGCTTGTTACACTTGACGGAATTTCAATTTCAGTAAAAGCCATGCATCCATAAAAGGCATTGCTTCCGATACTGGTAAGACTGCTTGGAAGTTCAATTGAATATAATCTGTCACATGAATAAAAAGCATTTGCATTAATTGATGTTATGGTATTCGGCAGAGTGATTTCATTTAGAGAATAACATCCCTGAAAAGCACCTTCTCCAATTACAGTAACCGGGAGTCCGTTGAATGATGACGGTACTGTTACAGTAGATGCATCGGTGTTGCACGCTGTAATTATAACATGGTCGCCTGACACCTGATAAGTAAGGTTACCATATGTAACTGCATCCGCAGTAATAACTGACGCAGGCAAATCTGACATAGGATTTCTTGTAATTCCCGGCACAGCACCTGCTATCATGGCTATTGAAGCCGCACAAGCAAGAATTTTCTTTAAAAACATTTTTTTACCCCATTCTATAAATTAATATTTATACCATTGTAGCATTTCAAGTCAAAAAGTTCAATGTTTTTATTTATAAAATGTATGTTTTCTCCAAATTAACTATAAACACAGTAAAAATTTGTATAAGTTTGCTAATTGATTTTATTGATTTGCTTCATCAATTTCTGTATATTGTCAACAGTATTGCGATTAATAAAATGTTCTATTTTTTCAACCTGTTCCAATTCGTTATCAGTACCGTTAAGCATACACAAAAAAGAGTGAAGAACCTTATGTCTGTATAGTAAATAATCTCCCTCGATCTGACCTTTTTCTGTAATCCCGATATATCCGTATGAGTGGAATTTCAGATAACCTGAGTCACGGAGGGTTCTCACCATTTTTGAAGCTGATGAAGGCTTTACATTCAGCTTTTCAGAAAGTTCATTTATTCTTACAACCTCATTTTCTGAAAGCAGCCGACAAATCATTTCAAGATAATCCTCCATAGCAGGTGAAAGATCAGAGATTTCATTTCTCTGATAACCTGTTAAAGTATAAAATTCAGATGCTTCATTCATAGCTGTCCTCCGAAAAACAGTAACCTATTTTGATTACGGAAATATAATATAGCAAAGGGAAAGAAAGTTTCCCTTAACTAATATACTGTCAGAGGTACTTATTTATGATAGAAAATGTGAGAAATCTTAATGATGTAATGCCGGGGCAATCGGCAAGAATAAAAAAGCTTAATTCATCGGGAAGTATCCGCCGCCGACTTTTGGATATAGGTCTTGTGGAAAATACTGAGGTTGAATGTCTTGGAAGAAGTCCTTCAGGAGATCCCTCTGCTTACCTTATAAGAGGAGCTGTTATTGCTTTGCGTTCAGAGGACTGTAATAATATACTTCTTTATTCTTAGGGTAACACCGCACAAAGCTTGCAAGTTTATGACGTGCAAAGTCCTTTAACGTGCTTTGTGCGGTGCTGCCTTAGCATTTGTCTTATACGTTTATTGCATTGCTATAGATTAATTAATTGCTGCACAAGGAAAATGAAATCTTTGTGCAGCATTAGATAATGGAGGAACAGTATGGGTCTTACCAAAGGTTCGGTCGGCATAAATGCCGTAGATTCAGGACTTGAAATAAAAAAGAAGTCTGATAAAGATAAGGTTGTTGCAATTGCAGGCAATCCAAACGTTGGGAAAAGCACTCTTTTCAATAATCTTACAGGAATGAATCAGCATACCGGAAATTGGCCCGGAAAAACCGTAAGCAATGCACAGGGATACTGTTCAACCGAAAGAAATTCCTATGTGCTTGTTGATATTCCCGGCACATATTCACTTATGGCTCATTCTGCTGAGGAAGAGGTTGCACGAAACTTCATTTGCTTTGGAGAAACTGATGCTGTTGCAGTAGTTTGTGATGCAACTTGTCTGGAACGAAATCTTAATCTTGTACTCCAGACAATTGAGATTTATCAGAATGTAGTGGTCTGTGTAAATCTTCTTGATGAAGCAAAACGAAAGAAAATAAAAATTGACCTTGAAAAGCTTTCAGAGCGTCTGGGAGTTCCTGTTGCAGGTACAATAGCAAGGAAAAAGAAAACAACTGACAATCTTATGAAGAAAATTGACGATTTAACGGACGGCAAAATTACTTCTAAACCAAATGATATAAAGTATATAAAGCCGATTGAAGAAGCTATAGATATTTTACAGCCTGCCGTTGAGCTTTTTTCGTGCGGCAGACTCAATTCACGCTGGATAAGCATAAAGCTCCTAGATTGTGATAAATCCCTGCTTAACGAGCTTAACAGCTACTTTGGCAAAAATATTCTGGAGGATGAGAATGTTTCTGAAACGCTCGAAAAGGCTCTTGAACACCTGAAAAACAATGGTATTGATTCAACCAATATTAAGGACAGGATAGTGTCATGCATAGTTCTTACAGCCGAGGACATTGCATTGGATACAATAACATATGAAAAGAGTACATACAGTGAAAGCGACAGAAAAATAGATAAAATTCTGACAAGCAAATGGGCAGGTTATCCCATAATGCTGCTGCTGCTTGCGGCAGTATTTTGGCTTACAATAACAGGAGCAAATTATCCTTCATCTCTGCTTTCAAACGGACTGTTCTGGGTTCAGGACAGACTTACAGACCTTTTTGAATACTGCAATGCACCGGATTGGCTGCATGGAGCAGTTGTTCTTGGAATATACAGGGTTCTTGCGTGGGTAGTATCGGTAATGCTGCCGCCTATGG
The DNA here is from genome assembly GCA_002438605.1 of Ruminococcus sp. UBA6407. Lineage (GTDB taxonomy): Bacteria > Bacillota > Clostridia > Oscillospirales > Ruminococcaceae > Ruminococcus > Ruminococcus primiciens. The sequence continues at coordinate 16,234 of DJPR01000036.1, forward strand.
CTGGATACAATAAAAACCGAAAATGCAAAAAGCACGTAAAAACATCTGCTTTTTGCATTTCTTTTTAATTCACGGAATAAATATCTTAATGTCAAATATGATTTGAATATAATAAAAGTATTTGAGGTGAGATATGGAAAATGAGCAAAAGAAGATAGTACTTCCTAAAGAATTGCAAATTAAGATGTTAAATTTCTTCTTAAAGACGTCTATTCCACGAAAGAAAAAAGAATTGAATAAATCCGCTATCAAAAATCAATGATAGGAGCGATTTATTATGTTGGAAACAGGTATTTATGTAAGAGTATCAACAGAAGAACAAGCAAAAGAAGGTTTTTCAATCAGAGCTCAGGAACAGAAATTGAAAGACTATGCACGTATTAAGGAATGGTCAATACACAAAATTTACATTGATGATGGTATTAGTGGAAAGAATATTACAGACCGTCCGCAGATTAATCAACTAATCAATGACATAAAAAAAGGATTTATAAAGAATGTATTGATTTTCAAAATTGACCGTCTGACAAGAAATACAGCTGATTTAATATATTTAATAAATCTGTTCAACGAATATAATTGTGCTTTTAACTCTTTGTGTGAAAGTATAGACACACAAACGCCGTCAGGACGTATGTTTATAAAAATAATTGGTATCTTTGCTGAATTTGAACGTGAAAACATTGTCGAAAGAACAAAGTTAGGTTTTGAAAGAAAAGTCAAGGAAGGCTATAGTCTTTGCACAAGAACAGCAAGTTATGGATATGATAAATATGCAGGAGATAAAATTCAAAAAATTAACGAAAAAGAAGCTGTTATCGTAAGAGAAGTTTTTGATATGTTTGTACATCATGGAACATCATTTCTTGATATTGCTAAAAATCTTAATGAGAGACATATTCCTACAAAAGAAAATTCCGTATGGATTGCACGAAGTATAAGAAATATGCTTACAAACTGTAATTATATAGGAAAAGTAAGATATGCAACTAAAGATGAAGAAAGAAATTTTGAAGTACAGGGAAATCATGAACCGATTATTTCCAATGAACTTTATGAAGAAGCACAGGAATTAATAAGTAAAATATCAAAGAAAAGCTACACCAAACGTCCAAAGGAAGAAAATTATTTTTCAGGCGTTTTGTATTGTTCAAAATGTGGTGCAAGGCTTATTACACACAACGATTATTATAAAAACAAGAATGGAGACAAGATTTATAGAGGCGGTTACCGTTGCAGTAATTACATACGTAAAATGTGCAATGCAAGTAATATATCACAAAAAAATGTTGAAACAGCTTTTTTAGAGTATATTGAACAAGTTGAAGATTTTTCAGCCATGAGTGAAATTCAGCTTGAAGAAAACAGAAGAGCCAAGGACAATAACAGTAAACTTATTGAAAAGCTAAATAACCAATTAAATAATCTTGAAAACAAAGAGAAAGAAATTCTTAGTTCCTATGTTGATAACAATTTGAATTTTGATAGATATATTCAATTAAAAGATTATATTGAAACTGAGAAATTCAAAACCCATGAACAGCTTGCAGAAATTCCCACTATTGAAGAAGACAACGAAGAAATGATAATCAAAAAAGAAGATATAATTAAAAGTTTAAAAGAAAATTGGGCATTTCTTACAAATGAAGAAAAAAGATTATTTTTAATTAAGTTTATTAGCAAAATTGTAATTGTAAACGAAATGAAAAACAGCAGACGAGGTGTTGCAAAAATTACAGATATAAAATTTAATACAGATTAATTATTAAATGCTATTATAATTTAAATGTTATAATAGCATTTTTTCTAGCTGTTCCACTAACCCATGACAAAAGTGTTCTAACCACACTGGACACTGCATAAAAATAAAAAAAGTCCGTAACTATGCTGAAATTCAATTGTTTATGTTATAGTTGGGTCTCCTATTTCATACGAGACCCAACTATAACAACGTGCAATACATATAATAAATTATATTTGAAATACGATAAAGTTACTAATTAAGTTATATTATTTATGGGTGGTGGAACAGGTGAGAGTGACCGAGAGAGACGAATTAATTTTAAAAGAGATAGACAGGTGGAAAGCTTGTGGAAGTAAACATATAAGATTTTTAGCTGGATTTTCAGGACAGAGAGCTACAGACAGAAGATTGAAAATTTTAATGGATTCCGAATACATAGAGCGTAAAAAATTCTTATATGGAGTACCATATATTTACTTCCTGACGAATAAAGGTAAATCATTAATACACGTTGGAACAGGTAAAGAAAAAACAAAAGTAGAACAGATTATACATGATAGAGCAGTTTTAGACACAGCAATTTATTTCATGAATAAAGAGGGCTTGTCTTTACAGGACATTACATCAGAGAAACAACTGCATCAGTTAGACGGTTTCGGAGTACGCAGGCACAGACCAGATTTCATTTTTACTAAAGACGAATTGACCTATTGTATAGAAGTAGAATTGACACTAAAGGCAAAAAGTCGTCTTTTAAATATTATTAAAGATAATTTCATGGAATATGATGTACAAATATGGATAGTTCCTGATTCTCAAAAAGCAATTTTACAAGTTTTGAAAGAAAGTAAAAAACTATATGATAACATTCAAGCACGTTCATTACAAAAAATCAGCAACTATATTAATAAATTAAGTATGTCATAGGTATAATTTATTTTTTTATATATTGTAGCAATATATGATTCGTCAACGAAAAAACTTTAGAGAGGTGATTTTTTTGATATTAAATTATGTTTATAATCGGATTAATAAAGTATAAATTTCAGATTGAATTTATGCTTTTGGCTATTCCAACAGTAATGATAATTAATTCTATCAGGCATCAAATAAAAATGAGAAAACTTTTCAATTTTAGTAATGACTACAAGAAGGGAAGGAAAAAATTGAAACAAAAAGATTTAAATGACAAAAATGCTGTTTTGTTAGGTTTTAAAGGTAGAAAACCTATTTATTCGCCTGATAATGCAAAACATATTTTTGTTTGTGGTACAACTGGTAGTGGAAAAACTATTGCATTAAGCAACTATATACAAAATTGCATGAAAAAGGATTTTCCAATGCTTATTGTTGACGGAAAAGGAGATACAGGAAAAGGCAGTATTTTAGATATCCTGACACAGTTAAACAAGCAATATCACAAGAAAATTTATTGTATTAATTTAACAAACCCGTCATTATCAGATACATATAATCCATTTTATAAAACTTCTCCAACCATTGCAAAAGATATGCTTATTAATATGACGGACTGGTCAGAAGAGCATTACAAAGTCAATGCTGAAAGATATTTACAGCGATTAGTTTTGTTATTGAATAAAGCAAATGTAACACTTTCATTTAAAACTATTGTGAAATATATGGAATTGGAACATTTTTCACAACTTTCTATGTACTTAGCCAAAAAGAAAATAATCACAAAAGAAAAACACTTAGAGAATCTGGAAATTGCTAAAACTTCTGGAAAAGTTGTAGAAAATTCAATAGCAAGATTCTCAATCATAGCTGAAAGTGAATTAGGCGAAATTTTTTCTGATACTGGAATTGACATTACAACAGTATTACAAGAAAAAGCAATTATTTTATTTGTCTTGAATCCGCTTATTTATCCTGAAATATCATCAGCATTTGGAAGATTAATTTTAATTGACAGTAAAAAAGCTATTAATCAAAATTTTAATAATTCAAATCGTACATTCTTTATATTTGATGAGATTAATGTATATGCTTCAAAAACGCTTATTGATCTTGTAAATAAATCAAGAAGTGCTGATGTAACCTGTGTTATTGCGACTCAAAGTTTATCAGACCTTACAAGTGCTGAAGATGAAAATTTTACAGAGCAAATTATTGAAAATTGTAACAATTATCTTGTTTTGCGTCAGAATAGTGCGGTAAATTCTGAAAACTGGGCTAATATCTTAGGAACTAAACCAACAATGGAAGTAACTTATCAATTACAGCAAGACGGATTTGACACAACACAAACGGGTTTAGGTTCAGCAAGAAATGTAAGAGAATTTTTATATCACCCTGACACAATAAAACAGTTACCAACTGGAAATGGTATTTTTCTTTCAAGGGATAATTATTTCCATAGTAAAATCCGTATAAATAAACCGTTTTAAGAGGTTATTTTCATGAAAGATAAAATAATATATTTTATTAGTGAATTAAAGGATAAATTTATAGAACTATTGCAAAAAGTGATTATATCTAAATTAAAACCTCAAATAAGGCTAAGTTGTCGTTTTCTTCTAAAATTTTGGAAGCACAATCCAGCTTATTTGATCTGTACGATTTTCTACTTTTTCATTTGCAAATCTTTTATAAAGCATTCATTTTTGTTATTTTTAGTTTATATAATTTTGCTTATAATCGGATTTTCACCATTAGGAGAGAATTTATTAAGGGTTCTGAACCATGTCAGACCTTTAGAAACAAAAAAAGAAACAGAATATTTAAAACCATTATTTGATGAAGTTTGCATATCAGCAAAGAAGAATAATAAAAATAGGTTACCGCATTTAGAAATTTGTGTAATTGATAATATGACAGTTAATGCTATAGCTTTAGGCAGACATACAGTTGCAGTAACGAAAGGAGCTATGAATACATTTACAGAAGATGAACTGAAAGCAGTTATAGCTCACGAAATTGCACATATTCTATATGGAAACACATTAGCCTCTTTATATGTTCTGATTGGGAATGGTACATTTTCTGTTATAGTATTACTTATAAAAGCATTTCTATTTTTTATAGATTGGCTGAAAAGTACTTTTGTAGAGAAAAAAGGATTAATTTCTTGTTTTCTTTCATTGCTACAGTTATTATTTGAGTTATATGTTTTAATGTTGAACTTTGGTTTTCAGATAATATTAACTGCGAATCAAAGAAAAAATGAGTTTCAGGCTGATAGATTTTCTTATTCAATTGGATATGATACAGATATGATTGAAACCTTATATTTACTTGAAAAAATTTCTTTAGGTGATAACAGCAATATTATTCAGAAAATGACAGCAAGTCACCCAAGAATTACCCTAAGAATTAAACATCTTGAAGAACTGGACGAACAAATGTGAGTTTAGTTTAACTTAACCCCTTAATTACTATAGTTCAAAAAATCCCCATTATGTTTTGAAAGAACATAGTGGGGATTCTTTGAATATTATGTTTTGGATGGTTTATCTGTTTTATTATTACTATTCTTTATAATATGGAATCTTGTACTTTTCGTCATTAATTCCTTGATTGATCTCTTCTGCAATACTATTATAACATTGCAATGCTTTTTTTGCCCAAAAAGAATTATCATTATTTAATGCTCTTTCAAAATATCTAAGAATTATTTTGTAATTTATTTTACTAACTTTGTAATAATAATACCAACCCATTGCAAACAGAGATTCTGTCATGTTATATTCTTCAGTAAGTTTTAATGAGATAGCATATCCAAGAGAAAGACTATTTAAACTTTCTTCCATAATATACAATCGTCCTAAAGTAGCATATGCTTCCCATTGATAAGCACTAAAATTCTCTTTTTCTTCTTTGTTAAATAAATTGAAATCAACTATTTTATCAACCACATATAATATTTTAAGGTATTTTACATACATATTAAGATTTGTTTTTTTAGGAATGTCAAACCAATTTCTTCCACCATATAATTGAGTAATAATATGTAATGCTTCTGGATGACCTAGATTAGCTGCGTATTCTAAATATTTGAAAGCTTTATCAACATCTTTCTCATATCCTTCTCTTCCGTCTATATAACAAGCAAATAAACTCATTGCAGCTTTAACATCTCCACTTCTGAGACCAAGGGTTCTTGCAACTTTGACTTCATCTTGTGTAAATTCCATCATGACGAATTTCCACTCCTATCTATTTATTCAAACAATGTATGACTTTTATTTTCTGTATCTTTCTCATAAATCTCTACCTTTTCTTTTAACGAATAATCTAAGGCTTGTAGAATTGTTTCTTGAAAACTATCTGCATAACTATTAATCAAAATAGATTTAGCATATTTTGACATTCCAATTTCGTCTACATTTTTTTCAGGTGTAAACATCGTTAATATAGTTAAATTTAAGTTTCGACCAAATTTTTCTACATTAAATAATATTGACATTCCCTTACTTCGTTCTGTTGTAAAACGGAAAAGCGCACAATCTCTATAAAAAAGATTACTTAGGTCTACTGCCTGTGCGTTAATAGTAGAATATGATATTTCATTATTGAAATCTTCTACTAATTCATTAAATTCCATATTCAGAGAATCAATTGAAAAAATTTTTCCTTTTGGCAAAGGGAGAATTTTTGTCCATTTTTTCAATACTAATGAATAATTAAGTTTTTTACGTCTACGTTTTAGTGTATCAAACAATAAATCTAATCCATTTGCATCAATATTTTCAGTTGAAGAATCAAAAAGAAATTCACTTGAATTTGAAGGCGTAACATCATATATCTTTATCTGATTTTTTGTGCCACCCTTTGCAAGAAATTCCAAACGCTCAAGCATATCAGAAGTCAACGGTATTTTGCTTTCAACAGCTTTTTTTAGAACTTCTAATTCCACCTGATAGCACTCAATCCATGCAAGAAAAGAGCAAAGAGCACGAGCATATATAGGATTTTTTATTTCAGCTTCCTTCATAATATCATTTATACATTGCATTACCAACACTTCACCACCAAGTTTATTTTTTACATAAACATCTGCTAAAACACATTCAAGAGCATTTCCTTTAAATTCTCTATAATTGTTACAATTTGATACTGCCTTATCAAAATATGATACGTTAAATGGTTTTATCTCTGCGTAATACCATAGGCATAATCCCAATTTATATAATAATGAAGAATTTAAATTATTACGAACTCCTTCAAAATATCCACTCTTGTTATCAATGATATGACTTTCTTGTTTCTGTAACTCTGATTGTATCTTTTCAATATCACATTCTTGTACATTATTTAAATTAAAATTACCATGTTCCAATGGTTGTATATAGGAAAAAATTGAACGATTATTTATATGATATTCATAAAGAGCATTTAAAGTTTTATGATATTCTTTATCATTACTAATATATTCCAATAAATATATTAACGGAACTATCATAATGAAATTTAGACATCTTCTTTGATTTCCATATATGTCACTTTCAGATTTTATCATTTCAGTAATTTTAATTTTCGTTTTGTCAAACAATTGTTTTTTTGCATTTTCAAAATCAGCTTTCATTTGTTCATCAACAGCATTTTTTTCTTCGCTTAAAAAAATCGTTTTATATTTTTGTTCTACAAAAGAAAAGACGTCATTCAAACCACTTTCATTTTTTAAACTATTAAGATATAATTCTATAAATTTCGTGGTAGTAAGTACAGTTATTGTAAGAGAAATAGCTTCTTCTAATCCATCATGATAAAGCTTATACCGTGTATCGTTTCTTGTTTTTATAGCCATATTTATACAATTTTGCATATGTATGTCTAACAAATTAGTGCTTTTTTCTGTATCTTCTAATATTTCTTCATCAATATGGGCAGCCCTTAAAATACCAACGATTCCTCCAATTATAGAAAAAATGGCACAGATTACTTTTCCTAATCCATCATTGGTAAATAAAGAATTCAGAAATATTCTACAAAATAATGCACTAATAAACGCACCAACAATAAAATTAATTATTTTTCTCATAAATTCCTCCAATTAGAAAAAACTTTTTTATATCCCTTAAAAATATCAGTTATTCTTTAAATATTTTGAAATATCCTTTTTTTCTTCTAAAGCTCTTAACAATGCTTCTGCGTAGATTTCTCTTGTACAACAGTAATCTTTTTCATTAGGAACATATCCGAATATTTCTTTATATTTCTTGTAATATTTAGATAAACATTTAGTCCATTGTTCTTCCGTCATATCATTCAATCGTATTGCATGAGGTTTTTCGTTAAAAAAGCAATCTTTTGGCAATATTGTCATACACTTATCAACTCCTTTCTGTTATGTTCAATTATTTTACTTATACCAATTTGAAACTGTTGTGTAAGATTTGGAAACCACTTTTCTGTAAATGCAACAACATTAGCATTATTTTCTGTATAAACTGCAAAAATATTTGCAAATATCTCATTCTGCATAAGTTCGTCTTTACACTGACCCCATTCGTGTCCAAAGAAATCCATATAGTTTTTATTATATTCTTTTCTAATTTTAGTGTTATTGTTTGTAAGAGCTGAAATAATATCAGAAACATACCTCGATTCAAAGGCTGAAATATTTTCTGACAAATCATATAACATGTTATTTATATTTTCATTTCCTTTATCAGTTGCATTATTGAATAATTCCTTATCAATTTGAAACGATTCTTTAAATGATTCGCTTTCTGAATACTGTCCAATCATATCATCAATATAATGACCATATTCATGACGAAATACTATTCCATACTCATCATTTTGTTTTTTTCTGTTCATAATTATATATCGCTCATTAAAATTAGAGCAATACTTAGAAACTACTTTTTCTAATTCACCTGTTTCTTCATTATATTCTAAAGTTTGCTCTTCAATATCATTTAGCGAATCCCAATATTTATTTATAACTTCTTTAATTTGGATTGGTGCATTAGAAAAACTTTCTATAACAGCAGTACGCCGTTCCAATGGAACAAGGTCAAAAGCATGAGTATTTATTTCAACTGCATTTGGAAGTTCAATTCATAAATGGCTCAGTTTTTGTGAGATATTATTCAGTTTTTGTTCATCTTTTAATAAACTATCATTAATAGAATCTAATTGAACTACACTATCATCTATTTCTGAAATAGCATCGTCAATATTTTTACCCATTCCAAATTTATCTAAAATAGATTTCTTATTTTCTAAATTCTTACGTTCTTGCTTTGAACTTTCAATCATTTCTGTAACTTCATCTTTCATTTCAGTTAATAAATCTAAATCATCTTGCATATCCTCAGAAAGTTCTTCACCTTTTTCGGAATTTTCTTCTAATTCTTTATTTATTAGTTCCATAATGGCTCTTTTATTCTTTTCATCCATATTTGAATTTTGAATATCCATTCCCGAATCTAAAAGTGTTTGCTTACGTTCTTCAAGTTGATTTAATTCCTCTTTTTTTATATCAAGATTCCGCTTTACATCACTTTGTTTATCTTTAACTTTATCAATACTATAAGCCATTTCTATTCCTCCATATAACAACTATTTTTGAAATATTCTCCTCATATGTTAAACCAATATTATTAATAATTTCTAACATTGTATTTTTCTTTTCTTTTGGAATAAATTTTTCCAAGATAGAAATACATTCAAATTTATATATCCTTTTCATAACATTTAATGTATCCAATATTTTGGAGAATGCTTCTATTTTCTTTTCAAACTCTTTATAATTCATTTCAATAAAATCAAAATTAACTAATTGATGAACTGATTTCTTTTCAGTTTCAAGTAGTTTTTGAACTTGTTTTTTAAGATGACTCCATTTTTTCTCTTCTTCTTTTTTGCAAAGTTCAAAAAATGCTGATTTTTTTAACATAATTTCATATAATTCATTATCATTTGGAGTATTTTCTCCATGCTCTTCTATAAGATTTACATGCATTTCAAATGGACGAAGCAATTTTTCATAAGTGAATAATGCTTGTCCGCTTGTATAAGTAGCCATGTTTTCCATTTGTAATGGGCTTGCAGACATTGTACTGCCAACAAGTTCACGATCGTCTTGCGATGTCAAACGGTGTACAAGTTTGATATTAGTATTCTTAATAACTTCTGGTGCCATTGCTGTTGGCAGTTGGTCAGCTATAATAATTCCTTCACGCAATGCACGAACTTCAGCCAACATTTTAACAATAAATGCAGTGGCAGCAATTTTAGGATTTGATTCTTGACCGTCTTTCACTTGTGATTCTGGTGCAATTAAATTGTGTGCTTCTTCAATGAAAATTACATGGCGAACAGTTTTTTCTTTATCTGCCAATGGATTTGCTTTTAAAGTTTCTCTTATTAAAGTACAAAGCAATAATGTTACAAAGTTAGATGTTGATTCTCCAAGGGATTCCAGTTCAATAATAACAGGTTTTGTCATCCATTCTTCTGGGGTTAATGTTGATTTAGGAACATTAAAAATTTCTTTCATTTCCCTGCGAAGTAAACTTCCGATTCTCATTTCCAATACAGAACGAATATTTCCTTGAATCTCACTATCATAATTAGTAGTAAGTAATTCTTTTTCAAACTGGTCATATAGTTCAGACATTAACGGATAGGATTTTGTTCCTGTATTAATATCTTTAACATTCCAACCATGTTTTTCATAAATTGTTTGAATTGCACGGTCTAATATAAATGGTGCGGGAGGTGCAATTGGAAATGCTCCCTCAAAAACTTGACAAAGTTTACTAATATGTTCTGATAAAGTTAATCCTTTCGGAAATTCAAATGGATTAATCTTAATTGGAAAGTTTGTACACGCTGACGGTGAAAAAATTAGTAATTCCGGAATATCAAAAAGAGCCAGTTCTCTGTATTCTTTTTTTGCGGGCTCTAATATTAAAAACGGAATATGTAATTTTTGTTTAACTCCATTTTGTTCAACTTCATAATTCCATAAACTATTGGCTAAATGAAGCATTGTATTTGTTTTACCAGAACCAGGAACACCACATACAAACATATGCTTTGGAAGTAATTTTTGCGGAATTACAACATCATAATTATTTTTATCCCTACCAAGAATAATACCTTCATTTTCCTGAATTGATGCTGTTTCTTTTGGTAATTCAATGTTTTCTCCGTCATATAAAACAGGCAGTCTTATAAATGCTGATATTTCTTCTGCTGTAAATGTAGTCGCCCAATTCTGCATCGATTTTGGAGTGTCATTTAAACAATAATTTGTTGGAATATCATTAAACACATCAAATACAGTAAAGTTACCTTGCTTTTTCTCTAAGGTTGCATTACCTTTTTGAATGGATTCAGATATAATACTATCTAATAATAATTGACAATATTCTTCATCATTGGATAGTGAACAAATTCTACAGCGAAATACATAAGAACTGTCAACAGCTTTTATCCAGTCTTCATATTGATGAAGTGTTTCATCTGCATTAGGGTCACGCTGATTTTTTTGCATTCTGTTTAATATGCTCACTCCATTTTCTTTATTAGATATATTTCTTAAAAATGTAAGTGGTTTTTCAAAATTCTTATGAATTTGTTCTTCCAAATTTTCTTCTGTATATAAATCTACACGATAACAACATTTTTCGTTAAAAGATTCTATCATTTGAATCATGTTGTATAATCTTGCACTTTCATTCATTTCCCAGTTTGGTATAAGATAAAAATATTTTTCTTCATTATCAATAACAGTTTGAATAATTCTTTCTTTTTTTCGTAAAAATGCCATGGAAGAATATTTTAATTTTAAAAAAGATACGTTTTGAATTTCCTGAAATTGAAAATAAGTTGAAATGCTTGAAGAATTTACAATTTTTCGTAATTTCAAGTAATAACTTTGGTCATCTTCATTTCCTGAGAATACAATATATATGTTTAATTTTTGTCCAGCTTTTCTTTTAGGGTCATAATCATAAATAAAGTGTATATGAATTTTACCCAACAAAGATACTCTATATAACTGTTTTATAAATTGTAATTGTGCTTGTAACATTCCTTCTATTCCAGAATCGGCAAATACTTGATATTTACTTAATGTTAGGTCTGGAATACTTTTGACTTCATATATTAGCGTAAGAATCACACTCCTTTATAATTATTTGAGGCTACACAGCACAAAGATTGTGCGGCAGAAACACAGATATATTTTTCGTTAGATTGCATAAAAACGATGCAGGAATACCAGCGTATTTCAAGGAGTTTCTGTATAATATAACGGAAAATTTGCAGGTTTATGACGTGCAAAGTCTTTTGACGTTCTTTGTGCAGTATTGCCTTAAGTTTATATTTGTATAAATTCAGTAAAATAGGTTAATTATAATAATATAATTATAAATTATTAATTCGCTTAGTTAGCTCCTAAGCGAATTTTATTTAATAATTCACGTAAAATAGCAAAAAACTTGCATTGTATGACTATAATTTTGACCATTAATAGAAAACTGCAAGTTTTTCAAGATTCATTTTTTTATGTTCGTTTGAAGGGTGTACATATCGTTCCATTGTAAACTTTACACTTGAATGACCTAAGATTTCACTTAAACTTTTGATATCAAATCCCTGTTCAACTGCTCTTGTCGCAAAAGTATGTCTTAATGCATGAAAATTTATATCAGAAATTCCAGCTTCTTCAAGATAGATTTTAAATTTTTTTTGATAATTACGTGGTTCAATATAATTAGTGGTGCAAGTTAAAATATATGTTTTTTCATCTGCTCTATATTCTTTAAGCAATGTCAACAAGAATGACGGTATAGGAATATCACGAATTGATTTTTGACTTTTCGGAGTATCAATTACAATTTTTGTTTTAGTTTTTTCATTTACATCTAAATTTTTTAATCTCTGTATCGTTTTTCCAATATGAATTGTTTCATCTAAAAAATTAATATCTTCCCACTGCAATGCACAGATTTCACCCAAACGCATCCCCATAAATAGTGACAACAAAATACCCATTTTTTGTATTTTAAAGTTTGACTGAACATAATTCACAAGTCTTATAAATTCTGATTTTTTTAAAACTGGCAATTCATCATTTGGTGACTTTGGATATATAATGGAATTAAAATCAAAATAATTAATATATCTTTTTGATTGTCCATATCTTATAATCTGAATTAAAAGTGAAATCATATCACATATAGTTTTAGGGGATAAATTGGGATTTTTTAATATAAAATTTTGAATAAGTTCATTTGTAACATACATTGCCTTTAAATTTTTGAAATATGGAATAAAGTGTTTGTTTATAAAATAACTATAGGTAACTGTTGTAGATGATTTTATAGTATCTTTTTTCATATTTAGCCACTCTTTAAACAGTTCTTCCATAGTAATTCTGTTATCTGTACTTTTGTTACAAAGTTTTCTGCACTGCTTTAATTTTTCTTTTGTTTCTGCATATGTTTTACCATATACAGAACGATAACAAGCTTTTCCATTACTTGAATAGTATTCTATATATCGACCTTCCCACCTACCGTCAGTTCGTTTTCTTATGTTTTCTCCGTGTCTTGACATATTATACCTCCTGTTTATACTGTACCCATTTTTTGACCATGAATAAAATTGTTTCGACTAAATCAATTATACATTATGTACATAAAATCTATTAATACATTATTAAAATCGCTAATTTGAATACATTTATAAATGTTTTTATTGACTTTTTTCATAGAATATTGTATTATATTCTTATAAAGCAGTATAATTTGTTGGTCGCTTAGGAGCTAACTAAGCGAATTTTTTATGCATAATTCATTGTTAAATACTATTCATTCATATGGAAGATATGAATGTTAATAATGCTTAAATTTTCTTTGTAATTGTAATTCATAAAAAATGCTGTCAAGAGCGGTAAATATGCATTTTACTCTTGACAGCATTTTTATTTCATTATTTCACAATAAAAAAATTTAAGTTTTCTTACGCTAAAACAATAAAATTATTTTGATAACCTTGATTTTATTGTGTACAAGCATTATAATTTTAATAACGGATAGGTGGATTTTTCATTAACAGGCTTTTTTTGTAGTCAGCCATGGCAATTTTCTTCCCTTTGTTTACACTTCTTGAGGACTTGGGGTATCTGCCGAGAATAGCGTACAATCTTGATAAACCGTTTAAAAAGTGTTCTGCCTGCGGAAAACAGGCTTTGACAATGGCAATGGGATTTGGCTGCAATGCGGCAGGAATAGTTGGCTGCCGAATAATAGATTCTCCCAGAGAACGTCTTATAGCCATGATAACAAACAGCTTTGTACCGTGCAACGGACGTTATCCGACGCTTATTGCCATACTTTCAATGTTTTTTGTAGGTGCAGCAGGCGGTATGCTTGATTCGGTGTATTCTGCTCTTTTGCTGACGCTTGTTATAATGATTGGTATTTTCATGACATTTTTTGTATCAGGTCTGCTTTCAAAAACCATATTAAAAGGAGTTCCGTCATCGTTTACATTGGAACTTCCGCCATACAGACGTCCCCAGATACTTAAAGTAATAGTACGCTCAATTTTTGACAGAACTCTTTTCGTTCTGGGCAGAGCCGCAGCTGTTGCAGCACCTGCGGGATTAATTATATGGATAATGGCTAATGTTACGGTAAATGATGTTTCAATTCTGAATCATTGTGCCGATTTCCTTGACCCGTTTGCAAATCTGTTAGGACTTGACGGTGTGATACTTCTTGCGTTTATACTTGGACTTCCTGCAAATGAAATTGTTATACCGATAATTATTATGGCATATATGGCACAGGGCAGTTTAATTGAGCTTGATAATCAGGCATTGAAACAGTTGTTTGTCGATAACGGCTGGGACTGGATAACGGCAGTAAGCGTAATGCTGTTTTCATTAATGCATTGGCCCTGTTCAACAACCCTCATAACAATCAAAAAGGAAACAGGAAGTCTTAAATGGACTGCATTGTCACTGATTATACCCACATTGGCAGGCTTCACAGTATGCTTTTTGTTTGCTAATATAGCAAGATTATTGGCTTATTGAAGTACGATTTCACATCCGCTGTAATAATGATTCAATATATCCTGCCATGTTTTACCCTCAGCCGCCATGGAGTTTGCACCGTATTGACTCATGCCGACGCCATGACCGTAGCCTTTTGTAGCGAAAACTGCCTCGGAAGCGGTATAATTTATCTCAAAGCTTGCCGACCTTAATGATAAAGCTGTTCTCATGTCGTTGCCGCTTACCGTAAGATTTCCTGCTGTCATTGACAAAACAGTTCCTGCATCTGAAACGTCCTTTACAGACAGCCATTGAGTGAAGTCCTCGCCAAGCTGAATATCAGGAAAGGCTGATTTAAGCTTTTCCTGCAAAACCTCTTTTGGATAAGCGGTTTCTTCAAAGTATTTGGGAGCAGACGTATCAAAACTGCTGTCAACCGAAACAAGATAATCAACAGCACTGCCCCATGCGTTTTCAGCACTTTCGGTTTTCCCTGATGACATGGAGTGAAATGCAGATACAATAGGTTCTTCATTATATGTAATGATATAGTCCTGAACCTCCTTTGCCGCATCTGAAATTTTCGCATAATATATATCAAAATTATCGCCGTAATACTGTTTTGCCTGATTTACCGTAAAATAACCCTGATACTTTGAGGTATCATTTGAAAAGTCAGCACCGCAAAGCTCAGCTGTAGGATTTTCCTTTTCCCTCATAACCTGACGTTCAGCATAGGTGTGGGCGGCAACAGCCTGAGCTTTCAGTGCCTCTGTTTCAAAGGTGGCAGGCATTTCCGCACATACTGCACCTATTATGTAGTCAAGCTTGCTCACCTCGATAACTTGTCCTGTTGAAACGTCCAGAACATTGTAAAACTGACGGGTTTCAGCCTTTGTCTCGGACTTTGCTTTTTCAGCCTTTGAATCAGACTGGGAAATTTCTTCAGCGACAGCGGTTTCATTGCTTGTTTTTTTGCTTAGATATACGGGAACAGCAGGGAGCATCAGCGTTAAAAGTGAAAACGTAATAATAAAAGACAGATATTTTTTCATGGTTTCCTCCTGATATACACCACAGTTTTTAAGGTAACACCGTACAAAGCCTTGTGCGGTGTTACCTTCCTTTTGATTTGCATAGGCTTGCCTGACTTAATAATCACATATCGCATTGACATCTGTTTAAAAATGTAGTATAATAAACTATGAATATTTTTTAGGAGTGTGAGTGTGGATGGGAGCATTTATTTCAGGTGCCAATATTACAGATTTATGCAAAGAGATGGAAAAAAATACCGGAATTGATCCGAAGCTTTATGAAAAATTTCATGTAAAGCGTGGCTTGAGAAGAAGTGACGGTACAGGTGTTGTTGCCGGTATCACAAATATATGTAATGTTCACGGATATATTCTGAATGAAGGCGAAGTCGAGGCTATCCCCGGCGAGCTTATATATAGAGGATACAGTATAAATGACCTTGTTGCAAATGTTGAAAATGAAGACCGATTCGGTTACGAGGAAACCGTTTTTCTTCTGCTTTTCGGAAATCTGCCGACAGCTTCCGAGCTTGAAATGTTCAATACATATATATCACTTAAACGTGACCTCCCAAGCGGATTCGTTGAGGATATGATTCTTAAAGCACCGTCAAAGAATATTATGAATAAGCTTGCACGTTCAGTATTGGCTTTGTATTCTTATGACGATGAAAGCGAGGGCAAAAGAATTGAAAATGAAATGCGTACTGCAATAAGCCTTATCGCAAAGCTTCCTGTAATCATGTCATGTGCTTATCAGGTAAAAAGACGTCATTATGACAATGCAAGTCTTATTATGCATCCGATAAGGTATGAGGAAAATACTGCCCAGACTATCCTTTCAATGCTCCGTACAGACAGACAGTACACAAAGGAGGAAGCGCAGCTTCTCGATACGGTTCTTATGCTTCAGGCTGAGCATGGCGGAGGCAACAACTCAACATTTACATGCCGAGTTCTTACATCATCAGGTACAGACCCGTATTCTGCTTATGCAGGTGCTATCGGTTCGCTTAAAGGACATCGTCACGGCGGTGCAAACATAAAGGTAATACAAATGCTTGATAATTTCAAGGAAAATATCAAGAACTGGGAAGATGAAGGCGAAGTTGCCGATTACATGAGAAAGGTAATAAGAAAAGAGGCAAACGACCATACAGGACTTATTTACGGTATGGGTCATGCAGTTTACACTATTTCCGACCCTCGTGCAGTTATTTTGAAGAAAAAGGCTATGGAATTGGCTAAGGGAAAGGAGATTGAAGCGGAATTCAGACTTCTTGAAACGGTTGAGCGTCTTACTCCTGAGGTTTTCAAGGAGGTTAAGGGCAGCAACAAAACCATGTGTGCCAATGTTGATATGTATTCAGGACTTGTTTACCGTATGCTTGGTATTCCTGATGAATTGTTCACACCTATATTTGCAGTTTCAAGACTTGCAGGCTGGTCAGCTCACAGAATGGAAGAAATCCTTACAGGCGGCAGAATAATACGTCCTGCATATAAGGCAATTGCTGCAAGGCGTGAATACAAAAAAATTGATGAAAGATAAAGGCAGCAACGCATAATGTTTGCGGTATAAGCTGAATCCGATTAGGAGGAGTATTTTGAAAAAAATCATACTTTCTGTTTTAACAGCTGTTGGCATAACCTTCAATGGCTGTTCTCTCGGCACGAGTATTGATAATCTCATAACTCCTCCTAAACTGAGCGTTGAGCAGGAGCAGATTTACAATACGCTTAAAGATGCGGCAGGTCAGAATATAAGTCTTAAATATCCGAAGTCAGGCAATTACCTTTCGGCGTTCATAATTGAGGATATCGACAGTGACGGCGGAAGTGAAGCTATAGTTTTCTATGAAAAAACAGGATTTTCTGTGGACGAAAATATTTTAAGAATAAATATTCTTGACCAGTTTGACGGAAAATGGCGTTCCGTTTGTGATACTCCTGCTGAGGGTTCGGAAATTGAAAAGGTAATGATTTCAAAGCTTGGCTCTAACGACAGAATAAACGTAGTAATCGGCAGCAGTCTTATGAACCGTTCTGAAAAGTCACTTGCTGTTTATACTTATAACAGTGAAAGCTCCATGATTGAAAATACCTTTTCCGCATCATATACATATGCTGATATTCTTGACCTTGATTCAGATGATGAAAACGAACTGCTTTTATTGAACGGTTCTTCCACATCAAATGCCGAGGCAGTTGCGTATAAGCTTGATAATAACGGCAAATATCATGTGTACAAAACGGAACTGAATGGCAGCTTCAATGACTTTGACCGTATCGTTTACGGCAGCATAGATGATAAAACAATAGGCTTGTATATAGATGCTGTTTCAGGCATGGGTACTATACAAACCGACATTATATATATGAACTCTCAGGGATTGAAAAGCATTTTTGCTGATTCGGAAGAAAGCAAATCTACAATACGTCCGTCCGGCTGCAATACAACAGATATAGACAGCGACGGAATTTACGAAATACCTGTTCAGAAGCTTTTTCCCGGATATACTGACGCAACTGAAAGTGAACAGATAAAAATGACAAACTGGCTTTGCCTGAAAAATAACAAGCTTGTCAGGAAATATTCAAGCTATTACAGCGTTTCAGACGGCTATGCCTTTATTATTCCTGAAAAATGGGAAGGAAAGGTTACTGTAAAGCTTGATACATTAAATGATGAGATAGTTTTCTGCAAGTACATTAACGGTACTGTCGGAGAAGACCTTTTAAGAATATATACTGCGGAAGATTCTGCTTCAAGAGAGGACAGAATTTCAGCAGGTTATCAGCTGCTTTGCTCTAAGGGTGAGGCATTTTATATGGCTTATGCATGTGAAGATAAAGAAATGGGAATAAATACAGGCGAGCTTGCATTGTATTTTAAAAAGCTCTATTAAAACCTTGTTTCAAGGTATAGAGGAGGGTGAATAATGAAACGTATACTTGTATGTGAGGACGAAGCTGCTATTCGTGAATTTGTTGTAATCAACCTGAAACGTGCAGGCTATGATGTTATTGACGTTGACTGCGGAGAAGCGGCTCTTCGAACATTTGAAGATGAACATGGCAATTTTGATATTGTACTGCTTGATATAATGATGCCGGGTATAGACGGTTTTACCGTTTGCAAAAAGCTGAGAGAAAAAAGCTCCACGCTTGGAATAATCATGCTTACAGCAAGAACTCAGGAAATGGATAAGGTAAGCGGACTTATGATTGGTGCTGATGACTATATTACAAAACCATTTTCGCCGTCCGAGCTTACAGCGAGAGTGGACGCTATTTACAGGCGTGTGTGCATGAGCTTCATAAAAAATGATGACCACTCGATTATTGAATCAGGGCCGTTTGTACTTAACCTCAAAAGCCGAACCGTAAAAAAGAATGATGAGCTTATTGATTTGACGCAGGTTGAATATCAGATACTTGAATACTTTATGAACAATAAAAATACTGCTCTTGACCGTTCAAGCATTCTCAATCATATATGGGGAGAAAGTTATTACGGTGACGCAAAAATCGTTGATGTAAATATCAGGCGAATCCGCATGAAAATAGAAGAAGAACCGTCGAATCCCAAATATATAATGACTATCTGGGGTTACGGCTATAAGTGGAATGATGTTCAGTAATGGCTAGGAAAAGCAGTATAACAAAACGCTGGATAATAAACAATCTCGGCATGGTATTCCTTACGATAATGGTTATTGAATTGGTATTTGTATATGCAATTCAGTATTATTACTATAACTCTGTAAAGCAGTATCTTTCTTCAAGAATAAATGCAGTAACAAGCATACTCAGCATTTACTCTCAGGATAACGCATCAAACTTTTCATCGGAAATGAGAAATATGCTTGAAACCTTTGATGAAAAGGACAAAATAGAGCTTATGGCAGTCAACTCCAAGGGACGTGTAGTTCTTACATCTTCAGGATTTTCACCTGATGATACTATTCCTATGCCTGACTATCTCAGCGTAATGAGTGGAGAGGAAGGCTACTGGCTTGGCAAACAGCCGAGCGGAGAAAAAATAATGGCAGTATCAGTTCCGCTTCAGTCCATAAGCAGTGAGTACAGTGCCGTAAGAATGGTTGTTTCACTTACTGAGATTGACAATACCATACAGGCATATATTTTTGCTGCCGCAGGAATAGGGATATTTATCATGCTGATTATGATTTTTACAGGACTTTATTTTATAGGTTCTATTGTAAAACCTATTCAGCAGATAAGTCTTATTGCAAAAAGATTTGCAACAGGAGATTTTTCCGTCCGAATAAAAAATAACGAAAAAGACGAAATAGGCGAGCTTTGTACCTCTGTAAACTATATGGCAGATGAGCTTTCAAATACAGAGTCTATGAAAAATGAGTTTATTTCATCTGTATCACATGAACTGCGAACACCTCTTACGGCGATAAAGGGCTGGGCTGAAACGATTTACAGCGAAGAAAACCCTGAAACAATGAAAAAGGGTGTGGGAGTTATCCTGAGTGAAACAGAGCGTCTTTCACAAATGGTTGAGGAGCTTCTTGACTTTTCAAGAATGCAAAGCGGACATTTCACACTTCAAAGAAGCAATATGGACATTCTTGCGGAGCTTGAGGACGCTTTGCTCATATACAGTGAAAAGGCGAAGCGTGAAAATATGAAAATCGTATATAATGAACCTGATATGCTGCCTGTTGTTTACGGGGACAAAAACAGAATACGTCAGGTATTCATTAATATTATAGATAATGCAATAAAATATTCTTCGGCAGGCGGAATTATAACAGTTGAGGCTGCTGAAACAAACGGAAATGTACAGGTTTCCATTTCAGATACGGGCTGCGGAATAAAGGAATCCGACCTGCCGAAAATAAAAACAAAATTCTATAAGGCTAACCATACTAAAAGAGGTTCGGGAATAGGACTTGCTGTTGCAGATGAAATAGTAACAATGCATGGCGGAAAGCTGGAGGTTCAAAGTCGTGAAGGCTTCGGAACGATTGTTACAATAACACTTCCTGCCGCAAATAAAACCGAGAAAGGCAAAAGCTGATGAGTAAAGAGGAAAATAAAAAGGAAATAAAGTCTAAAATAGGCGGTCAGGCACTTATTGAGGGCATCATGATGATTGGCGTTTATAAGGGTGCTATGGCATGCCGTCTGCCTGACGGAACTATTGACGTTGAAACATGGGATGAAAAAAACGGTAAAAACGCTCCGTTTTATAAGAAGATGCCTTTTGTAAGAGGAAGCTTTAATTTTGTGGGTTCAATGATAAAGGGCTATAAGTATCTTATGAAATCCGCTGATAAGCAGATTACAGAGGAGGAAAAAGCAGAACAGACAAAGGCTGAAAGTGCAGTTATGAGCCTGTTTATGTTTGTGGGTATGATTGTCGGCGTTGCCGTTGCACTTGGAATTTTTATGTTCCTGCCCAAAATAATAGTGGGACTTATAAAGCCTGTTCAGGAAATGAGAATACTTCGTTCATTCCTTGAGGGCATAATTAAAATAATACTTTTTGTTGGATATATGGCTGTAACATGCTTTATGAAGGACATCCGCCGCACATATGAGTATCATGGTGCAGAGCATAAGACGATTGCCTGCCATGAGGCAAGACTTCCGCTTACTGTTGAAAACGTAAGAAAGCAGATTCGGTTTCATAAACGCTGCGGAACAAGCTTCATTTTTATTGTTTTAATCGTAAGCATACTTGTTATGTGCTTTATACCGTTCACTGTAACATGGCAGAGAATAGTTGCAGGACTCGTTCTTCTTCCTGTTGTTGTAGGCATATCATACGAGTTTATACGTCTTGCGGGCAACCATGACAATGCATTTACAAAAATACTTTCTGCTCCCGGTCTTGCTCTCCAGAGAATTACTACAAGAGAGCCTGATGACAGTCAGATTGAAGTTGCAATTGCCGCATTAAAGCCATGTATTCCTGATAATCTTGAGGAGGACGTATGGTAACTATCGGAGAGCTTTATGCAAATGTGAAATCAATGCTGAAAAAGGTTGATATTGATACATACAGATTTGAGTCAAAATGCATTATGGAGCATGCATTTAAAATTGAACTTCCAAGACTTCTTTTGAATGCAGATTCAGCAGCTCCTGATGAAATCGTAAAATTTGTTCACAGCATGGTAAATAAACGCAGTACAGGGTATCCTCTGCAATATATTTTGGGTGAATGGGAATTTTACGGTCTGCCGTTTAAGGTGGGAGAGGGGGTTTTGATACCTCGTCCCGATACGGAAACAATTATTGATACAGTTCTTAAAAAGTATAATGCAGATAAAAACAGTTCCCCAAGAATTGCTGATTTATGCAGCGGCAGCGGTTGTATTGCCGTTACATTGAAAAAGGAAATACCCGATGCACACGTTACGGCAATTGAACTTTCAGATACGGCACTTGAATATCTCAGAGAAAATGCCGAACTGAACGGTGCTGATATAGAAATAATCAAGGGTGACGTTCTTGATGAGTCACTTGCCGAAAAACTGGAGCAATTTGATATAATTGTATCAAATCCGCCTTATCTCAGCAAAAATGACATGGACAATCTGCAAACAGAGGTTTCATTTGAACCACAGTCTGCATTGGACGGCGGTCAGGACGGTCTTGAATATTATCGGAAAATGACTTCAATATGGAAAAATAAAATTAAACCCGGCGGACTTTTTTTCTATGAAATCGGAATAGGTCAGGGTGAAGAAGTAAAAGAAATTTTCCTTGAAAACGGCTTTGAAAGTACAGAATTCAGCCGAGATACAGCAGATATAATTCGTATAGTTTCTGCATACAGAAAACAGGAGGATTAAAAGTATATGGCGAAAAAGGAACTTGCTAAAAAAGCAGCTGTTGTAAAACCTGCAACAAAGGAAGATAAAAAAGCGGCTCTTGAGGGAGCTTTGGCACAGCTGAAAAAGAAATACGGCGAAGGAGCAGTAATGCGTCTTGGACAGAATACAACTCTTAATGTTGACGCAATACCGACAGGCTCTATGACTCTTGATATGGCACTCGGTATAGGCGGCGTACCAAGAGGAAGAATTGTTGAAATTTACGGTCCTGAAAGCTCAGGTAAAACTACAGTTGCACTTCAGATTGCAGCAGAGGCACAGAAGCTTGATGGCGAGGTTGCATTTATTGACGTTGAACACGCTCTTGACCCTGTTTACGCAAAAGCTTTGGGCGTTAATATTGATGACCTGCTTGTTTCCCAGCCTGACTGCGGTGAACAGGCACTTGAAATTGCAGAAGCACTTGTCCGCTCAGGAGCTATTGACGTTATCGTTGTAGACTCGGTTGCCGCTATGACAACAAGAGCTGAAATAGACGGCGAAATGGGAGATAATCATGTCGGACAGCTTGCAAGACTTATGTCACAGGCAATGAGAAAGCTTACATCATCAATTGCCAAGTCAAATTGTGTTGCAATTTTCATAAACCAGATTCGTGAAAAAATCGGTGTGCTTTACGGAAATCCTGAAACAACTCCGGGCGGAAGAGCTTTGAAGTTCTATTCTTCCGTTCGTATTGATGTAAGAAAGGGCGAGGCTATAAAAGAAGGGTCTGAAATAATCGGTACAAGAACAAAATGCAAGGTAGTAAAAAATAAGGTAGCACCTCCGTTTAAGGAATGTGAGTTTGACATTATGTACGGCAAGGGTATTTCCAGAACAGGAGAAGTTCTTGACCTTGCCGTTGATTTGGATATAATCAAGAAAAGCGGTTCATGGTTCAGCTATAACGGCAATAAGCTCGGTCAGGGACGTGATAATGTTAAGGCTGTTTTACAGGGCGATGCCGAACTCATGAAAGAGGTTGAAGCAAAAATTCTTGAAAAGAAAGACGAAGTTCCTGCTTTACAGTCCAAGAAAAAGTCTAAGAAGCTTGACAAAGCGGCTAAGGACGCCGAGGAGCAGGCAGATGATTTCATTGATGATTCAGTTCAGATTGAGGCAGATGATATTGACCCAATGGTTGATGCCGACAATGATGATGACTTTGATGAATTTACTCCTGCATAATTATGACTGTATCATCTGTAAAAAAGTATAAGGGTTCATCATATGAAGTGATTTTTGATGATGACCGTCAGATTTATCTTCATATAGATATTATTTCAGACTACGGAATTCGTCCGGGAGCTGTATTTGATGAGAAAGAGCTGGAGGAAATAATATATGCCTCCAATAAAAGACGTGCCTTTCAATATGCACTTTATCTTTTGGATTATCGTGATTACTCTTATCGTGAGATGTATAACAAGCTTGAAAAAACATATCAGAATGAAGATATGTGCTTTGAGGTTATGGATAAGCTGGTGTCTATTGGCTGTATAAATGATAAGCGTTATGCGGCAATGCTTGCCAAAAAGTATGCAGAGGTCAAGCGTTTTGGACCATATCGTGCAAAAAAGGAAATGAATCTGAGAGGAATCAGAGGTGAAACAGCAGAAAATGCCTTAAAGCCCTATTATGAATTAATTGAAGAAAACATTGCAGCTTTGCTTGAAAAAAAGTATTCACGTTTTCTTGAAGATGAAAGCGACAGAAAATCTGTTGATAAGGTAAAAAATTCTCTTGTGAGATATGGCTATGGTTATGATGATATAAATCATGCGATTAAAAAATATTTTGAAGAAATGAATCGGGAGGAAATATAATAATGCCTATAAAGGTTGGAATGGTATCTCTTGGCTGTTCAAAAAATCTTGTTGATTCCGAAAGGATGCTCTATAAGCTGCGTGAAAGAGGCTATGAGCTTGTTACCGAGCCCGGACTTGCCGATGTTGCAGTAGTCAATACGTGCGGATTTATTCAGTCCGCAAAGGAGGAGGCTATTGAAACCATCATTGAGCTTGGCAAGCTTAAAGAGGACGGTACTCTGAAAAAAATTATTATTACAGGCTGTCTTACACAGCGATATCAGGAAGAAGCCGCAGAGCTTTTTCCCGAAGCAGATGCTGTTATAGGAATCGGCGACAACAAGGACATTATTGACATTCTTGACCATGTTCTTGCAAATGAAAGGGTAGTAAAATTTTCACCAAAGCTTGATGCTGAGCTTACAGGAGAAAGAATTATATCGACTCTGCCTTTTTTTGCATACTTAAAGGTTGCGGAAGGTTGCAGCAATTGCTGTACATATTGTGCAATACCCCAGATAAGAGGGAAGTTCAGAAGTGTTCCTATGGAGGAAGTTCTGAAGGAAGCTCAGTGGCTTGCCGAAAACGGTGTTACGGAGCTGATTGTCATAGCTCAGGATACAACCCGATACGGTGAGGATTTATACGGAGAGCCAAAGCTCCCCGAACTTCTTGAAAAGCTTTCTGAAATTGAAGGGATAAAGTGGATAAGAACTCTTTACTGCTATCCTGAAAGAATAACCGACAAATTATTGGAAACAATAGCTGATAATGGTAAACTGATAAAATATCTGGATATACCTATACAGCACTGCAACAGTGAGATTTTAAGCCGAATGAACCGCTGGGGTGATAAGGAAAGACTTTCACAGCTTATGGCACATATAAGAAAGAAAGTTCCTGATATCGTCCTGCGAACAACGCTTATAACAGGATTTCCGGGAGAAACCGAAGAACAGTTTTCAGAGCTTGCAGAATTCGTGCAGGAACAGAAGTTTGAGCGTTTGGGCTGCTTTGCTTATTCTCAGGAGGAGGGTACAAAGGCGGCTGAAATGGAAAATCAGCTTTCCGAAGAAGTGAAAAATCATCGGGCTGATATAATTATGGAGCAGCAGATGCTTATAAGTGCCGCAAATAACGAAAAGCTTATGGGAAAAAGACTTACAGCAGTTGTTGAGGGCTTTGATAAATTTGCCGAATGCTATTTCGGACGTACTGAAAAGGACGCTCCCGATATAGACGGAAAGGTTTTCTTTACATCTGAAAATCCGCTTGAAATCGGTGATTATGTGGAAATTGAAATCAGTGATACATTGGATTACGACTTAATGGGAGAGGTGGTTTCTCAATGAATTTGCCAAATAAGCTGACTTTGCTCAGGGTTTTTCTTGTACCTGTATTTCTTCTTTTTATGTATCTGAACTCATGTCCGCTGAATTATCTTATAGCACTTTTGATATTTTCAGCAGCGTCAATTACAGACGCTCTTGATGGTAAAATTGCAAGAAAAAATAACCTTGTAACAAATTTCGGAAAGTTTCTTGACCCATTGGCAGATAAGGTGCTTGTTATGGCAGCTTTGGCTGTATTTGTGGAGCTTGATGACGTTAAAATGAGTGCAGTGCCGTTCATTATAATAATGGCAAGGGAATTTATGGTTTCAGGGCTTCGTCTTATTGCTGCGGACAGCGGTATAGTTGTTGCAGCCGGAATATGGGGAAAACTTAAAACTGCATTTACAATGGTCACTATTATCGGTATATTAGTATGGCTGAGTTTCTGGAAGGACTTTGACTGCTTCGGACTAAAGCTCAGCAATTCAGCTTTTGAAACCGCAGATATAATTATTTCCGTATTTATATGGATTTCAACCATTCTGACAATAATATCAGGACTTATATATCTTAAAGGCTATTGGAATCTTATTGATGCGGATAAATAAGTGTTGATTATAAAATAAATCTCTAAAACTATTGCAATGAGATTTGATATATAGTATAATTATTTTATCTGATTATTATAATAAAGTAAGCAGATGAAAAGCACCTGTAGGGTGCTTTTCATTGTAATCCCGTTAATATCGTATGCTGTTATTGTGCGGTATCTGATTATACTGCTTGCTGAAAAAGGAGGAAAAAAATTGGCTACTAAAGCTGTCAGCAAGAAACCGTCGTTTACTGCTGAGGACGTTATGAAAGGCACTAAAAACTGGGCAAAAGGTAACTGGGTATATTTTATTGCATTTCTGCTTCCTGCACTTCTGACGTTTATTGCCTATGTCAGATTCGGAATTTATCCGTTTGCATCCGAATCATCTTCACAGGGTGAAAATGGTTCTGTACTGGTTCTTGACCTTAACGGTCAGTATATTTACTATTTCGAGGCATTGAGAGATGCATTCTGGGGTGACGGAAGCTTCTTCTATAACTGGAGCCGTGACCTTTCAGGCGAATTTGTCGGCATCATAGGCTATTATCTTGCCAGTCCGTTTACACTGATTGTAATGCTGCTGCCGAGAACAATGATACTCGAAAGCATAATGATTATGCAGCTCTGCAAGCTGGGCACAGCAGGCGTTACATTCTGCCTGTATGTAAGAAAATCAAAGCATCTCAAACCGCTTCAGGCACTTCTTTTCTCAACTGCATATGCAATGATGTCATACGCTGTTATTCAGCTTATCGACCCTATGTGGATTGACGGCATCATACTTCTGCCGCTTATAGTTCTTGGTATCGAATACTTTATAGATGACGGCAGAAAGCTTAACTACATAATTCCGCTTGCACTTATGTTTATATCAAACTTCTATATCGGATATATGATTGCAATTTTCGTTGCAATTTACTTCTTCTTCTATCTTTTCTTTGCAACAGAAAATAAGATGAAAGCTGAAGTATATGTAAAGAAGTTTGTATGGTTCGGCATATCAACAATTGTAGTTCTTATGCTTAGTGCAATAATGATTTTACCTGTATATAATGCTCTTTCACTTGGTAAATTTGAGTTTACAGAGCCTGATTACGGCTTTGCTACACAATTTTCACCGATTGAGCTTGTTCCTACACTTCTCCCTAACCAGTATTACTCTGTAAATATGCATGGTAAGCCTGAGATTTACTGCGGAGTTATTTCACTTGTTCTGCTGCCTCTTTTCTATATGAACAAGAAAATAAAGTTCAACAAAAAGCTCGGATATTCATTTGTTTTATTCCTGCTTTTCTTCAGTATGTACATCAGACCTGTTGATATGATGTGGCATGGCGGACAGGCTCCTAACTGGCTTCCTTACAGATATTCTTTCCTTATGTCATTTATTCTTGTGTCGATTGCCGCAACTGTATTTGAACATATTGACGGATTGAAAGCTCCGCTTGCGAAGATTTCCGGAAGCTTTGCCATAATCCTGGCACTTGTTTTATGGTTCTATCTTAATTCTGATTCATTTGACTATATTCAGGATAAATTCAAATATGTTGCAGCAGGTCCTTACACAACAACAGAATCATATCATGGAGATCAATATGAATATTTCTGGTTTGGTACTCTTGCATTCGGTTCTATTCTTGCCGCAGTTTACCTTATTGGAATTTATATTTACTGCAAGACTAAAAATAAAACAATCAAAAATACAATTACCATTGCAATGCTTTGCATTATGGGATTCGAGCTTTCAACGAATGCTTATGACACATTCCTTAAAATCGACAAGGAAGTTGCATATTCAAAGGGTGATTCCTATTACAGTGAAACTCAGTCGGGACGTGACGTTACAGATGCTCTCAGGGAATATGATTCAAGCTTCTACAGAGCAGAAAAAACCTTTAACCGTACTGTAAACGATAACCTTGCATATCGTTTAAGAGGTATCACACATTCAAGCTCAGTAATGAACGCAAAAATTATCAACTTCATTGAAACAATGGGTTATAAAATGCAGAGCTTTACAACAAAGTATGAAGGAAATACCATGCTTGCCGATTCACTTCTCGGCATCAAGTATGTAATTCATGCCCCTGATAAGTATCTTTCTGATACATGGCTTAATCCGCTTTACAATGAAAAACTTACATATGATTATGTAAACAGCGGAAATGAGGCTGCACAGTTCCATATCTATGAAAATCCAAATGCACTTTCAATCGGATATATGATTGATGACTCTATAACAAATCTTGCATACCTTGGAAATGATAACCCGTTTAACAGCCAGAATATGTTTATGAGTACAATAACAGGCAATACTCAGTTTGAAACAACCCCTGAGGGTTACATTAACATTGTAGGCAACAGAGAATATTATAAACGTATACCTGAAACAATTGAGCTTTCAGAGTGTGAACAGTATGCGTATGGTTCTGACGGCTATAAATATGTCGGCAATGCAGGTGCAAGTGACCCTGTAATCAATATACACATAACTGCTGAAAGCAGCAACTACATTTATATGTTCCTTAAGGCACCGTATAAAGAACCTGTTAATACATGGATTTCTACCGAAAAAGACGAAAACGGCAGCTTTGTAAATCATTCAAGCCTTGGAACAGGTCAGTATTTTGAGGGAACAGAATACGGAATTCTCAGGATAGGTTCATTTGAACCGGGTACTGATATTGAAGTAAGACTTACTCTTACAGACCAGCAGAATGACGGTGAGTATTTTACAATCATAAAGGACTTTTTCTTCTATGAATTTGATCAGGCACTCTTTGAACAGGATATTCAGCAGCTCAAGGAACATCAGTGGAATATATCAGACAATTATACTGAAAGACATCTTGAGGGTACAATTACTGCCGAAGAAGGACAGATTATGCTCCTTACAATTCCAAGTGAACCCGGCTGGACAGTAAAAGTAGACGGCAAAAAGGTTGAAACGCTTGAAATACTTAAAGCATTTATCGGTGTAAAGCTTACACCCGGTCAGCATACTGTATCTGTTACATATACTCCTCCCGGATTTGTGGTAGGTATATTTACACTGATATTAGGAATTGCAGTATGTGTTCTTTTCGGAATTTACGACAAAAAGAACAATAAAATTCTTCTTGAAAGAGCAAGAAACAAAAAACTTGGCGTAACTGAAGCTGATGAAGTTCCAAAGCCGGAAACAGCTGCAAGCAAGAAAGACAAGATAATTAAGTCTAAGGGTGCAGTCAGCAACCTTGACATAACAGAAGCTGATAAGGCTATTGAGGAGGCTGAAACAAAAACTGCAAAACAGCAGGCAGAACAGTCAAATCAAAAGACAAAAAACAGTAACAAGAAGAAAAACGGCAAAAAGAAAAAATAATCAAAACTATTCGGGGAAAGTTCAGATATGAGCTTTCCCCGAAGTTTAAAGGAGAAAAAATGTTAAAAAAGATTTTAAATCCAAAGGCTTGCGCAGAATGTCAGCTCTGCTGCGTTTTTGATAGATATGATGTCTGGGAAACACCTGTTTTTACAGAAGAAATCAGTGATATGCTGCTGGAAAAAAAGCCTGATACAAAATTTATCAGCAAAGACGGCGGCTATATTTTCAGAGTGGAAAAGCTTGAAGAAAATGACCTGTTTTACTGTCCTGCACTTGATAAAGCAAAAGGCTGTATTCTTGGTGACAATAAACCGTTTGACTGCCGTATATGGCCTTACAGAATTATGAATGTTGAGGGCAGACGTGCCATTACAATTGCACCAATTTGTGAGGAGCTTTTTAATCGTCCGCTTTCAGAGCTTGTCGGCTTTATGAAAAAGGAGCTTGCAGATGTTATATTTGATTATGCAAACAAGCATCCTGAAATCGTAAAGGAATATGACAGCATGTATCCGATTTTGCTGCTTGAAGACAAAAAGTAATTCCAACAGCACCATACAAAGTAATCAGATGTACTTTATACGGTGCTGTATTATTTTCCATTGTACGCCTGACGCATACAAGCGTATTCACTAAAAAAACAATCCGATGGATAGTTTTTTTGTTTTATAAATCAATTGATTTTAGGTGTAAAATGTCATATAATAATATGGGTTTCTCTAAAAGCCCTTTTTGAGAAAAGACTATGCACATTATATGCTGCGTCAAGCCCTTTTGTAGTGCAAAAGCACGCCTGCGAGAGCTTTCCTTGCATCTGTTGCACCTATTTGTTTCTTCTTGCTCAAAACTGGTTTTTAGAGGAACCCATATGTAGATTTTATTAAAAAGGAATGAATTTTCATGGGTTTAAAGGTTGTTAAATTCGGAGGCAGCAGCTTGGCTGACGCAAATCAGTTCAAAAAGGTTGCCAATATTATAAAAAGTGATGATAGGCGTAAATTTGTTGTTCCGTCTGCTCCCGGAAAAAGATTTTCAGATGATATAAAAATCACTGATATGCTTTATAAATGCTGTGAACTTGCAGGAAGCGGTGTGGACTTTGATGAGGACTTTAATGTCATTATAGACAGATACAACGGTATAATCAAGGATTTGGGTGTTGATATTTCGCTTGACCATGAGTTTGAGGATATAAAAAAAGAGCTGAAAACAAGACCTGCTCGTGACTTTGCTGCAAGCCGAGGAGAATATCTTAACGGTAAAATTCTCGCAGCTTACTTAGGCTTTGAGTTTGTTGACGCAGCAGAAGTCATTACATTTGATACAAAGGGATTGCTTCTCCTTGATGAAACAGTAAATAAAATCCGCAAAAGACTTGAAAATGTTGATGCAGCTGTTATACCAGGCTTTTACGGAAGTACAACGGAAGGCATTGTAAAAACATTCTCACGAGGCGGTTCGGATGTTACAGGTTCAATTCTTGCAAATGCTGTTAAGGCTGATATATACGAAAACTGGACTGATGTTTCAGGATTTCTCGTTGCTGACCCAAGGGTCGTAGAAAATCCTGATGTCATAAATGTAATCACATATAAGGAACTCAGAGAGCTTGCGTACATGGGTGCTTCTGTTCTTCACGAGGACGCTATTTTCCCTGTAAGAACAGCAGGTATTCCGATTAATATTAAGAATACAAATAAACCTGAAGATGCAGGAACAATGATAGTTTCCGATGACCATGACTTTGAGGACGAAAGTAATGCATATACCATTACAGGTATTGCAGGACGCAAGGGATTCAGCACAATTAATATTGAAAAGGCAATGATGAACAGTGAAATGGGATTTGGAATGAAAGTCCTCAGGGTTCTGGCTGATAATAATGTTTCCTTTGAGCATATGCCGTCAGGAATTGATACAATGAGTATAACTGTTGATACAAACAGTCTTAATCCTGTAAGGGAAAAGGTGCTTTCACAGCTTCGCAAAGAGGTTAATCCTGACCACCTTGAAATTGAGGACGGCATTGCACTTCTTGCTGTTGTAGGACGCAGAATGAAAAATACAAGAGGTACAGTTGCAAGAATATTTGCATCTATGGCTCATGCAAGAATTAATGTTAAGATGATAGACCAGGGTTCAAGCGAGCTTAATGTAATTATCGGTGTAAGTGAAAATGACTTGAATGAGGCTATACGCAGAATTTACGATATGTTTATCAGTTCTGAAAAATAAGATTTTATAATCAGTAATTTTAAGGCAACAGTGTGTAAGCTTTTTACGCTGTTGCCTTAATTTTGTTATTTGGTTCGTTTCTTTTCACAATAAAAAACCACTTTTTATTGACTTATAAGACGTATAGTACATATTTTAAAAAAGCTATTGCTTTTTCTTTGAAAAAATGGCATAATTAAAGTAATAATAAAGGAATACAGCTATTATACTTCATGATATTGCAAAAATACATTTCTGCAAACAAGAAATTTCGTCTGCCTGTATCATCTTCTTCACTATACAGCAGGCGTGCTTTCGTTGTCTTTCTTGATATGTGAAATTTATGTGTAATATGACGGAAAATTTGCAAGTTTATGACGTGCAAAGTCCTTTGACGTGCTTTGTGCGGTGTTGCCTTATACACCTTTTGCAGCAGCGTGAAGTATATATCAAATTTGTAATATTAGCATGACGCATTTGCGTTTGCAGATTGGAGAGTTTTATGACACATCAGCTTTGTATTGTTCTTGACTTCGGCGGTCAGTATAATCAGCTTATTGCAAGAAGAGTTCGTGAATGCGGTGTATACTGTGAAGTAAAAAGCTACAAGACTCCTCTTGAAGAAATTAAAAGGTTAAATCCTGTAGGTATTATCTTTACAGGTGGCCCGAATAGTGTTTATGAGGAGAGTTCTCCGCATATATCAAAAGAGATTTTTGAGATGGGAATACCGATTTTAGGCATTTGCTATGGCTGTCAGCTTATGGCATATACTCTTGACGGTAAAGTTTCTACATGCATCAATTCAGAGTACGGAAAAACAGAAACATTTTATGATAATTCAAGTCTTATTTTTAATGAGCTTTCAGATAAGTCAGTATCATGGATGAGTCATACCGACTATATTTCAGAACTTCCTCAGGGCTTTAAAATTACTGCACATACAGATAACTGTCCTGTTGCTGCTATGGAAAATGCAGAGAAAAAGCTTTATGCAGTTCAGTTTCATCCTGAAGTTAATCATACACAGAATGGCCTTAATATGATAAACGGCTTCTTAAAAAATGTATGCGGATGTACAGGCGACTGGACTATGGAGAACTATGCTAAAACAGCTATTGCTGACATACGCAAAAAGGTTGGCGACGGCAAGGTTCTGCTTGCACTTTCAGGCGGTGTTGACAGCTCTGTTGCAGCAGCACTGCTCGCAAAAGCTGTCGGCAATCAGCTTACCTGTATTTTCGTTGACCATGGCTTTATGCGTAAAAATGAGGGTGACGAGGTTGAAGCTGCTTTTGCTGACTGGGGTATAAATTTTGTAAGGGTTAACGCTAAGGAACAGTTTATGTCAAAGCTCAGGGGAGTATCTGACCCTGAAACAAAGCGTAAGACAATAGGTGAGGAGTTCATCAGAGTTTTTGAACAGGAAGCAAAGAAAATAGGAACTGTGGACTATCTTGTTCAGGGTACGATTTATCCTGACGTTATTGAAAGCGGTTCAGGTGATGCTGCTGTTATAAAGTCACATCATAACGTTGGCGGTCTGCCTGATTATGTAGACTTTAAGGAAATTATTGAGCCATTGAGAATGCTTTTCAAGGACGAGGTTCGTCAGTTGGGTATTGAGCTTGGACTTTCAGAAGTTCTTGTATGGCGTCAGCCATTTCCGGGTCCCGGACTTGCTATAAGAATTATTGGTGATATTACTGATGAAAAGCTTGAAATACTTCAGGATGCTGACTATATTTTCAGAGAGGAAATTGCTAAAGCAGGTCTTGACAGAAAAATAAATCAGTATTTTGCAGTGCTTACAAATATGCGTTCAGTGGGAGTTATGGGCGACAGCAGAACATATGATTACACTCTTGCTCTCAGAGGTGTTACTACAACTGATTTCATGACTGCGGACTTTGCTAAAATTCCATATGAGGTTCTTGAAATTGCTGCTGCAAGAATTGTGAATGAAGTAAAGCATATTAACCGTGTTGTTTATGATATTACTACTAAGCCACCGTCAACTATTGAGTGGGAATAATAAACAAGAAACAAGGCCTCGGAAACGGCGTAGATACGCCATTTCCGAAACCTTAAAAATCCAGTGATAACAATTTGATAACAGGAAGTTGAGCGGCATTGTTCTGCGTATCAAGTGGCTTACAGGTTACGCCACTCTTTTGCAGGTTCATGTTTACCGCAGTCATCGGTCGTTTTCGGCCAGTTTAGCTTCCATTCTGTATATTCGGCCTTGCTGATCTTACCGTCAGCAAGGTCTTTTTTTCGTCTCTGCCACTCGGAAAGGAGGTCAGTCATCAGGATAGAGCCGAAAACAACACCCTTGCGTTTGTTGCCGTCCTCGTCCTCGCAGTCAAGAATACTGATCGGGTAATGCTCATCAAGCTCAAAGAGAAGCTCCATAACGCCTTCCGCTCCGAGTATCTCATCATCAGCAAGGAATCGAGGGTTCACGTCCAATGCCTCGGCAAGCAATTCGACAAGTGCCTGCTTGGGTGTGCGTGTGCCGGATTCATACTGTGCGATGCGGACATCGGCGGATTTCTCATCAAATCCGACAGCCATACCGAGCTGTTTCTGCGTCATTCCTCTGAAATCACGAATGCGGTGTATTTTATCTCCCATTATACTCATGGTGGTTTACTCCTTATAATATCGTTCTGTTAGTAGAATCATTATAACATATATGTTTAAGTCAGTCAAGAGATGCTAAACAAAAAAATTTAGAAAATACGCAAAAGTGTCTTGACAAAAGCAAATTTGTTTAGCATAATGGAATTAAGCAAAAATGTTTAGAACAGATTTTGCGAATACAGAACACAGAAAGGAACAAATGTATATGTCAGAAAAATTTATTCGTGCAGAGGAAGTTGCTGAGGTTATGGAGATCTCTGTTGCCTATGCGTACAAAATCATTCGTAAACTCAATCAGGAACTTTCCGACAAAGGGTTTATCACAGTAACAGGCAGAGTGAACCGTGAGTACTTTAACGAGCGAGTGTACTCGGTGAACCCTCCCAAAAAGAAAGCTGGTGAGGAATAATGCCCGTATATAAGGATAAAAACGGCACTTGGTATGCTATGGTTCGTTATGAGGACTGGCAGGGGGAGCGAAAACAAAAGTGCAAGCGTGGCTTTGTTACCAAACGTGAGGCACAGAACTGGGAGCGAAGATTTCTGCTTCAGGCAAACAGTGACCTTGATATGCTGTTTAAGGACTTCTACAAGCTGTATGAACAGGATATGAGATCTCGCTTGAAACAGAATACATGGGAACATAAGGCATACGTCATTCAGTCGAAAATCCTCCCTTATTTCGGGGATAAACCGATGAAGGACATTCAGGCAAGGGATGTGCTTGCGTGGCAGAATGAACTGCTTCGTCACCGTGACAAAAACGGAAAGCCCTATTCGGAAACGTATTTGAAGAATCTGCACAATCAGCTTTCCTGTATTTTTAACCATGCGGTTCGCTACTATGATCTTGGCGTAAACCCAGCTGCCAAAGCTGGAAGTATTGGCGTAAAGAACGCCAAAGAGATGAACTTCTGGACAAAGGACGAATATATGCAGTTTTCTGAGGTCATGATGGACAAACCAGTTTCGTTTTATGCCTTTGAAATGCTGTATTGGTGCGGTATCCGTCTTGGCGAACTGTTGGCTCTCACACCAGAGGACTTTGATTTCCAGAATCGAAAACTCCGCATTAACAAGTCCTATCAGCGTATCAAGGGGCAGGACGTTATTACAGAGCCGAAAACCAAGAAAAGCAACCGTACCATTGAAATGCCTGATTTTCTTTGTGAGGAGATGCAGGACTATCTCCGTATGCTTTACGATCAGAAATCAGATGAGCGTATTTTCACAATATCCAAGAGTTATTTGCATCACGAGATGGACAGAGGGGTAAAAGAAACGGGTTTGAAGCATATCCGTATCCATGATCTGCGTCACAGCCATGTTTCGCTCCTAATCGAACTTGGGTTTTCGGCTGTTGCTATTGCAGATCGTGTGGGACATGAGAGCATTGAGATCACTTACCGCTATGCACATCTGTTTCCGTCGAAACAGGCGGAGATGGCAAATAAGCTCGAAGAGCTGAAAAAGAAAAGAGGTGATGCAGATGTCAGCGAAAAATCTTGACAGCAAGGGCAGATTCAGGGCGAGGACGATCGGTTTTCGTGTTTCGCCCGAAGAAGATCAGCTTATCAACTCGGCTGTGGCACTGTCGGGACTGACCAAGCAGGACTACATCGTGAAGCGGCTGCTGTGCCGTGATGTAGTCGTGCAGGGCAATCCGAGAGTGTTCAAGGCTCTGAAAAATCAGCTTGCCGAAGTCCTCAGCGAGCTGAAAAGAATAGAGAACGGTTCTGCGGTGGACGACGAGCTGCTGTCCACGATACAGCTCATTACAACAACTCTGAATGGTCTGAAAGGAGATAGAGAATGACCGAAGAAAGAGAAATGGCCGCCCCTATGACCACTGCTTCGGCAGAGGTCGGGCAGTCAATATTTCAATTATTCTGTTTCTGACAAATTGCTTTTACCTAAATTACAATCACTGCATAGCGTTTGCAGATTATCAATAACTGTTTCTCCACCTTTTGACCAAGGTACAATGTGGTCTATATGCAATTCAAGTCCAATTGTGGTGGCAGGTGAACGTCCGCACATACAGCATTTGAAATTATCTCGTTTCAGAACAAGAAACTTCAATCTTAAATTTGGATCACGGGGAGTTGAATGATTTGAATTGCTATTTTCTTTTATTGTACTTTTAGCCTTATTATTCTTAGATTTTTGCAGCTTTTCAACAAATACATATTCTTCATTTATATAGTCGAGAAATGCTTTTAGCGCATTTCTCCAACCACCAAATCTACGCATATATGTATTAAGACTATATTTTGAAATTCCGTTTTTAATATCAGTAGTTGTTGGTTGTGAACCCTTGTAAACCCATATTCTCTCTATTTCTTCAAAAAGCTCAATATCTGAGATTTCTTTAAATCCTGTCATTTGTAATTCAGCGTGTTTTAATGCTTCACCCCAAGAACCAAATCTTGAAAGGATTGTTTGAACTTTATACTTCCCATTTTCAGAGTAATCTTTAGTTGATATGGAGTCTTTTTGTAAAGCTTTGGATACTCTTTTCATATCTTCAAGTAGTGATTGATTTGATATCTTTAAATAATCAGCTTTAGTGCGTTGCGTATCTAATCCAGCAGCAGACAATGTATTAACCCACGAACCAAACCGACGTAAAAATGGTG
The DNA here is from genome assembly GCA_002438605.1 of Ruminococcus sp. UBA6407. Lineage (GTDB taxonomy): Bacteria > Bacillota > Clostridia > Oscillospirales > Ruminococcaceae > Ruminococcus > Ruminococcus primiciens. The sequence goes on from DJPR01000036.1 coordinate 53,472, forward strand.
TTGCGGAGAATTTGCCATTTGCTTCATATTCACTTCTTGAAATATAAGATTTGTTTAGTAACTGTGATACTCGTAGCAAATCATTCAACAGTTCCTCAGTAGTCAAATCTCTGTGATATTCATTAAGCTTGTATTCCATACAATCACCCCTGTCAAGTTTCTACAATAATTATACCATAGAAAGTGCAAAAACACAAGTTTATCAGTAACAATTTTTGATTCCTGTACCCACATTTCGGCTGCTAAGTTAGCCGATAAAAGCCCCGCAGGGCGCAATAGATACTTTTGATAGACGGTTGCTCAGCTGTCGAAAGTGCTATGGGGTTACCGGCGGCATTCCGCAGGTAACTCGGCTCTCCGAGCCGTTTGGTTTGCCGATCTCCGTATCGCTGCAAACCGTTTTGCCCATAGGGCATTCTCTCGTCAGAGGGTCAATTCAAAAAGGAAGGGAGGTGTTTCTATGTGTCAAAAGACGATCTCAATGTGTCAGGGCAAGGGCAGCTTGTCCCACAACAACCGTGCATTTGCTGCCAAAAATATCGACAGTTCCCGAACAGCGGACAACATTACATTTGTGCATCAGAATTTGCGTGATGCTTATGATATTCTTTTCAGCGATGCAGTAGAAAGATACAATGCCCGTCAGAAACGAAATGACCGCCGTATCCCCGACTACTTTCAGCACCTGTTCAGCCGTGAACCGAGTGCAAGTGTTATCACTGGGACAAATAAGCAAAAGAGTTTCTATGAAGACTTAGTCCAGATCGGGACAAAAGATGATACAGGTGTCGGTACTCCCGATTCGGAGATTGCTGTTGCCTGCCTGCGTGAATACATGGAGAGTTTTCAGAAAAGAAATCCGAATTTCTATGTGTTCAATGCTGTGATGCACCTTGATGAAGCAACTCCCCATCTGCACATCGACTATATTCCAGTGGGGCATTTCAGCAATGGTTTAGATACCCGAAATGCTATGGCGAAAGCTCTCGAAGAAATGGGGTATGGCGAGGGTAAACAGGCAATTGCCCGTTGGCGGGCTGCCGAGGTCGAGGTGCTGAATAAAATCTGCCTTTAACATGGTATCAAGCCCCTTGCTCCAGAAAAGGCGAGAGGGACGTTAGAGATACCTGAATACAAGGAGAAGCGCAGACAGGCAGATGAACTTGCTTTGCAAAACGCTCAGGTAGAAGCGGAGCTTGGCGAGAAGCGTGAAATACTCAAAGTTGTCAAGGAGAAAACTGCTAAACTTACGGAGATAGACGGTATCAAAACAGGCAAGACCGTATTCGGCGGTAAGGTCACAGTGTCGCAGGAGGACTGGCAGAACGTCACTGATCTTGCAAAGAAAGAAGTTGCAGCGCAGAAGCAGACCAAGAAGCTCCGCAAGGAACGTGATGAAGTTGTTCGGGAGCGTGACGAACTGAAAGCGAAGCTGTCGGCAGTTTCCTCGGAGCTTGCTACATATAAGAAGAAAGAGGAGGATGCTCGTTATTTTTCCCGTGAGAAGATGAAAAAAGAAGCAACCCGAATCAGCCGTGAGGACGAGCTGTCACGTGAACTGAAAAAGGCTAAGGCTTTTATTTCTGCCTGCGGACTGAGTGCCGATTATCAGCAATTTAGGTATAACAGCACCACAAGAAAGAATGTGCTGGAATAAGGAGGAAAACACTATGATTATCAGAAGCAAAGACAAGGTACAGGTCAACGGCAAGAACAAGCCCGTATGGGTGCTCGACACCGATGCACTGACCGTCACCTACAACACACCAGATGCTGAGCCGAGCGTGACAACATTCAGCTCCGACCACATCAAGTATCACCTGCACTACTCGGAAGAGTACCGTCCTGATAAGGTGAAAAGGCTTGTCAACGATGGCACGATACTTGACTATTTGATCGAGCTTGATCGTGCTGTTACAGAATCTATTGAGAGACAGGTCGAGAAGTGGAAGGCAGCCGACAGGGAGTATCTTGAAGCAGTAGCTGTGGGTGATTTCAACAGGGCAGACGGATTGGAGAATATGCTCCGACTTTGTGCGAAAGATCCGATTTATGCGGCTATGGTGTATGTGTGATATAGTATGACGAGAAAATTCCTGCTGAATACATATCAGTAGGAATTTTTCAGTTAGGTACTTGTTTTTTGGGGTAGTATGTGCTATAATATATATAGTTCAGCGAATGCAGATTTTAATTCTGCGATTCTTAACTACAAATTCAGAAAACGGAGAGCACCCTAGATGGCGATAAGTTATAAAAAACTATGGAAGATGCTGATAGATAAAGACATGAAGAAAAAAGACCTTTGTATTGCAGCGGGAATCAGTCATGCTTCTATGGCAAAGCTCGGTAAGAATGAGAATGTTACAACAAGTGTGCTTGTAAAGATATGCAATGCTCTGCAATGCGATATAGGAGATATTATGGAAATGGTGCCAGAAACGGCTGTCGAAAGGATGCAGAGTGATGAGCGTTAAAACAATGAAAGCTCCTGCGGCAAAGCCTATTTTGAAATGGGCTGGCGGTAAGACGCAGATGCTTGGCGAGCTTATGCCGAGAGTTCCGAAAACATACGGCAGATATATAGAGCCTTTTTTTGGCGGCGGAGCTTTATTCTTTTCTTTGAAGCCTGATAACGCTATCATAGCCGACAGCAATCCTGAACTGATAAATATGTATCTTCAGGTTGCACATCATGTTGATGATGTTATCGAGTGCTTGCAGAAATATGAAAATACAAGTGAGATGTTCTATGAGGTTCGTTCTCTCAATTGGCAGACACTGCCGAAAGCCGAAGCCGCTGCCAGAACAATATATCTGAATAAAACTTGTTTTAATGGCTTATACCGTGTAAACAGAAATGGACAGTTCAATACTCCGTTTGGAAAGTATAAGAATCCAAAAATATGCGATATTGACGCACTTCGTCTTGCTTCTGAAGCACTGAGAAAGGCAGATATTCTTTGCGGTGATTACACCCTTGTACTTGAACACTATGCTCAGCCAGGAGATTTTGTATTTTTGGATCCACCATATCTTCCCATATCCGAAAACTCAGATTTCAAGAGATATACCAAAGAACAGTTTTATGAGGACGATCATATTGAGCTGGCAAAGATGATCGGTACACTTCATGAACGTGGTTGTTATGTGATACTCACTAATTCCAATCATCCTCTTGTCCATCAGCTTTATGAGCAGTATAAGATAGAGGTTATCCAGACTAAGAGACATATCTCCTGTCATGGTGATACCCGAAAGGGTGAAGATGTAATTGTTACAATACCGCCTGAAAAGAAAAAGGAGGCAAAAATCAAGCCTCTTTCCGATCAGGTATCATTATATCCACCGACACGCTTTATGGGTTCCAAGAGGAAACTGCTCGGTGAAATATTGAATGTTGCATCACGCTTTGAGTTTGATACCGTAGTTGATCTGTTCTCAGGTTCGGGAATCGTCGGATATATGTTCAAATCTCACGGCAAAACGGTAATCAGCAACGACTATATGGCTATGTCAGCAACATTCACGAAAGCTATGGTTGAGAATAATGCTGTAACACTTCCTATGGAAGAAGCTGAAAAACTGTTGATACAGCAAGGCGAGATAGATCACTTCGTGTCTGATACATTTAAGGATTTGTATTATACCGATAAAGAAAACGAGCTGATAGATATACTGCGAACTAACATAGCTGCGATAGACGATCAGTATAAGAAAGCTATTGCAATGACAGCTCTTATCCGTGCCTGCACGAAAAAAAGACCTCGTGGAATATTTACATATATAGGACACAGATATGATGACGGAAGAAAGGATTTGCAGAAATCTCTTTCTCAGCAGTTCCTTGAAGCAGTAGAAGCTGTAAATAATGCTGTCTTTGATAATCATAAGGATAATAAGTCTGTAAATGGCGATGCAATGGCACTTTCTGTTCCGACTCCCGATCTTGTCTATATAGATCCCCCATACTATTCGCCTTTATCGGATAATGAATATGTGCGGAGATACCACTTTATCGAAGGACTTGCCCGTGATTGGAAGGGCGTAGAAATCCAGGAACACACCAAAACGAAGAAATTCAAATCCTATCCCACACCTTTTTCAACAAAAAGTGGCACATATGATGCTTTTGATAAGCTGTTCAGTAAATTTTCTGACAGTATTCTGATTATATCATATTCCTCCAACAGTTTGCCTACACAAGAGGATATGGTAGCATTAATGAAGAAGTACAAGGCTAATGTTGAAGTAGTTCCCGTAGATTATAAATATGCCTTTGGCAATCAGGCTGATGCAAAAACACATAGAAATACTGTCCAGGAATACCTTTTTGTTGGGTATTGATAGGAGAATATATTATGGAAGAAAATATTAAGATTTGGCTTGTTGGCAACACAGGTTTGAGAAATCCTAACAGAATACAGGAAGGTCTTACAGTATACGCCAAATCTGCCTTTGTCGGCAAGCTACACGGCAGGGAAAACGAAATAGGTTTTATGAATCTTCTGAATAAGGAAGGCATTATTCAGAACGAAAGTGGTAAAGACGAATCAGGCAGTCATGCTCGTAAGTGGCGTTTGATGTTCGCTAAGAACGGATATATCTATCCCCAGGTAAGCAAGAAATACGGCAATCAGGGCGATCTCGGAGCTATGGACGATATAACTCCGTTCGGCAGAACATTCCTTAAAGCAGATACTTTTCCTGCGGTTCAGGAGTGTTTCCTCAGAGCTATGAGCGTTGAGCAGTTCCCGATGCCCGAAGGCGAAGAATTTTTCTCTCCGCTCCGCTGGATGCTCGCTATCATGTTAGAGTTAGAAAAGCAGACAGGCTCTACGGAAATGAGCCGTATTGAGTTTGCCTTGTGGGGACACACAACTAATCCAAGCTATGATCTCTACGAAGTTGTAGAGCATATTCTTGATCTTAGACAGCGCAGAGCAAAAGCTCCTGCAAAGCGTACCTTTGATAAGAATGAGATCAAAGAACGTGGCAGACATTACGACAAAAAAGCTGACAACTTTCTTGATTATAGCGATATGAATATGCGTTATCTGCGTATATCGGGAATGTTTCAGCGTAAGGGCAGAGGTATTATGATTATACCTGCGAAACACCTGCTTGCAGAGAAACTCGCTAAAAGTACAGCAACATCAGAACCGCTTATGGAAGCATATAAAAAGCTTTGTTCTGGTGCTCCACTGCCGACGGATAACATCGATGTAGCTAAAACTCTACTTGAAGATCTCAAAAAGCAGATGAAGAAACGGCATATTGTATACGATATTTCTGATCTTTCGCTTAACACTTCTGCCGAGATCAATATTGCAAGACAGCGTTTGGAAGATACACTTGCCAAAACAAACGAAATACAGTACGCTAACGATCAGCGTAACCAGTGGAAAGAAATAGCCGATTATATGTCGCTATTGATAAAAGGTGGCGGAAAGCTCGTCTACGATGAAGATAACGCTATTGAAATACCGAAAGACGAAACTCCTGCATATTTTGAGTGGACACTTTGGAGAGCTGCACTTGCGATAGATCATATGATAAACAAGCCGTATGAGGTTCGTGGATTCAGACTTGACTCCGACTTTTTGCCAGTAACCGCGGCAGGCGGAGGAAAAGGCGATCTATACTGTGAATTTGAGGATTTTATGATCTTGACTGAAGTAACAATGTCCACATCTTCAAGGCAGGAAGCAATGGAGGGCGAGCCAGTCCGCCGTCATGTATCCGATGCAATATTGAATTATGATAAGCCCGTTTATGGTCTTTTCCTTGCTATCAAAATTGACACCAACACCGCTGAAACATTCCGTCACGGTATTTGGTATGCCAAAGGTGATGTTAAGCAGCGCCTTGATATTGTTCCGCTTTCATTGGAGCAGTTCCGTAGGCATTTTGTTTCAATGTTCGAGGGCAAGCAGGCTCGTCCTGAACATTTGAGAGATTTGATACTCCAGTGTGAGACGGAGCGTGATAATTTGGAGGCTCCTGTGTGGATGAGGTATATAGAAACCGTGGTAGTTGAGAGATCGAGTATGGTTTGTGGGAGATGATTGATTTATGAGTAAAATATTTGAACAAGGTGCTTTCAGCAGGTATTCTAAGAGATCTTTGGAAAATGCTACTTCCCCAATATTAGAACACTCTCAGTTTTCAGCAAAAACTACAGTATTTATATCGCATAGACATGATGATCTCGAAGATTTACAGGGAGTATTGGGATTTTTAGAAGATGAATATAAAGTAAAAGTATATATTGATAGCAAAGATTCTTCTATGCCGATAACAACGTCAGCAGAAACAGCGATTAATCTTAAGGATAGAATTCGGGAATGTGATAGATTTATTCTCCTTGCAACAAATGGTGCGATTGAATCAAAATGGTGTAATTGGGAATTAGGATTTGGAGATGCAAATAAATATCCAGATAAGATTGCAATTTTTCCATTGAAGCCAAAAGGGACATACGATTTTCAGTACAAAGGAAACGAGTATATGCGAATATACCCATACATTGAATTTTCTGACGGAACTGAAAAATATAGTAATGGGCAACAAATTACAAGGGGATACTATGTGGTTACGCCTAAAGATGGAAAAAATATATACTGTTCTTTGAAACAGTGGCTGTCTAAAGGTAGTATTTATTAAGGAGGATTTGATATGGCACGTAGAGTCTTTTTCAGTTTTCATTATGATAATGACATCAATAGATCTATGACGGTTAGAAATAGCTGGGTTACACAAGGTAAAGAAGCTGCTGGATTTGTTGATAAAGCTGAATTTGAAAAAATAAAGCGTACAGGAAAAACAGCGGTTCATAACTGGATTGACAGCCAGCTGAATGGTACATCTGTAACTGTGGTTTTGATTGGAAGTGACACTTTGAACCGTCCGTTTGTACAGTATGAAATATGTGAAAGCCTAAAAAGAGGCAACGGCGTTATAGGCGTTTATATTCATAACATCAAAGATATGATCACACAAAAAGGCTCCGTGAAAGGAAATTCACATACGGTTATAGGATATTATTCAGATGGGTCTCCTGCATACTTTGATAACGTATGTGATGGACTATATGACTATATCGAGCAAGATGGTTATAACAATCTTGGAAGTTGGATTGAAACAGCTGCAAAAGCACATAATAAATAACACAGGAGGTTGTTATGGCAGTTACAAAGGAAGAATTTATACGAGAGTATACCAAAGCTATTCGGGAAGGTAATGCCGCTATATTTGCTGGAGCTGGATTATCAAGACCATCAGGGTTTGTTGATTGGAAAGGTCTGCTAAAACCACTTGCAGATAGCATTAATCTTGATGTTAACAAAGAACATGACTTATTGTCTGTAGCTCAGTATTATCGAAATCAAAGAGGTACTCGTACAAGTATAAATCAATCTATCATGAATGCTTTTTCTAAGAATGTCACTATTAACGAAAATGTGCGGATTGTTGCACGTCTTCCCATATTCACATACTGGACCACAAATTATGATGAGATAGTTGAAAATGGAATAAGAGCAGCAAATCGCAATCCAGATGTTAAATCCGAATCTGAGCAGCTTTCAGTAATCAAACCAGATCGAGATGCAATCGTTTATAAAATGCATGGAGATGTAAATAATCCGGCCAAAGCCGTTTTGACCAAAGAAGACTATGAACTCTACGAAAATCATCGCCCTTTATTTAGAACAGCTTTACAAGGAGATTTGGTATCAAAAGTCTTTTTGTTTATTGGCTTTAGTTTTGAGGACCCAAATATTGATTACATTCTCAGCCAAATTCGTTCGTTGTTGGGAGAAAATATTTCTACACACTACTGTTTTTTCAAAAGAGTCCAACAATCAGATTATAATGATCCGGAAGAGTATGGATATAATAAAGCTAGACAGGATTTACAGGAAGAAAATCTTCGGAATTATGGCATTCAAACTGTTTTTGTCGATGAATATGATGAAATAACCGACATTCTTCGTGACCTTGAAAAAAACTATAAGATGAAGAAGGTGTTTATTTCTGGAAGTGCTGATGAATTTTCCGATCCGTGGAGTAAAGAAAATGCTGAAGAATTAGCATGGAAACTTGCGGGTGTATTAGTACGCAATGATTGTCGTATCACTTCTGGGTTTGGACTTGGAATCGGCTCGGCTGTTATTAATGGAGCATTGGACGTGATATACGCTGAGAAATATAGACACATTGATGAACATCTGTGCCTTCGCCCATTTCCTCAAAACATTAGTGATCCGACAAAACGAACTGAAAAGTGGAAAAAGTATAGAGAAGAAATGTTAACGGAAACAGGAGTATCCATCTTTATGTTTGGAAACAAAAAAGATGCAAAAACTGGAAACATAATTGAAGCTGATGGATGTATGCAAGAATTTGAAATAGCAAAATCAAAAGGCAATATAATTATTCCTATTGGTACTACAGGGTTCGTAGCTAAAGCAATTTTAGATAACGTAAAAAGGGATATAGCTAACTATGCCTATTTATCGGATTATATCGATGTATTAGAAAAAGAAACTAATATTGACCAAATAATTCAATGCGTGGTAAAGATAATAACGAGTAAACTATATTAAGGAGTGAGTCTGATGGGCAGAAAGATATTTGTCTCTTACAAGTATAAAGACAATGACGTAGAAGAATTGTCGGGAGTTACCCAGCTAACTTGGCCATGTGACTATGTGAACTATATCAAAGACAATATTTTGGATGATGATGACATCTATAAGGGAGAGAATAGTGATGGGGATATTTCTTCTTGGAAAGAAGAGGATATATGGGAGCATCTAAAAGATAAGATTTATGATAGTACGATTACGATAGTTCTAATTTCGACTAATATGAAAGAGCCAGGGAAATGGCAGAGATCGCAGTGGATCCCTTGGGAAATATCATATTCTCTCAGAGAAACTACCAGAAACGACAGAACAAGCCATAATAATGCTATACTTGCAGTGATCCTCACTAATAAAAAAGGTTCATATGATTATTACGACAAAGATGACTTGTTTCCGATATTAAAAGATAATATAGACAACGGCTATATCTATGTCGTTACATGGGAGGATTTCAAAAAGTATCCTAACGCAGATATTAAACAAGCATTTGACTATAGAGATCAAACACCGTCATACAAAATAAAAAAATCACTTTAATACAATTAACTACTTGACAGTTCCTCCAATCTGCGCTATAACCCAAGTTTGC
>DJPR01000011.1:0-96058 GCA_002438605.1 Ruminococcus sp. UBA6407
TTCAGTACGAAACGTGTCACACTATTCGCAAACTCGTCGAGTATAAAGCGAACGTGAACAGGGAGTCTGCCGCCGTATTTGTCGTCGGCTTTGTCACACAACAGATTGAAAAGCTGAGTGTACATTATGGCTACGATAAAGTTAAAAGTATCATCGGTATCCGAGATTATGACAAAAAGTGCCGTCTTTTTATCGCCTAACGTATCAAGCTCAAGTTCGTCATCTTCTGTTAATTCACGCAGCTCCGCAATGTCAAAAGGTGCAAGTCTTGCACCACAGGAAATGAGGATTGATTTTGCGGTCTTTCCTGCCGCCAGTTTGTACTTCTTGTACTGCCTTACTGCAAAATGCTCAGGATTTTCTTGTTCAAGCTCCTTAAACAGCTTATCAATTGGATTTTCAAAGCTCTCGTCATCTTCTCGTGCTTCGCTTGCGTTTATCATCTCAATAAGCGTATTGAGATTTTTCTCCTCGTCGGGAGCTTCGTACCAGATATATCCGATAAGAGCCGAGTAGTAAAGCCTTTCAGCCTTTACCCAGAAATCTTCGCCGCTTTGGTTGCCTTCACCTTTGGTGTTAGCGATAATTGTGTTTACGAGCTTCAGAATATCCTTTTCGGAACGGATATACGCAAGCGGATTGTAATGCATTGACTTCTTGAAATTGATAGTATTCAGCACCTTGATTGCATATCCGCCCTCTTTCAGAGCCTTTCCGACTTCGTTCAGCACCGTTCCTTTCGGGTCTGTAACCACATAGGAGCTGTGCATTTGAAGCAGATTAGGCTTTACATAAAATCGGGTTTTGCCTGAGCCTGAGCCACCGATTACAAGGATATTCTTGTTTCGTGCGTACTTGGGTCCTGCCTTTGGTCTACCGTCCATAGTAAGCCTTTCCGTTTCGGTAAGAATGACATTATCCTCGAACTTGTCAGCCATATACGGTTTTATATCTTCTGCATTACCCCAACGGGCAGAGCCGTACTCACAGCCTTTTCGATATTTCTTTGCATTCTTGCCCTTGACATAGATAACAAGCTTAATAATCACAGCGCCTGCGACACCGATAAGCAGGTCGATAGGGTTGAAGCTCGGCAAGGGATTAGCAAACGCTTTACCGACATTACTCATTCCGTTCATTATCTTGTCGCCAAGTTCTGTGCCTGCGGCACTTGTAAACGCCTGAGATACCTTGTTGAAGGCATATCCGAGGATAACAAAGGGCAGAACCTTCATTACTTTTTGCTTATTGAATTTCATTACAGTTCTGCCTCCCGTGTCTTGTTTTTCTCTCTTGTACGCTCCTGAGCCTTTTCCTTGACCTGCTCGCCGAGAGTTTTAAGCCGAGCCTTGATAGACGGCTTTTCCTTCTTTTTGAGTTCTTTTCCGAGAAAGTCCTTGAAAGCAGCGTTCATAACCTCTGCGTCCTTTGCCTTGAAAAAGATGAAGTATCTCGGCGGCTTTTCAGAGCCGTCCTTTTTGAGAGAGTAGTCGATACCGTACTTACGGGCGGTCTTATTGAAGGACTTAATGTTCTGGTCGGTAACTTCAATATTCGTGAGCTTTTCGCCCTTTTGAATAAGGTGTTTTACCGATTGCTTACCTTTATAGACCTTCGGGGACTTGTTTTTCTGTGCCGAGAGATAGGCTCTTACCGCCGATTTCAGCACATTCGCCGTAACTTTGGTCGTCCTGACCGACAGCGACACGACTTTTTCAGAGTTCTGCTCCTGCATTACTGTCCTCCTTTCGGGTTATTTTTGTTCTTGCTAAGGGATTTTGAGTGGAAAACTCATAGTCTGACCTCCTTTTGGGTATAAAAAAGCAGCCAAGTGTTTTTAATACTTGACTGCTATGTAAATATTCGATTTTTATTGTCGCTACAAATGGAAATACATCAATCAAAATTTCGATTTTTCATAATCATATGGAACGCTTGTACCAGAAACAACATCCTCAATCTTTTCAAGGATTAGCCAATCGTCCATATTGCTTTGATGTTCAAAAGCAAGAGGGACTATTTCTTCGGCATTTTCAAATTCAACTAAACACAAACATTTCTTGTGCCAGCGTTCTTTTTGCTTATCTGATAAGCTCAACTTGTTTTGGTTATCTGAAAGGATTTTCGTTATTCCTTCATCAGATAATTTTACATAATTCTGAACGCTTTTTACAATAGCGGTTGCAGTGATTTTGGCGCTCCCTTTTTCCATAAAATATAGATGTTCTCCCTCAAAAACTCTACTATGGGGAATTTTTCTTCCTGCTGCTCCACGAACAACCATTGTTTTTGTACCGGTCAAAATCTTATCTAATACTAATCTTCAATCAACATATAGATAAAATCCAATCTCTTCCGGTAATGCTTTTGATAGTATCATTGGATAGAGAGCAAATAGTATCACAAAGTCTGTCAACGACCTTTTGAAGTGATTTAAAGACTTCATTTTTAAAACCACGTTTTCTTATCTCTTTCCATATCTGCTCGATTGGATTCATTTCCGGTGTATACGGCGGAATAAAAACAAGTTCAATATTTTCGGGTATTCTTAATGAACCTGATTTATGCCAAGCAGCTCCGTCACACGTTAATATGATCTTATCTCTCGGAAATGTATTCGATAGCTCTTCCAAAAACACATTCATACTTTCGGTATTGCAATATGGCATAACAACAAAACAGCTTTCACCTGTAAGCGGTTCAACTGCACCATACACATATCTGTATTCTCTTATATGATGACAAGGCACAGATGGTCTTATACCCCTTTCACACCAGCAATACTTCGGCTTATTTATCCTGCCGAAGCCTGCTTCGTCCTGAAACATAAGTCGTACCCTATCATATTTGTTGCGATTTAAATCATTAAATTCTCCCTCTACTTTTGTTTTAATTTTTTTGAGGCTTCTATTGCCTCATCGCTTGCTTTTTGCGGATGTTTGCTTCTTGGCATTACTTTTCGCCAACCGTGACGGTGAAGAACACGATATATCTGAGCGGAACCTGATTTATGTCCTATAGCCTTGTCATATGCTTCTTTTATTTCACTTGTTTCAACAAGCTGACCTTTTTCTGCTTTTTCTTTAAATTGTTCTAAAAGAGCTGCTTCTTCTTCAAAACTCATATTTTCACGAATTCTTCCGCCAACTTTGGGAGTAAGTCCTTTTATTCCTCCGCCGTTGCAAAATTGTGATGCCCACCTGCTTATTTGTCTTTTGTCTGCATCAAGTTTTTCCGCTATATCCTTTGGTTTCATGCCTTCTCCGAGAAGCTGTACCGCATATAATCTTCGGTCAATATATTTATCAGTAACACACTCTCGATATGCTCTTATTTCTTCTGCTTCTTCAGCACTTATGATATATTTTTTTGACATTTTATCACCCTTTTTAGTATATCATATTTTGAGAGCTTTGTCTATAGCTGGACGGGAAATTAGTATAATACCCTTTCGCCTTTCTTTCCCGCATTATCGCAATATACCAAATGCACCATTGTCAAATCCTCCACAACTTTCGATTTATAAAGTAGTCAACACGCTCCACCGACCACATTATACCATATCCCGTCCGAAATGTAAAGGGACGGAATTAACCGCCCCTATTAAAATGATAATTCACTTCGGAGGTATAATAGTTGTCGATAGTAACTGCCGCATTATACAGGACTGTTTTCAGATAGGACTTGATATTCCGCACTTTGCTTGGATTTTCTTTCAGACAGGTGAAGATATATTCAATGTGCATAGAATTGAGCTTCAGAATACGGCTCTTGACAAGCTCGGTCGGAACTTTATCCCTTCCGATATTCTGTGTTTCCGCTTCGGAGCATACACATTCAAGCATTATATCGACAATTTCATCAAGCTGTGCCTTGTTGTACTGGTCTACGATTAAGTCGTATTCGATATTTTCAAGAATGATTGCTCTGTATCCGTCAATCTTATCAATCCCATCTGGCAGGATAGATTGATTGATATTAAGAAGCTCTTTATTTTCTTTCTCTTTACTTGTTGTATCTTTACTTATTTGTGCAGTATTATTCTGTTCAGGTGCATCCCGTTTTGGTTTATCCTGTTTTGGATTATCGAAATGGGTTGACTTCATTCTAACATCGTAGATTATTTAGCCAAAAGTACCGTTATCTTTTCGCTCACGATAGCGTGTGATATATCCAGCCGTTTCAAGTTCTTTTATTGCAGTGGAAATAGCGTCCGTACTCTCTTTGTTGATTTTGGAGAGTCCTGCGATTGTCATATCCCATTTTTCAGGGAGCGACAATATTTGAGAGAGTAAACCTCTGGCTTTAAGGGAGAGCCGCATATCTCTTAAATGGTAATTTGACATTACCGTGTATCCGTCTGCTGTTTCTACTCTGCAATACGCCATCAGAGTTCAATCTCCAGTACGAGAATATCGTTTTCTCCGATTTCTCCAAATTTTTCTTCAAAAAAGGTATTGACAAATTCGTCAAGATGTGCTTCATACATTGCCGCTTCAATTTCATCGGCAACTCTGCCCATTTCCTCGACCTCGGCACGGAGCTTGTCATACTCACGCTTTGTCTTAATGAACTCAGCTGTGCTTGCTCCCTTAATAGTACGGGGATAGACGAATGTTCTGTACTCCGAAGCGTCAATCTCCGCTTTCAGATTTGCAGACTTGCTCCTGAGTTCTGCACTAAAGAAAAAAATCTTGAAAAAGGTCTTGACATTTTCCTCGGTTTGTGCTTCGGGACTTTCCGAGAAATATTTCAGAAAAGACTTGACATCTGACAGCTTTTGTGATATGCACCCCTCAAAAAATTTTTCAGAAATGGGGTTGACAAATCCTCGGTTCTGTGATACGGGATTTCCGTTTGCTTTACTGTTCTTCATAATAATTCCGCCTTTCTTAATGTTGATTTGAGCTTATCATATATTCAGGGAATAGAAAAACCCCGTATCTAACGGATTTAACCGTCGGATACGGGGCAATCTTTTTATTTACCAAGTTCAAGGCTCATCACGAGAGTTATATCTTCCCATTGATTTTGCCTTAAATACTTGCCGTTAGCCTTTTGATAGGCTCTTGCCATTTCATAGGTTATCGGAAAATCCCATTGTATAGCGATTTTCTGATTAATCCCTATTACTAATAGCTGCCTGAGCTGATGAACATCGCTTTTCATTTTGTCGAAGTACGTCTGCATTTCCCTGAAATATTTGAATAAAACATTTATGTTGTCAACCTTTGTTTGAGGTTTGTATGAAAGTGCAATCAGCATGATTTTTTTTGCACAAGCGAGTTCGGATCTCTTTACATTTTCTTCTATGATTTCACAATAATCATCATAAAGCTCACCGTACCTGCGTTCTTTCGGCATCATGCTTTTTCTCAGCTTATCAGCGTTAATTGATGAATTCATTATAAATTCCTGATACTGAATATCCGTAGGCAATGCGTTGAGAAGCTTCTGATAATCCTGATATGTGTCCATCTGCTCATTTTCTCTAAGCAGTGAATAATCAAGATTTTCAAAAGAAAATATCAGTGTATATCTGTCTTCTCCCACAAGAAAAATACCATTCTCATAAACTTCATAGAACGGTATTGTATCCTGTGCAGTTTTTGGAATTACCATACCCTTGGAAAAAAGAGAACTAATTTTTTTCTTTGAAAATATCATTATTAAATACTCCTTTCGATTCATATGTTCTGACATCAACACCCTTGAAAATTGAAATCATATACTGAAACAATGACATTCCCTGTATATTTACAACTCCGAAAAATATGATTATTCCCATTACCAGAAATATAAGGCTGAGCAGAAGCTGTGTACTCATTGTTCCTTTTAAAAAAATCAGCATAAGCAGTCCTATTACAAAGGCTATGCCTGCTATTATAATTTGCTTTTTGTTCAGCCCAAGACTGCTTTTGTTTTTTCGTATAATATTCTTTGTTATTTTTACTTTTATCATTTTTGTTCTCCTTACTTAATAAGATTTGTAAGGCATCTCGGCGGTTTTATCATCATTATTGACATGGCAATTATTATAAGCATATTAGGTGCGATTTTACCAAACCATGAAATTAATCCTTCAAATCCGTCTATCTCTCCCATTTCTGTTATTACGTGTGAAGCACCAATGTAATATACAATGCCCATAAATACGATTTGTGCAGCAACCTGAATAAATGTCAGAATGAAATTTTTGAAATACGGTTTTGTTATTTCCGAAGAATAACATGCGAAAAATGCAGGGGATACAGCAACGAGCATGGAAAGCTCAAAGGAACGAAGTATCAGCTTTACAACTATGCATGCGGTTGATATAAAGATTACAATGTTTATCAGCATAAGCGGAATAATCAACAGATTTGCCATTATTCCGTCAATTATTGGTCCTACAATCCATAAATCACTTGTTTCAAGTTTTATTTCGGGAAATGCTCCTAACAACATGGTGTCATCTTTCGGATACGAATTTATACCAAGATTATAAACCCTTAATGACAAATCCCCAACAGTGGTTAGAATAGCTTCACATACAGTTCCGCTCATATCAATTATGGTTTTTGATATAATAATTCTTCCGAAAAATTTAACGCCGCCTTTAAGTGTGAATATCTCATATTTTATTGTAGACTCTATAAGATTTGCCGCAAAAAAGACTAAGACAAGAGTGTATCCGAATGTTTTGAAAATATCACTCAGATCTCCCGTTTTATATTTCAGGGGATTAAGTGTAAAGCTGCCGACACCTCCGACAGGTGCAGAAACGTCATTTTGTATTACATTTCCTATGTGTTTCCACAGAATATTGTTTACAGCAAAAAAAGCCTGCGGTATATTATAAATTCTTCCCGGAATTGAACTATCACTTGTTTTTAAAGATGCATAGTATTCTTCCATTTCTTTCTGAATATCAATATTATTAACTGATTCCTGAACGTTTGAAACAGAGTTTTTTATATCATCGACATCTGACTGTGAAACACTGCCGCCATTGCTGTTGATTGCATTCGGTAATTCATTGCACATATAATTCCATATATCATAAGTCATTTTATTAGTATCAATAGCTTTACTCTTTATTTCACCAGTATCTGCTTTGATTTCATTTGTTTTATTTTTTATTTCATCAGTATCTGCATTAATATCTTCTGTATCGGATTTAATGTCATACATGGTTATAGCTGATGCAGTGAATACAGATGAAGTATATAAAGCAACAATTAAAACAAGACAAACAGAAATAATACTTTTTATTCGTTTCGACACAGTACCAGTACCTCCTCATCGTAAAATGTATTCAACGGCAAAACTGGCTGCCTCAAGCACAGCGGCAATTGCGATGACCGCAAGACCTTCAAAAAAATCACGTGGATTTTCATCGGTTTTGCCTTTTACTATTTTTATCAGTCCTACAGCAGCACCTATAGCAATCAATAATACACGAGCCACATTAAGCAAGTCATTTGCCAATTCATTCATATCTTTCATTATTTTCACCTTTTGTGCCGTAACAGCACACTTTATTTCGCCCTTGATGCTTTTAAATCAAGGGCGATTGTGTGTTTATATGTTATATAAGAGCCTTTACAGCAAATGTAGCTGCAAATGCTGCACCTGCTATGCCGATTACAGCAAGACCTGCATTACGGTCACGAGGATTTTCATCTGCCTGTCCCTGTACAACCTTAATGATACCCGGAACACCGCCAACAAGAACGATGATTATTCTTACAACCCAGAATACTATATCTACCATGTTTGACATTGTGGATGAACCGCCTGCATTGGTTGGCTTCGCATTTTCGGCATTATCTGCAAATGCAAACATACATGCATTGCACATTGCAAATGCTATTGTACAAGCTATGAGTGAAAGCTTTACAGCAAGCTTTCTGTAGTTTCTTCCGTTTACCTTGTTTGAGATTTTCTTAATCATATTCATTTTAAATGTCCTCCGTTAAATTGATTTATTGTTTGTTATTGTACATCCGTACATTTGGAAAAGAAAAAATGTGCTATAATATCACAATCTGATTATCACGTCCTTTGCAGAAAAGTATCTATATAAAAACCTTTGGGGGTTATGGCATATTATTGGCTGTTTTCTGAACAGCCGATTGTATCAGTTTCTTTGTTACAACAAAAATCTTCCCCGGAACTCCGCCTGCTGCTGCAAGTGTTTTCTCTGAAGCTCCCTTTGAAGCCAGTGCAAACATTTCATTGCTTATTGTTTTTTTGCCCTTTTCGGTGAGTTTTACAAGCGAACCCTCCATTGAAATAAGTCCTGAATTTTTCATTTCAGAAAAGTTTGAGAGTATTTTTTGTACTGTTTCAGTGTCAGGACTTTTTGCAAGCTCCTTAATATCAAGACTTTCAGAAAACTTGAAATAAGCAAGGTCCTGTGTTGTGCCGTCAAGTTCAAATCCCATCACCTGATTTTGTTCGGAAATTTTTGCGGCAATATTCAATGACGAAGCTTGTTTGAATTCAGGCTTGTTTATAAATGCTCTGCCTTTTTTCGTTATGCTTATTGTTTGACTTTTCATGTCTATTGTGAGCTTTCCGTCAAGAGCCGCCTTGTTAAATTCCTGTTTTACTGCATTCTTTAAATTCTCATCAGGTATGTTTTCAATCAGCTGTACAGACATTTGCGGAAACTTATTGAAATAGCTTAAATCCGTAGACTGCCCTGTAAAAACAAATGATGTATCAGCTCCCGTAATAAAGTCACTTGCAGTCTGATTATTTGCATTCATTTTTTCTATAAAGTCATATACGGTTTTTGCTGTACCTACGGCAGACCTAACCGTATGACTCACCTCATTGTAAAGGTCATTTTCATCATACATTACTCATCATCTCCGAATTTGAAATTATCCATGATAGGATTAACATCTTCAGAAGCCTGATTTTCAAAATCAGCTTCAATATTGTCATCGTCATATGTAATTTCTTCAAAATCCTCCTCAGAATACTGACTTCTCAGACGTTCCTGTTCTTCTGCTTCACTTGCCAGAAGTTCAGCTTCATATTCTGCTTCTGCAAGCTCTGTCTGTTCCTTTGATTTTTCAAAAAAATCCTTAAGAACCTGTCTGTGATTTTTATGACGTTCTTCTCTTACAGACGCATATACGTTCTCAATATATGTGTTGTTATGTACATCTTTCTTATATTTGCTTCCTGTCTGACACATCACGGGATGATGCAGTGTATCAAATTTGGAAAGAAAAAAAGGCTTAAATTCGTCTACAAATACAATGCAGCTTCCTCCAAACCTTTTCGTTTTGCCCTTTGGTCTTATAGCTCTCGGAATTTCATCAGGCGTAAGCAGGTCACGCTGAATATAATTTTCACTGTCAGAACCTCCTCCGCCTCCTTTGCTGCTTCCTCGGTTGTATGAACGTGTATCAACCTTAACAGTTGTTTTTCCAAGCTTTTTGGTGACATACTCACGGCTGTCCATGTCATTTGTACCGAGAAATGTAAAAATTGAGCAGTTGCCAACTATACTTTCCCACGTCTTTTCGTAGAGAGCTTTAAGCTGTGATAAACCTTGTAAAACTTAACGCCGTAAATCAAAACAGTGTTAATGTCCTGTAGCTTTAAGCTGTGATAAACCTTGTAAAACTGTACATATTCTTATGTTATGTGAACGGACAACAGCAAGTGTTTCGCTGTAATCAGGTATTTTCCCGAGATTAGGAAATTCATCAAGTTCACATGAAACAAGCAAAGGGAGGCATCCGTTAAAGTCACGGTTTGCTACAAGCATTAAGCGTTCAAACAACTGAGAATAAAATATGTTTGAAATAACCTTATATGGATTTCTTGGAACTTTAATCAGCATAAATACTGCCGTTTTTTCTTTTCCGATTGAGTCAAAGTCCATTTCATCAGTAGCTGTAAGCTCGTCTACATCTTCAACTGCCCAAAGTCTTAATCTTGTTGAAAGCACCTTGCAGATACTTCCGAGCGTTTCCTGCGGAGTTCCCTGTATGCTTGCCCAATTGACAGCAGCAACATCATTGGTATGCTCAATTGCATGGTTTTTTAGGCATCTGGCAAGTTCGCAAAGCTCATCAATTTTTCCGTCCTTATATTGAACGCTGTTTACAAGTCTTATTGCTCTGCCGAATGTTTTAAGTTCATATGGAGTTTTCCATAAGTAAACCATTACTGCAACAAGCATATCATGTGCTGCACCTGTCCAAAAGTCTTCTTTTTCTCCTTCTCCCGCCGAGTTTTTCATAAAGAGGTCTGCCACATTTATAACGTCCTGTTCCTCCTGCATATATGCAAAAGGATTATATGAATTTGAAAGATGAATATCAATAAGGTTAAGAACTCTTATCTTATAACCATTGGCGGCAAGAAACTTTGCTGTATTGCGGTACAGCTCACCTTTAGGATCTGTTACAACATAGCTGCCGAACATCTGCATAATATCAGGCTGAATTTTTCCGAATGTTTTTCTTGCACCTGAACCGCCTATTACAAGCTCGTTCAGATTATGCGGCATATATGAAGAATTATTGCAGTTTTCGATTGAAACATATGTATTCAAGCCAATCGGAATACCCTTATTATCCTTAAACTGCTTTTCGTCATATTTTTCTGCCCATGAAGCTGAACCATGTTCCATACCTCTGAATTCGTCTTTTGTATTTGAAGTTGCAGCCAAGAACACAGCAAAAGCTGCGGAAGCATACAGCCACCACAGTTTTGTTGCCTGATATTTAAAGCACGTTATTATTGTTTCAAAATCAATTGCAACTGTTGTCAGCGGAGAAGCAAGATAATTGCAAAACTCAGGCAAATCATAAATTGATACTGCTGTTTTACCTGTTTCAAGCGTATAGCACATCATTTCATATGCTATATACAGTCCGCAGCACAATAAAAGCAGAAATACTATTATACCTATGTATATTCTGAACTTAATGTTTTTTTCATGCCTGAGTTTATTCTTGCTGCTCAACTGTTTCACCGCCTGTCTTTTTCGTTAAAATGAAACCTCGTTCAAATGAAGAAACTTCGAGAGTATCACTGTAATCAATATTCATGATTTTCATAACCTTTTTTGGAATATAGAAACGATGTTCTTTAAACGATGATTTTGCACGCATAAATTCAAGATATATCTTATCTTCGTCATAATCAATGATGTACTTATGATATCTGTATTCCTCAGGGACAAGCAGCTTTGGAATAGATATGCGTCCATACTTATTAAATTTTACATTAAATTTTACACAACATTTTATCATTTTTTATTCTCCTTTATTTTTTTACTGCCGCAGTCTGCTGCTTTGGGGCAGTATTTTTTCTTTTTTTCCTGATAGGCTGTATTAATTTGTCAAACTCAGCTTTACTGCTTTCAGGGAATGTAATTTGTATTCTGTTGTCGTCTTCTTTCTTTCGACACTTGTAAAAAGAAAATTTTACCTCTTTAAGATACTCTATTTCAGACTCAGTGACCAGAGCAAAGTATCTTTCCTCTTTCTTTTTCGGTGTGTCCGTTTTGACAGAAAATGAATTGTCTATTCTGTCAGGAATCAAATCACCGTCCTTGTCTAAATATAGTTTGTTTATTTCTGCCGACTCGAAAACTGTAGAGCCTGAATCAACACATAAATCAACTACATTTCCTAATTGTAAGTGTGGTTTTGAAATGCTTTCATCAATGACCTTTTCTGCCTTATCAACAGCAGCAGTTGTTTCAGGCTTTTTATATGATTTCATCATATTTTCGTATTTACTTTGTGCTGACTGCAAAAAGTTCAGCTTTGAATCAAAATTATTCCTTCTTTCACGGAGATTTTCATATGTATTCTGCATTTTAAGCTGTTCCGAAGAAGTTTTTAGTTTTGGATACTCTTTTTTTATTTTCTCCATGCTTTCCAGACAATTATTCATTTTTTCAGATGTAAGCTGCTGTATATTGCTGTTTAATGCACTCATTGATGATAAATACTGTATATTTCGTTCGTCCTTGTTTGATATTCCAAAGCTTTTAATAACGCTGTTTAAATTTTTGCAGATACCTTTTCTGAGTGACTGCTTTTCTGCACGTTTATTCAGCTTATCAATAGTATTTTGGTGAATTTGTATTTGATTTTCAAGTTTGGGTATGCCTTTCTTTTTCAGACGTTCTATTTTTTTACTATTTCGTGCAATAAGGGCATTTATCGGACTTTTAAATACAGGAAACGTCTTTACAAAGCCTTTCAGCATATCATTTCTGTTTGTAAGTCTTTCAACTTCATTCTTCACCTCCTCAACCGCTTTTTGCAGAACATCAACGTGCCTGCGGTGTGCGTCAGCTTTTTTTACCGTACCGTTTATCTTTTTGTCATATATATTCGATACGGCATTAAAAAAGGGGATAAGATTTTCTTTCTTATCCGCCTTTGGAATTGTCAGTGTATCAAGCTCGTTCTGATTGTACGGAGATAATATTTTGCTCATTTTCTCCAGATCTTCAATACTGAATGTTATTGAGGTTTTGTTCTCATCAGAGCTGAAAATAAACTTCATGCCGCTTTCTTTAAGCTGTGCAAGAATTTCCTCCGCCTTATTATTCGATAATGTTATTGTTGTTGAGAGCTTTATTTCAGCCTCTTCTGTGTTTTTATATTCCATATAACACCTGCCTTTTCTTTTTTTGTGCTATTATAGCACGATTATATCTTGACTTCCGACAAAAATCGGAGTATAATTAACTTAACAAATATTTTACAAAGGTTATTTGCATATAACTATATCTTTTAATATGCTTTTTTGTTGAACAGGACTTAACTTTCGGTATGATTCAAGAAACTGTTTTTCATTTTTTGTAATATATGCAATATCCTTTTTTTGTTCAGGTTCGGAAAAAAGGTTTATTACAGCATTATATATTGATATTGAAATGAAAAAAATAGTAGTGATTAAGATTAATATCAGAATTGCCACGGCTATAACATGCTCAATACTTTCATCCATATGTCATTCCACCTTTCATATATTTTAGAGGGATAAAAAATGATGAACAAATTAAAAAACAGAGTAACACTCTTATGGGGAAATACCCCTTTAAGGTATTGTTTTTCCTTTTCTCTTATAGCGTCAGGTGTCTTATTTTCCTTCATTTCTATAAATGTAGTATCTAGGGAAATTATGGTTGATATTATGATAGCAGCAGGACTTGTATTAATTCCTAATTTTAATAAGGTTTGGTATCGAAATTTTTTTGTTAAATTTTCTGGTTTTTTATTAATGCTATCATTTTTAATAATAGACTTATTAATATTAAAGAACTGCGACTTAGGAAATCCATTTTTTTATTTCATATCATTGATATTATCAGTACTGCTTTTAACCTGTTATACTTATTTTTTCTATAAGATTTTTTTATTTTTATCTAGAACAATTAAAACCAATACCGGTAAAATATCCAAGGTATTTAAGTACTGTGGCATTACCATTACATCTTTAACTGCTATAGCAGCATTAATAAAAACGATTATAGATATTTATCAATGTTTATAGTAACCAATTAAATCGTTATTACATTTGAAAATAAGAAAGCTTCTGTCAGATAAGGCAGAAGCTTTTGTGATTTATAGTAAATCTATTTCCTTTAACAGCTTTTCCTGCTGTTCGGCATTCATTAAACGATATTTTTCTATTAATATTTGTTCTTTTTCTGAAAAACAACGATGGTTTTTTTCTAAAATATAGTTTGTTAATACCTCTAGCTCCGATTCTGTAAGTGTTGTTTTACCATTTTTCCAATCTGTAAGTTTTCCCCTATAACCACCTATTAGTTTATTGAGATATGAAATCTTTATTCCATTTTGTTTCGCTATTGATAAAATTTCATCTTTTGAAAGTGGTTTATTCATTAAATCAAACCTTTCTATTTACAAAGCATTTATCTCTTGTAAAATGCTTTTTTGTTGAACAGGATTTAGTTTCCGGTAAGCCTCAAGAAGATATTCCTCATTTTTTGTAATAAATGCAATATCACTTTTCTGTTCAGGTTCTGAAAAAAAGTTCCTTATCGCCATTGGCAGTACAACAGTGAGAAACCATAAGGCAGATATCGAAAGCCACAATAAAATTGTAAATATGATACCATAATTTAAATATTCGTCTGTTATTCCTGTATAGAACACATTCTCTTCATCCTTTCCTTCAATTATTAAATACATACTAAAAAGTATATACATTTGGAAATAAAAAACTTCTGTCGATTATGGCAGAAGTTTTTGTGCTATTATAGCACGAATGTTTATAATTTTGGTTTATGTTGCGGTGGACTTGATTTTAAAATGTTGTTTATTTTCTCCTCATCAAATTTGTAATAACGAATACAAATTTTGTTATTTCTCTTTTTAATAGAAAATTGAATTTTTTCTTTTTTTAGAATTTCTAACTGATTTTGTTCTATTTCAGCATAAGTGAAGTTGGTTTCTATTTCAGCTGAACAAGCCGCAAGTAATGATGGTATTCTGTTTTCAATAGTATTCCATGTTTCAGCTATATCTATTGTTCCATATCTATGTGCAAAGATATTACGCATATCTTTTATACTTTTCCATGGAATTGATGAAAGCTTATTTTTTGTTTGTTCTGTTAAATGAGTGGATAATTCCCCTATCTGTATAATACACATACCAGCAGAAAGCTGAAGTATCTTATCATTACTAAAAATATCAAATGAATTTTCGGCTCTTTGTTTGATTTCTCCAAGCTGTTCACAATATTTTGTTATATGCTTCAATGCGTATAATTCTTTTTTGTTAAGCATACATCAATACCTCATCATCCATAATGTTCCACATTAATTCCGGTGTAATGTTTTTATAGATCAATATATCAACGTTTTTTTCTAATACATTCTCAAAAGCCTGTTTAATTTCAGCCAAAGTAAATAAGTCAATTGGTTGATAAAAGTCAACCAACAAGTCAATATCACTGTCCTTAGTTGCCTCACCACGAGCATAAGAACCAAAAAGCGTTATAGATTTTAGATTATAGTTTGTAGCAATTGAAATAACTTTTTCTTTTATTTCTTCAATTGTATAAATTTTATCATTCATATTCTCCGCTCCTTTTTTCTTTATTATATCATTTGAATAATAAAAAATCAACTTTTCTTTAAAGTTTCGTTTGGAATAATGCTTTTTATCTTTTCTTCGTCTTTTCTTTCAAAAGCTATATTAAACAGCTCCTTATTTTCCTTACAGGCAAAATAAGCAAATTTAATTTTACTGTTTTTCAGCAATGAGAGCTGTGAAACAGAAAGTTTAGTCTTATATTTCAGCTTTTCACCGCTTTGTGCAGCGGCTGCCTTAAGCTGAGAATAAATACGGTTATTTCTCTTTGCTTCATTTTCTTCTGAATTTGATTTTGAGAAAATCAATTTCTTGATTACCTCAGTTTGTGTCGGAAGAAATGCAATGTTGTACTTATCGTCCTTTTCAAAATAAGCAAACTTTATGTAATTATCCTTTAAGATTTTTAATTGTTCGGCAGTTATTATAATGTACTGGAGCTTCTCCCCTGTAATATCTGCTTCACGTTTTAAATCTTTATATGCTTTCTGATTTGTAATCTTTTCATTTTGGATTTCAAGCTGATGTTTGATTTTATCAAGTTCAAGCAGTTCTGAAAGAAAGTCCTTATCCTTTTCTTTTACGGTAATTTCAACCGTATCATTTTTTATTCGTGCGGAATAAAGAATAGGCTGATTGACAATCTTTAAAATATTCTCAATATTCACCTTTACGGTAAAGTTATCACCTGAACTTTGTGTAAGGGTTTTGTAGTTTATGTTTCCGATACATTTAACATTTCGTACAGACTTATTAATTGGCAGTGTTCCAACTTTATGATAAGAAACAGCCTTTCTCTTTTTATTTTTTCCTGCAAGAATTAAGAGAAATGCCCTTATGATAAAATCAAATGTATTTCGTGAATAGAAAACAGAACGTTGAGCTGATTTTATCAAATAATCTGTTCTGCTGTATCGCTTTATATTTCCCTTTACGGACGGATAGTAATTTTTCTGTTTAAAAGTCCATTGTTCAAAATGCTCCCAATTGCTTTTTTCTTTTGATTTTGTTTTATTTCTTTTTGGGTAAGCTTTACTTTCTGAAATTTCAGGCTTTGGAATGTAATAACCCATTTTCTTTTCAAGATTTACTTTAGTAAACTTTTCCCCGAATTGTTTTGCAAGAGTGTCAACTCGGATACCTTTTTTCTCGCCGTTCTTTGTAATTGTGATGTGCACATCTTTATATCTGACGCTGTAATCACGTTTGTTAAGAAATTGTATAAACTCCTCTTTGGAACGGCAGCACTCAACTGCATCGCTGAGGTCTTTAACGAGTTTTATTTTCCACGACCTTCCTTTAATTCCAAGCTGATATGTTGTTCTGTCGATACCCTTATATTTTGAATTTTTATCAATAACATTGAGTCCGTACTGCAAACAAAGCTTGTCACTTTCTCTGCGTATGTCTGAAAGTGATTTTTTGTTGCTGTACCACTTCTGACCTGTAAGCATATTGCATGAATTTACTATAATATGATTATGAATGTGTTCACGGTCAGTATGTGTTGATACAACAACCTGAAAATCGGGAAATATTCTTTTTGCAAGTTCGGTTCCGATTTGGTGAGCAAGTTCGGGAGATAAATTATCATCCTTTGAAAAGGATTGATAATAATGATGTGCAATTACTCCTTTGTCCTGCCCGAATGCTTTACGCATATTTTCAAAATCCTTGTATGTGTTATTTGCACTGCAGTTTATGCAAGTCATTCTTTCACCAAAATCTGCATTCACCTCCTGAAGATGATTAAGACGTTCGCTTAATGCTTCCTTGAATTCTTTAATACTGAGAGCTTTTTCCTCTCTGCTGATATAACCAATTGCATTTTCCATATGAGAATTATCTCTTATGGAAACTTTACCTATATATGCCATCAGACTTTAATATTATCCTTTGAATTTTGTATGCAGTCAATCAAATCACCGAGAAGCTCCTGAATTTTAATCAAATTCAGATTAACAATATCAAGCTGTTTGTCTGATACAGATTTATTGGTGTTTGCAACCAATGCTATCTGATTGACGTTAGTTCCGATTTTGATAATCTGTCTGCAAAGCTCCGGAAGACCGTCTGCAACGATTATCTTTTTCTGTTCTGAAAGAGCAAGTATGTATTGTGACATATTCATTCTTGCTTCTTCAGATTTGCTGATTAACTTTTCTTTCTCCAATGGAGTAAGTCTTATTTCCAAACGTTTCGTTTTTAATTCTTCCAAATAAATCACCCCTTTGTTTGTCTAAAAATCGTCCTGTGATTTTCGCAGAAAATCACAGGGTGGCAAGCACAGAATGAGTACGTACATGTCCGTACATCATTCGGCTTGTTAGGGAAAATTCCCTAATACCCTAAACAACTGAAAAGTAACAGCTGTTTTAAATCGCTATGCTCACCTTTATCTTCTCCAAGGCGAAGAATTTTTTATTTACTCAACAGCTTAAAATCTGTTGACTGTTGAAATATCTGCCGAGCCTTCTTCAACCTTTTTTTCTTCATTTGGAGAAAAAGAATTGCTTTCCCTGCGGTCCGATGAAGATTTAAGGTCTGAAAGAAATTCCTCTTGATTTATGCCTTTTTCTTTAAGAAGCTTAAGAACCTCATTGGCGAATATCTTTTCTTTTTCAGCTTTAAGTGATTTGAGTTCAGAATTTAAAGACTTGATTTTTTCTTTGCTGCATTCAATTATTTTTTCTTCTTTTGCAATTGCTTCATGAACTTTTGTGATACGCTGTTCCAATGTAAGCTTTGCCATTTTATTCAACCTCCGTTTTAATTTTGCTTATTTGCGTTTTAAAAAAATTAACCGCATTGTTCATATCCGACCTTGAAGATGCTCTTGAAATTTTTTCTGTAAAGTCATCTGCAAGTTCTAAAAGAATTCTGCGGTAATCATCATTATTGGCTTTTTCATTTATAACGCTGTGACTTTTATTAATCCGTGCAGGTATATCAGAAAAAGTTTGTTTTTTAACGTCTTTGGTTGTAATTCGGGAAATATCCTTTTCATTTATTATTTCCTGCTGCTGTGTTTCAGTCAGCTTTGCTATGCAATCAGCTGTTGCAATTGACATATTGCCATTCTCAACCGCATCCTGTATTTCTGATATTGCATTATGCTTTATATTTTCTATTTTACCGACTTGTGCAGGGGAAATATCAAGCATTGCTGCAACCTTTTCCCTTAAACGTCCTTTGACTTTTTTGCCCTCCTTATTCAACTCGTCAATTGTGTCCTTGAGTATTTCATACTGCTTAAAATTTTCTGCATCACTCATTATTCTTGTTGTCGCATTCAGCATAATAATATCAAGCATATTTTCTGCTTTTGTTTTTATTCCGTCAATAAGACATGGAACAAATCCTGAATTGTATCTGTTTTCTGATATGAGATATTGTATTGCTGTAAATCTTCTGTGACCACTTTTCAAAAAATATGTATCAGGCTTATCTTTATTCTCACACACAACAAGATTATGCTTTAAGCCTTGACGTTCTATATCGTCTGCAAGCATTTCAATCTCACTGATTGAATAAAAGTTTTCTATTGACGGCTGTATTTTTGAAACTGCAATCATTTTTATATTGTCCTTGAAACTGTCGGAAGCAGCTGACTTAATGTTTGCTGCTATTGATGTATCAATCTCAAATTTTCTTGCCATTTCAATCAACCTTTCTGATTATTTCTTCTGTAAGCTCCACATATCTTTTTGCAGGAGTAAGCCAACGCATATATTCATATGCTGTCAATTTAAAGTTCTGACTGTTTTTTATTATGTAGCTTTGAGGTATAATTGTTTTAAAAACTTTCCCTCCCAATGAGCTTATAAGCAGTTCTTTAAGCTCATGTTCCGTTTTGTTATTCTTATCATATTTAGAAATAAAGCATCCTGTAAAGGATGCTCCGACTTTATTTATTGTATCAGTAACAGCGGCTATTCCCTGAATAGCAAATGTTCCAAGCTCCACAGGAACTATTACCCCGTCTGTTGTACTTATTATGCTTTCTGTGAGATAGTTAAGTGCAGGCGGCATATCGATTAATATGTAATCATATTCGTCTTTCCAGTATTCATTCAATTTTCTCAAATTGCTTTTTTGTATATCTGTACTCAATTCCTTGAATATCTCTGAACTGCTGTTCATGGATGATGTCGATGTAAGTATATCCATATTCTTATATCGTGTTTTAGAAATAGAACTGCGTGGAGATACGGATGCATCTGTTAATGCTTTTTCTATTCCCACCTCTTTGATTTCATCTGCCAAAAAACGTGAAGCATTCTGCTGTCCGTCACAATCAATTATGAGGACTTTTCTTAAATATACTTCTGCAAGTATATATCCTACATTAATCACCGTAGTGGTTTTTGCAACTCCGCCTTTGTTGTTGAAAAAAGCTATTGATTTCATATTAACTTGCCTTCCTTTCGTACTCTTTTGTGCTTTTTTATTTGCCTTCTTTTTTATGACATAAGAAAAGGACGGTGAAGGCTTACCGTCCTTTGCGTTTGCAACCGCTTTCTTATGTGTTATTCAATTCCTTCTTCAGGAATGATAACCTTATTCAAATTTTTTCATATAATTACTCAGCTGTTCAGCCCCATGTATTTGCATTTCGTTTAGGCAATGACCATATACATCAAGTGTAAAAGCAGCAGAATAATGACCTAAATTATACTGAAGCGTTTTTATATCCATTCCTGCTTTCAAGGATAGTACAGCGTGTGTATGGCGTAAGTCATGAAAAGTTACTTTTGGATATCCTATAGACTTCACTACTTTTTTCAATGAATTGTATAACGCAGCGGGAGTAAAATGCTTATTGTTTCTGTTTTTAAAGATGAAATTATCTATATTATATGTAGAGGTATCTGAACAGAGCCTTTCAAGAATGTCATGTGCCTGTTGTGTTAAACTTAAAACTCTTGATTTACTGTTTTTCAGTGATGTGAATTCATAGATGTGTTTCCTATTATTATAATTGAGTTGCCTATATACATTTAGTGTATTTTCCTCATTATTAAAACAATCAATTGTTAAACCTATAATTTCAGATTCACGTAATCCAGTTAGAAGTGCAAATAAAAATATATCACGTTTTTCATGAAATTTTATTCTATTCACAAATTGGGCTAACTGTACATCTGTCAATGGATTTGGTGATTTTCTTTCAATTTGTGGTAGTACAATACCTTCAGCAACATTATTAGATACACAGTGTTGATTAACAGCCACACTCAAAGCTTTATGTAATACGCCATGAATGTTTTTTATTGTTTTAGGTTTTAATGGTTCTTGTAGTTGATAACCTATTATCAGGCTGTTTATGAAAAGTTGCACATCTTCTTGCGTTACGTCTTCAAGTTTCATTTTTTTGAAAACACGTTTGATATGATTATTTATGACATTTTCGTACGAGCAACGAGTTGAGTCTTTTATGTTATTGGCTCTAGTTTCTAACCAATACTCGCACCACTCAGCAAGTGTTGTTTTCATCGGTTCGTACTTCTGAATATTACTAATACTACGCATATATTCCAGTACATTTAAGTCTTTCTCTTTTTGTGCTATAAATTTCATTTTCTACCTCCAAGTTGTGTTTTGGAAATTAATCCATAAAAATTATAGCATAAAAACAAAAAAATCTCCTTATGTTTCAAATCCTTCCACCCCAACCATATCGAATAATTTCAAAATATATCCAAGATGTTTTATCTTGGATATATTTTTGTATATTAAAACATATGAATTTTAAAATTATTATCAGATTATATAAGCAATTTCTAATAAATAAAAAATCATAAAAAGTGATTTAAAATAATTCAGAGAGAAATCATAAAAATAAGCAGCTGTTTTTTCAGCTGCTTATTTCATTATAGATTATAAACATTAAATAATGCTTTACTTAATAACTCTAACTTTGATAACACCGTCAATAGCAGTTATTGCATTTACAATAGAATCATTAACATCACCGATAACGTCCATCATAGTGTAAGCAAAATCCTTTTTGCTTGCATTAACCATGTTTTCGATGTTAAGACCTGCATTGCCAACTTCAGAAGTCATTGCAGCAATAAGTGCAGGAACGTTTTTGTGAATAACGCAAACCTTAGTGCCAACAGCATTCATTGAAGCATTTGGAAGGTTTACACTATTTTTGATATTACCGTTTTCAATGTAATCAATGAGTTCATTTGCAGCCATAATAGCACAATTGTCTTCACTTTCAGGTGTTGAAGCACCAAGATGAGGAAGAACTATTACATTTTCTTCACCAAGAACAATATCATCAGCAAAGTCGGTAACATATTTAGCAACTTTACCGTCAGCAATTGCCTTAATAACAGCTTCACTGTTAATAAGTTCACCTCTTGCAAGATTGATAAGACGAACACCGTCTTTCATCATAGCAATCTGCTCTGAGTCAATCGTATTTTTTGTGTCAGGAGTGTAAGGAACGTGAATTGAAATGTAATCACTGTTCTTGTAAATATCATTGATTTCAGTAACAACCTTAACAGAAGGGTCAAGGTGAAGTGCAGCATTTACTGAAAGGTATGGGTCAAATCCGATTACGTTCATTCCAAGTGCAACAGCAGCATTTGCAATTTTACCGCCGATAGCACCAAGACCGATAATACCAAGTGTCTTACCCATAATTTCAGGACCTGCAAACTTGCTCTTGCCGCCCTCAACAGTCTTTGGAGCATCTTCAGTACCCTTGAGTGAAGCAGCCCATGCAGCAGCCTCTGTAATTTTTCTTGATGCAAGAAGGAGAGCACAGATAGCAAGCTCCTTAACAGCATTTGAGTTAGCACCCGGAGTATTGAATACGCAAATACCTTCTTCCGCACAGCGTTCAACAGGAATATTGTTAACGCCTGCACCGGCTCTTGCAATTGCAAGAAGATTGCTGCCGAATGTCATGTCGTGCATTTTAGCTGAACGAACCATGATTGCATCAGGGTTTTCAGGAGCATCGGAAATAGCATACTTAGTTTTATCAAAAATATCTGTACCTACAGCAGAAATCTTATTCAATGTCTGAATATTGTACATTATAATTACCTCTTTCAATTATAATAATGGGAGATTAAGCGTTTTCTTCTTCAAACTTCTTCATAAACTCAACGAGCTTTTCAACACCTTCGATTGGCATAGCATTGTAAATAGAAGCTCTCATACCGCCGACAGTTCTGTGTCCCTTGAGGTTTTCAAGACCGGCAGCCTTAGCTTCCTTAACAAACTTAGCGTCAAGCTCTTCATTTCCTGTAACGAAAGGAACGTTCATGAGGGATCTGTCCTTAACTTCAACAGTACCCTTGAAGAGTTTGCTCTGATCAAGGAAATCATAGAGGATAGCAGCTTTCTTTTCGTTAAGAGCCTTCATAGCTTCAAGACCGCCCATTTTCTTAATCCACTTGAATACCTTGCCGCAAATATAAATACCATAACATGGAGGTGTGTTGTAAAGTGAATCGGCATCAGCCTGAGTTTTCCACTTGAGCATGGTAGGAGTACCCTCAAGAACATCATCACGAATAAGGTCTTCACGAATAATTGAAATAACAACACCTGCAGGACCAACGTTCTTCTGAACACCGCCGTAAATTACACCATATTTTGTAACGTCAACAGGTTCTGAAAGGAAACATGATGAAACGTCAGCAACAAGATCCTTACCCTTTGTGTTAGGAAGAGTCTTGAACTTTGTACCGTAGATTGTGTTGTTTTCACAAATGTAAACGTAATCAGCATCTTCCGGAATATCAAGGTCTGAGCAATCAGGAATGTAAGAGAAAGTCTTGTCAGCTGATGAAGCAACAGCAACAGCGTCACCGTAAATTTTAGCTTCCTGATAAGCTTTCTTAGCCCACTGACCTGTGATTATGTAAGCAGCCTTTTTGTTCTTCATAAGGTTCATAGGAACAGCTGCAAACTGCTGTGAAGCACCGCCTTGAAGGAATAAAACCTTATAGTTATCAGGGATATTCATGAGGTCACGGAGATCCTGTTCAGCTTCCTTGATAATTGTATCATAAGCCTTTGAACGATGTGACATCTCCATAACGGACATACCTGTACCCTTGTAATCAAGCATTTCGTCTGCTGCTTCTTTAAGCACTTCTTCCGGGAGTACTGCAGGACCAGCACTAAAATTGTAAACTCTGCTCATTGTTAAGAAAACCTCCAAAATAAATTTATTGTTTCATATTTTGATAATATCATACAATAATATTATACTCTTTTAAAGGAAATAAGTCAATAAGAACATGAAATTTTTTTATATTTGTCGATAAAAAAGCCACTTGAAAAATTTAAATTAATGGTATATAATTAATTAGCATGTTACAGATAAAACTGTTGATTATACGGTATTGCCCTAAAAATATATTTAAGGAGAGAAGAAGATGAATAAAAAGGAAACAGCAGAGATAAAAAAGAATTTTTCAGACAAAAGCGGTTTTTTTATCATGGAAAGAATCCTTACGGGATTTATTGATGCTGAAAAAAACCTTCGTTATCACAATATAACGTCATGTATTACCATGCCCGGAGAGGAACACGCTGTGTATGAGGAAACTCTTAAAAGAGTTTTGAATACAAATGTAGGAAAATCATTTATCGAATATGAATTTCCAAACGAGGCATATGAAGAGGGCAATGGTCAGGATATTCTTTATAAGCTTCTTAAATCCGAGCTTAAAGATGAAGAACCTGTTGAAAACTTCCTGAATATGATAGCGAATAATATAGCATATGAAGGACCTTTTACGGTTATTACAGCATATTGCAGCTATACCATAAGGTCTAAAAATAAAACTGATGAATACAGTGAGGACGCAGATGAAATATACAGATATCTGCTTACGGCAATCTGTCCTGTGAATACTGGAAATGACGGCTTTGTGTTTGATTCGTTCAATAATGAAATCACAAAAAAAGTAAATACAGAGCTTATTATAAGCAAAGCACCGTCAGACGGCTTCCTTTATCCTGTTTTCAGCAACAGGAGTACAGACGTAAATCATGTAATGTACTATACAAAAAATGCAGGCAAGCCTAATATTTCAATTATTGAAAATATACTGGGATGTACATTTGTTATGTCGGCAGAAAATGAAAAGGCAAACTTTCAGTCAATATTAAAAAGCGTTGTCGGAGATGACCTTGACTATACTTTAATAAGAACTGTCAATGAGAAAATTCAGGAGGTTGTTGAAGAAAACAAAAACGAAACAGATGTTACGGTTATTGACGATAAAAAGCTTCATAATATACTGTCAGAGGTAGGTGTTCCAAACGAAAAACTCGTGGCACTTGAAACCGTTTATGAAAGCTCCTGTGGAAAAGCACCTCTTACAGCGTCAAATCTTGTGGAAAGCAAAACCGTTCTTACATCTCCCGGAATTACGGTTAATATAAAACCTTCAGCTGCTGAAAAGGTAAGAACAAGTGTTATTAACGGCAGACGCTGTTTGCTCATAGACTTAGATGATCCGAATATTGAGATAAACGGCTTGCCTGTAAGTCTTAGTTAATTATGAATGAGTATTTTTTAAAGCTTGATAATCAAATCAGGAAAACTTACATAGAAGTAATAAAAGGCTTTTTCAAATGGATAATTCTCGGATTTCTTATGGGAATTATTCTTGGAGCTGTGGGAACGTCATTTTATTACTGCATAGAGTCAGCAACATTTTTTCGTGAAAATCATTCTTGGATCATATTGTTTTTGCCATTAGCGGGAGCTGCAATAATTTATTTTTACAATGCAATGGGCTATCCGAAAGACAAAGGAACAAATCTTGTTCTTCTTGCGGTAAGGGATAACGAAAAAATGGGACTTAAACATACTGTAAGCATTTACGTTGCATCTGTAATAACGCATTTATTTGGAGGTTCAAGCGGCAGGGAAGGTGCGGCACTTCAAATCGGCGGCAGTATAGGCTCACAGCTTGGCAGAATGCTCAGGCTTGATGAGGACGATAAGCGAATACTTACAATGAGTGGAATGAGTGCAGCTTTTTCGGCACTTTTTGGAACTCCCGTAGCAGCAGCCTTTTTTGCCATGGAGGTAATAAGTATCGGAATATTTCATTATTCTGCCATTGTTGCCTGTGTAGTATCTTCACTTATAGCAAATGAATTTTCAAACAGATTTAATGTTGGAACGCTTAAAATGAGTGTTGTTTTTCCTGAACATACAGCAGGTGTGTACATAAAGATTATAGGATTGGCTGTACTTTGTGCATTGCTCAGCAACATTTTCTGTACAGTAATGAAATATACGTCCAAAGCTTATCAGAAAATTAAAAATCAGACTTTAAGAGCTGTCATTGGCGGTGCAATAGTAGCAAGTCTGACTTTTATAATTGGGACATTTGATTATAATGGTGCAGGCGGCAGAATCATAACAGCATCATTTACTGAACCTGCAAAACCGGAGGCATTTGCATTAAAGCTGCTGTTTACTGCATTAACATTATGTGCAGGATTTAAAGGCGGAGAGATAGTCCCTGTGTTTTTTGTCGGGTCAACATTCGGAAGCGTTATTGCAGACTTATCGGGGCTGAACTGTTCTTTAGGTGCATCAATAGGCATGATTTCCTTGTTTTGCGGAGTAACTAATTGTCCTATTGCTTCTTTGCTGTTAAGTCTGGAGCTTTTCGGAAGTGAGGGGATAGCTTTTTATGCATTATCATGCTCGATAAGCTATATGCTTTCAGGATATCAGGGACTTTACAGCGAGCAAAAAATTCTTTATTCAAAATTGAAAACCAAGTATATAAACAAAACCATAGGGGATAAAAACTAAAGGCAGTTCAAATTGAACTGCCTTTTATTTTTTGTTTGGTTAAACTTAAACCGGAAGACTGTTTATAAGTCTGATAACATATTTCTGAATTGTTACAGCGTCCTGAGCATTCAGTCCGTTATTTCCGTGAACATCAGCATTTGCCTTACCCTGTGCAGAGATAGGATATTTTGTTGAGTCAAGGAGATAACATTTAAGGAGAACTGCATCAGAAACGTCAACTCTGTTATCGCAGTTTACGTCACCTGACAATGTAACACTGATTGAAGGAGTTGTTATAGTTGTAGTAGCCTTCGTAGTAGTTGTTCTTGATGTGGTTGTTTTTGTAGTTGTTGCTTTTGTTGTAGTAGTTGTTTTCTTGGTTGTTGTAGCAGAAGAACTGCTGCCGTCTGTGTAAACCTTGATAGAGTCGATTGTAAATGTACCGCAGTCAATCCACCAGATACCAAACTTAAGCTCACCGCCGTAGAGAGTCTGGATTATTTCAGATGTAGCACTGTCAATGTTCCAAGTAATTGCACCTGATTTGCCGTTGATTGTCTGTTCCATTTCGTCACTCTGTGTCCAGTAGTCAGGAGAAACGCTTGTTGAAGAACCGAAAGCACCCTGCCATTTGCCGATTGTTGATGAAGCAGAAATGTTTATTTCAACCTTCTTAACCTTTTCACCGGTTGGAATACCAAATTCAGACCATTCCCAACCGATCATCTTGTCACTTTCAGGAAGCTGGCTGTAAACAATCTTTTCGTTTGGTTCAATGACATAAACACCTGAATCTCCGCTTGAAGGTTTCTGAGTTGTTGTTTTTGTTGTAGTTACTCTTGAAGATGGAGAAGTAGTTTTTGCAGTAGTAACTGTTGAAGAGCCTGAACCTGTGTATGCAGTAATTGAGTCGATTGTGAATGTACCGCAGTCAACCCACCAGATACCGAATTTAAGCTGTCCGCCGTAAAGAGTCTGGATTATTTCAGATGTGGCACTGTCAATGTTCCATGTGATTGTACCTGATGTACCATTGATTTTCTGTTCCATTTCATCACTCTGTGTCCAGTAATCAGGAGAAACACTTGTTGAAGAACCAAATGCACCCTGCCACTTGCCGATTGTTGATGAAGCAGAAACGTTAACTTCTACCTTAGTAACCTTTTCGCCTGCCGGAATATCGAAATCAGCCCAGTCAAAGCCGATCATTCTATCATCTTCAGGAAGCTGACTGTAAACGATTTTCTTGTTTGGAGTAATTGTGTATTTGCCGTCACCTGTTGAAGGATTCTGAGGCTTCTTTGTGGTTGTTACGATTGGCTCTGTAACTCTTGGAGATGTAGTAGTTGTTACACTTGGCTTTGTAACTACAGAACCTGAACCATTGTTTTTGGCACCTACTATACTTGAATCAACAGTACCTGTTTTGTAAACTGAGTAAAGACCTGCTGCAGCACCAACAAGACCAGCATTATAGTCAATTGCAACCTCGTTAGCCTGATAGTCAGCTCTCTTATCCTGATATGAGCCGCCTGCATCTGTAGGGCCGCCTACCAAAGCACCTACGAGAGTGTACTTTGATGGTGATTCGTCATTAGCGTCAGATGTTCCTGAGCAAGCTCTATGGTGAGGCTTTTTAGCTGAATTATCAGCAAAGCCGACAACGAAGCATGTATTTGCAGGGTTGCTGCCGAGGAGATAGTTCATCTGTCCCTTAGCCCATGAGCTGTAATCTCCTGCACCATGCTTTGTAGCAACCAATGCAGCAAACTGTGTTGTAGCATTATGACGAGCAGAACCCCAAGCGTCTATAAGAAGATAGTTTGAACCATTGCAGTTTCCGCTGAGGTAGCCGTTAGCACCTGACCAGTCGCCTGTGATTTCACCCTTGAGGCAAGCAGCACCGAGAGATACGTTATCCCAGCAGTGTGTGTAGTAAACAGCACCGCTGCCGTTTGTTAAATCGCTTTTGTATGATGCATCATTTGTTGCAAGATAGAGCCAGCCTGCTGCCCATGCGATATCA
The DNA here is from genome assembly GCA_002438605.1 of Ruminococcus sp. UBA6407. GTDB lineage: Bacteria > Bacillota > Clostridia > Oscillospirales > Ruminococcaceae > Ruminococcus > Ruminococcus primiciens. The sequence goes on from DJPR01000011.1 coordinate 27,932, forward strand.
TCGGTTACGCTATCTGATTTATAAAATCCTGTGCAGTCACCTGTGGAAACTGATGCATTGTTCTTAGCATATTTATAAAGAGCCTTAGCATATTTAAGGTCGTCTGCATTGCCGAAGTTTATGTAGTTTACAGCGAGAGCAGCTGCATATTCAGCAGCAATATCACCGCAGCCTGATGATCTCCAGTCACATCCGCCTCTGTCACCCTGAGTTTCCGGAGGTCCCCAGTAAGCGTGGTCTGTATTTCCTATACCTTTCTGAATACAGAATTTTGAAACAGAATCACCTGAAAGAACTGTACAATCTCTGAAGAATTTTGAGAAATAGTCAGCAATTGTTTTGAAATGTGCAGTCTGACCGTTTGAATCAAAGGAGTCCTTGAACTCGTAGTATGCCCAACCGATAGTTGAAGCAGTGTAACCCTGTGGCAAACCAAACATAGCATGGTCACCGGCATCGTGGTATCCGCCGTCAACTTCATCGCTTGTATGACAGTCGCCTCTCCAGGAAAGAAGTGAAGTTTCACTTACCTTAGAGCCGCACATATTAGCGTCATAGAAAAAAAGGGAATACTGAAGGAGTTTTGCATAGTTGTCGCTGGAAGCAGCATTAGTTGTGAGAGGAGCTGTGAAGCTTGTAAATGAGGGAGCTACAGCAGTGATAGCAACCAATCCGCTTAAAACAACAGACTTGATTCTTTTAAGTTTACTCTTAAACATTATTATCAATCTTCCTTTCATGGTTTGACACCTATAATATCTATTTCTATTATACATGATTTACAGAAAAATAAATTACAGAACCATTACCAAATAATTACAATTTTATTACAAATAAGAATAAATTATGAATTTAGGTAAAGTGTCTATAATTATATGTAATCTTTTGTTTATAATTTATATATATATAATTCAAAAAACTCTTAATAATGTATTATATATTAATTAGTTGAATAAAAGTTAAAAACATACTGTAAATAAGCAGTAACTATTATCTGTAATGCTCATATAATAAAGTGTACCATGTTATACGTCAGGGGTGATATAATGAAAAACTGCAATGCAGCAATGCCTTCGTACACTTATGCTGTAAAGGCACAAAAGCTTCTGAAGACAAGAGGGTATAACTGCACAATTAAACGTACTGAACCATTATCTGATGAGGGCTGCGGCTATTCACTTGTTATTGAGGGAAATTGCGGCGAAATTCAGTCAATATTGGATAGTTATTCTATTCCGTTCAATAACCTCAGAAATGAGGTGAACTAATAAAATGATTGTTAATTTTGATAATGCAGCAACAACTTATCCAAAGCCAAAGGAAGTAAGAAGGGCAGTTAATGAAGCGGTTGAAAAATACGGAGGAAATGCAGGCAGGGGAGGACATCAGCTTGCAATGAGAACCTCAGAAGCAGTTTTTTCAGCTCGTGAAGCGGCTGCGGAGTTTTTTGGTGCTGAACCTGAAAATATAGTTTTTACGCTGAACTGTACGGCGGCATTGAATATGGCGATTAAAGGAATACTTTATAACGGCGGACATATAATCATAAGTTCAATGGAGCATAATTCAGCAGCAAGACCTGCTGCTGCTTTGGCATTGGATAATAAAGTCAAGCTTTCAATTGCCGATGTTTATTTTAATGACAATAAAACAATAGACAGTTTTAAAAGGCTGATTCGTCCTGATACAAAGGCAATTGTCTGTACTGCCGCAAGCAATGTTACAGGTCAGATTCTTCCAATAAAGGAACTTGCACAGATTTGCAGTGAACATAACATCTGCTTTATTGTTGATGCGGCACAGGCTTGCGGAGTTATGGAGCTGAAGCTTTCTGACGGCATAAACATTATTTGTACTGCCGGTCACAAGGGACTTTATGGAATAACAGGCACAGGACTTCTTATATCAGACGGAAAGTACAAAATCCACCCGATTATAGAGGGCGGTACGGGAAGTGCATCATCAAGTCTGCACCAGCCTGATTTTCTTCCTGATAGTCTTGAAAGCGGAACTTTAAATATTATAGGTGCAATGTCGGTTAAATCAGGAATAGAATTTGTGAAAAAAGTAGGTATAGGAAAAATTTATCGGCATGAAACAGCTTTATGTGAGCTTTTTATAAGAGAACTGAAAAAAGAAAAGAATATTATAATTTACAGAAATCCGGAATGTCAGTATGTGCCTATTGTTTCATTCAACATTGTTGGAGTAATGCCTGAGGCAGCCGCACAGAAATTTGCTGAACAGGGATTTTGCCTTAGAGCAGGTTATCATTGTGCAGCACTTGCTCATGCAAGCATTGGAACAGAGAATGGTACAATTAGATTTTCACCGTCTGTATTCAGTACGGAAAAAGACACTTTAAGGCTTATTCAGGTGATAAGAAAAACAAACTTTTAAAAAAGTTTGTGAAAACTATTGAAATTATTTGTATTTGTGGTACAATTATTATATACGCAGTGAGGGTGTATGCCCTCATACATAAAAATATAAAGACACATCATGAATAGGTGTATTGCGTGTAGAACTATTATAAAGAGAGGATGTGCCGTTAAATGTCGTTTCAGGATATTAAGGATTCTTTGTTCAGCGTTGTAAAGACAATGGGCGTTGTTGATTTTATTGATATATTGCTGTTGACCTATATTGTTTACCTTCTGTTGAAGCTCATAAGAGAAACTCGTGCAGGTCAGCTTATGAAAGGTATTGTACTTCTTGTTATAGCATATGTGGTGGCTAAGTATGTCGAGCTTAAATCAATTACTTACATAATAAAGCAGGCTCTTGATGTAGGGCTTATTGCACTTCTGATTTTATTCCAGCCTGAATTAAGGCGAGCCTTGGAAAAGGTTGGAAGAACAAAAATGGGATTGAGCATTCTGGGGTTCGGAGAAACAAAATCAGACCTTGAAACAAAATGGAACAGTGCAATTCAGGCTATATGTGATTCCTGCGTTGAGCTGTCCGCCACATGTACGGGAGCTTTAATTGTTGTTGAAAGACAGGTAAGATTAGGCGAACAGATTGAAACAGGAACTATTTTAAATGCAAAACCAAGCAAGGAGATTTTTGGAAACATATTTTATCCGAAAACACCTCTGCATGATGGTGCAGTTATTATGCGTGACGGAATAATTCTTGCAGCAGCCTGCTTTCTTCCAAAGCCTCAGAAGGAGGAGCTTGTCAACAAAAAGCTTGGTTCTCGTCATAGGGCTGCTATCGGAATGAGTGAAAATTCAGATGCAATTGTAATTGTGGTTTCCGAAGAAACAGGTCAGATTTCAATTGCGGTTGACGGCGTTCTTACAAGAGATTATACACATGAAAAGCTGAAAAAGTTTCTTGTTGGCGAACTGATAGAAAAAGCATCTGAGGGTGTTATTTCATCAAAGGATTCTGCTTCTCCAAAGCTGAAAAGGAGGAATAGAAAGTGAAACTTATTTCAATTATAAAGCGAAAATTTCTAAGGTCGATAACAAATAATTTATCCATAGCAATATATTCGTTTATCATTGCAATAATTGCTTGGTTTGTAATCTCGATTACCATATATCCGTCCACACCGAAAACCATTAACAATATTAATCTTAGCCTTGATATATCACAAACCTCTGCTGACGAAAACGGACTTGAGGTTATTTCATGTGATGTGGATAAAATCAATGTTCAGATAGAGGGCGACCGTTCGCAGATAGGCAATCTGACTAAAGATGATATTGTTGCAAAGCTTGATGTTGATAATGTTCTTGTTCCGGGAACAAAAAAACTGTCCATAAAAATTGAAAATAAATCAGGAGTGGATTTTAAGGTCAACAAAGTAACTCCCGATTCGGCATCGGTTGTATTTGATAAAATTGAAACACGTGAATTTGAGCTTGTGGCTGAATATCCGAACATTACCTTTGAGGAAGGAAAAACACGAGATGCAGTTTCATGTGAACCAAAAACAATAAAAATCAAAGGTCCTTCCGCACAGCTTGACCAGATTGCAACATGTGCCGCAGTTACAAATAAAACAGATAAGCTTAACAGCAGTTACAGCTTTGCCTGTGATGAAATAAAGCTTTATAACGGTTCAGGTGCAATTATTGATAACAGCTCGCTTGACATTGAAGCAACGAATATAACTATTAATATTCCTGTTCTGACGCAGAAAACTCTTGATTTGTCAGTAGAAATATCCAAAAAGCCGTCTAATTTTGATGATTCTGCAATTAAGCTCAACTGGTCAACAGACAAGATAACTCTTGCATCACAAACAAGCTCGCTGAGTGAGTTCCCTGATACACTTGAGGTTGGAAAAATACTGCTTTCAGAGCTTGATCTGGATTATACAAAAACGTTCAGAATTGATACTAAGGACTTTATTAATCAGTCAAACCTTGAAACCGTAACAGTAAGTCTTGATTCTTCAAACCTTGACAAAAAGGAACTTATTGCAACTGATTTTTCAATCAGCAACGCTCCTGCAAACTATGATTTTAAGGTAATAACAAGCAGTCTTAATGTAGTTTTGGTAGGTCCTGCTGATGAGATTGCCAAAATCACAACAAAGGACATTGTGGTTGACGTTAATCTGCTTGACTGCAAAAATGTATCACCGTCCTTTACCTATCCTGTAACAGTTACATGTCCGAACTATAATTCAGTCTGGGCAGTAGGTGTTGCAAATGTAACTCTTGCCTGCACAGAAAAAAGCAGCAGCACAACATAATATAACACAAATTCTTTCCTAAAACTGTGTTGTATTTTAAAAAATCCCTGACCAATGATTTTCTCTGATTTGGTTGGGGATTTTTTGTATATTAAATTTTTATTTTTTGCTGACAACCATGTAAAAATGTGGTATAATAAAAATTACATATCATATAATCTGGAGTGTTGAAATGAATAAATATAAAAAACTTGCAATGAATACATTTATTTTTGCAGTAGGAAATTTCGGCTCAAAAATTCTTGTATATCTTCTTTCCTATCTCTATTCAAAATATCTAAGTCCTTCGGACAGCAGTACTAAGGAATTGCTAGAAATAACGGCAAATTTTCTGCTGCCGATATTTACTCTTTCTATAACAGAGGCGATTATACGGTACGGACTTGACAATAATTATGATAAGCGTGAGGTTTTTACATCTGCAACGTGTCTTTGCGGTCTTGGACTTATCTCGATGCTTGTTTTTTCACCTCTGTTTCATTTTCTCAGCTTTGTGAACGGATATACTGTTTTGCTCCTTGTTTACGTCTGCACCTCGGCATTCAGGTCACTTTGTTCTCAGTTTGTAAGGGCAAGGGGACTTGTAAAACTGTTTTCGTTTGATGGTATACTTACAACACTTGTATTGTTCCTGTTAAATATTGTTTTTATAGCTCATTTTAAATTAGGCGTCAGCGGATTTATGCTTTCAGTAATTTTATCAGACTTTTTTTCTGCTGTTTTTCTTTTTGTAACAGCAGGATTATGGAAGTATCTTAAAATAAACTATTTTAATAAGGAACTTTCAAGAGTTATGCTGCGGTTTTCGCTTCCGCTTATTCCGACCATATTAATGTGGGTTATAACAGGTTTTTCAGACAGACTTTTTATACGTTATATGCATAGTGATACAGTTCAGCTTGGACAGGCAGCAGCAGGTTTGTATGGATATGCAACTAAGGTTCCTAACCTTATATCAATGGTTTCAACGATATTCTTTCAGGCTTGGAATATGTCGGCAATTACCGAGAACGATTCAAGTGACAGAAATGAATTTTATGAGAGAGTTTATTCAGCATATCAGGCTATTTTATATGTTTCATCAGCATTTGTTATAGCAGCGGTTAAGATTATTACCCCTGTAAATACTTCAAATTACGCTGAATATGGTGAGGTATACATATACACACCGCTTCTTGTAGTCGGAGTTATATTAATGTGCCTTAATCAGTTTTTCAGCAGTATTTATACGGCAACACGCCATACTGTAAATTCATTCTGGACAAGTCTTGCTGCAAGCGTTGTAAACATTGTTCTTAATTTTGTTTTAATTGGACGTTATGGAATACAAGGTGCGTCAGTAGCAACACTTCTGAGCTATCTTACATGTTATTTAATAAGAGTTGTAGACGCAAGACGCTATGTACCGTTTAAGATAAATCATGCGTCGTTCATTATAAATATGCTGTCATTATTAGGAATGTCTGTTTTAATTATATACCAGCCGGCATATTATCAGTTTATGCTTTTCTTCGGGTTCCTGTTTGTGCTTGCGATAAATTACGAGTATATTGTGGTTACAGTAAAACGTTTGCTGAAAAGGTAAGTATATAGAAATACCGCACAATTATTGTGCGGTATTTCCTTATTATGCAGCTTTATGATTGTGAATTTTTCTGAATACAGTGACAATTAAAGAAAAGCAGATGATACCGAAAAATCCGCCGCAGGTATCAATCATAACATCTCTGAAAGCAGGTGCTCTGCCCGGACTGAATGATTGATGAAATTCGTCGGAGCATGCATAAATAAAGCAGCTTAAAACTGTAATCAGCGTATTCTTTGACTTTAATTTGAATTTTCTGAATGTTCCTGATATACAGAATCCAAGAGCTGCATATATAGAAAAGTGTGCGGCTTTCCTAATGGCAAATTCAATAGTATCAAGTAAGTCTGCTTGTTTGTTTATTGGATATGTATTCATTTTGGGAAAGAATACTTTTACTATAAAATCAACGATGAAGTTGCTTGAGGTTGTGGAATCATCAGCATTTTCAGAAGAAAAGTAAAAAATCAGTATCATAATAAGTATGGATAACAGCATGAAGATTACCTGACGAAAGCTGAGGCGTGGTTTAGACATAAAAATTTCCTTTCATAATGTGGTTATGCATTAATTATATAATATTTTTTTAATTGTGTAAAGCACGTCTTAAATGTCGGGAAAAAATTTCAAAAAAAACTTGTAACATTATTATAAAGATGATATAATAAAAGAGATACAGCGTAATATAACTTTAAGGTAATATCGTACAAGTCATGTCCAAAGACCCTGCATGTCATAAACTTGCAGTTTTCACGTCATATTGCACATAAATTTCTCGCCATGCAGAGTACATTTGAAAAACGGTTTTGCCTTAAATTAATAATCAGAGCGTCTTGTCTTAATACTTGCACATTTATTTTATGTGAATACGCTTTGGAATATAATACTCGGAGGATATAATGAAAAAGTTTTTTGCAAACATATGGACAAAAAGAGTTGTTTCACTTTTAAGTGCAGCTTATGCATTTATGGCTTGTTTTTTATGCTATTGTTCACTTTTTTATTCTATTGATGTACATTCAAATGCAGGTGTCTGCCTGATGACAACAGGCATTTCACTTATCGGACTTGTTGCCATGCTTTACTCAAGAAAGCAGATTATAACCAAAATTGCCAGCTTTGTAATACTTCCTGCAATGCTGCCTGTAGTTTTGTTTTATTTCGGAGAGTGGTTTTTGATAATACCTATTGTAATAACAGGTATTTTGATCTTTCTTCTTTCGGGAGCAGGCGAGGGAATAAAAACTGCATTGGGAACTGTATTCCTTCTCCTTTACATTTTCGGTTCACTTGGCTACTTTCTTGCAAACTCACTTTTTGTTACAGCAACTAAAAAGGAACAGATTTATTCGGGAGCTTCACCCTCCGGCAAGTATCGCTGCTATGTTATAAATACTAAGGATAGTTCAAACGGCAGTACAGCCGTATATGTTGAACCTGATGATGCTGATAAATCATTTAAATATGTTGATTTTAATATAAAAAATATGCAGCGTATAGTATATCTTGAACGTCCGCTTATTGACCCTGAAAAAAGTCCGATGGAACTTAAATGGGAAACAAAAACACGTCAGCAGATTACAGAAGAGATTGAAGCAATATCAAGCGAGGTTGTGGTTCATCTTTCACAGGCTCAGCTAAAGAAGCTTGGCTATACATATGAGGATAAGCTGATATTGTGCGGACTTACAGATGAACAGTATCAGGCAATCGGAAAGAGCAAGGGTACTGACATTTATCTTAATGATTTGACTGCTGAGCAGCTTGCGGTGTTTAGTCTTGCAAAAGATGATAAGGGCTACTATGTTCCTGATCCTGCACCTGAAATCTTTGAACAGCTTGATTTGAAAAAAGGACCTGTCTACATAAAGGATATGAATGATGCCTGGAGAGCTGAATACAATGTAGAAAAGGTGGATTCTGTACTGCTTTCAAGTCTTTCCGATAAGGATCTTGCTGATTTTGGAGTTCCTGAAAGCGGAGATGTTCTTTATTTTAACGGCAAGCCTTGTTTCAGGTACTATGTAGCTGTTCTGGAAAACTATTTTGATTTAGACCATAAATCATTGTCATTATTCTGATTATATGGATAGTATTTGGAACCCATGGCATGGATGTCATAAAATAAGTTCAGGCTGTATGAACTGCTATGTATATAGGACTGATTCAAAGTACGATAAGGATAGTTCAAAGGTCTGCAAAAATAAAACTTTTGACCTTCCCTTGAAGAAGAAAAGAAATGGTGAGTATGCTTTAATGCCTGACAGCAGCGGAATTATCTATACATGCTTTACGTCTGATTTTTTTCTTGAGGATGCTGATGAATGGCGTGACGAGTGTTGGAAAATGATAAAAATGCGTTCTGATGCAGAATTTCTTATAATCACTAAAAGAATACATCGCTTTTATGATTGCATTCCTGACGATTGGGGCAGCGGATACGATAATGTTCATATCTGCTGTACATGTGAAAATCAGGACAGAGCAGATTTTCGACTTCCGATTTTTCGAGATTTACCTATAAAAAAGAAGTCTGTTATATGTGAACCTTTATTGGAACAAATCGATCTTTCGCCGTATTTATCCAAAGATATAACACAAGTTGTAGCAGGTGGTGAGTCCGGCATCAATGCAAGAATTTGCAGATATGAATGGATTTTGAAGCTTCGGCAGCAATGCCTGGAAAATCATGTGGATTTTTATTTTAAGCAGACAGGAGCAAAATTTGTCAAAGACGGTAAGCTTTATCTGCTTCCAAGAAAACTGCATCATTCTCAGGCGAAAAAAGCGGGAATTAATTTGCATTTCAGCAGTGAACAGTAATCACCAATGTATTTTGCCGAATTGCTATAAAGGCAGCATCACACAATCTTTGTGCGGTGTTGCCTAAAATTTTCAATATATTCATTATTATTTCTAATAGCCGTTCTGATTTGGAAAGGCGGTTTTTACTTGACAAAAATGAGGTAAGGTGGTATACTCTTAATGTACAACTGTATTTCATAGGTGGACTGTTTTGTAATGTATACAGGGTGACATAACTTATTTTAGACAACCGTATTTAAGGTAATATCACACAAAGCTTGTGCGGCAGAAATGCAGATATATTTTTTGACATATTACACATAATTTTTGAAAGCATAATGATGTATGGTGAGAAAATTGTGGTTAGGTGGTACTCTATAATATGACGGAAAATTTGCAGGTTTATGACGTGATTTGTATGATGTTGCATTTATTTGCGATACTGCCTAAAGTCTTTATAACGACTTCTGCTTAATTATATGCTGAATTAAGCTTAGTATTACATATTATATTGCAGGTGTATTTTTATGAAAAATAATCCCCAGCTGATAGTTGTAGACGCAACCGTTTTGCCTGAGGTATTCGGTAAGGTGCTTGAAGTAAAAAAGCTTATGGCACATAAAGAGGAAAAAAGCTGTGCTTCTGCATGTAAAAGAATAGGAATTTCAAGAAGTGCCTATTATAAATATAAGGATAGTGTTTTTCCTTATGAGGAAATGCTTACACAAAGTATTGTTAATCTTTATGTTCTGCTTAAAGATAAGCCCGGAGTTTTGTCAAGCGTCTTGGTCTATCTTCATGAATTGAAAGCAAATATACTTACGGTTAATCAGAGCATTCCTGTTGACGGTGTTGCCGCCGTAAATATATCGCTTAAATTGTCAGGTGAATCAAAAGATAAAATTTACTCCCTTAATTCACTTCAGGAAATTGAGGGCGTTGTGGAAGTTAAGATGCTTTCCGCAGAATGATGTTAAATGGAGGAAATGATTAATGTCAAAATTTGCAGTTTTAGGTCATGGTGTTGTAGGCTCAGGTGTTGTGGAGCTTTTTTATAAGAATAAGCAGAGTATCGAGAAAAAAGCAGGCTGTGAAATGGATGTCAAGTATATACTTGATTTAAGAGATTTTCCTGATTCTCCTTATGCAGATAAATTTACAAAGGATTTTAATGACATTTTAAATGATGATGAGGTTACTGTTGTTGCTGAATGTATGGGCGGCGTTGAACCTGCATTTACTTTTGTAAAGTCATGCCTTGAAAAAGGAAAGAGCGTTGCAACGTCAAACAAGGAGCTTGTTGCAGAAAAAGGCGACATACTTCTTGCAATAGCCAAGGAAAAGAACTGCAATTTCTTCTTTGAGGCAAGTGTAGGCGGAGCTATTCCGATTATCAGACCGCTTCATAAGTGTCTTGCAGGAAATGAAATTACTGCTGTTGCAGGTATCCTTAATGGTACAACAAATTTCATTCTTACAAAAATGTATAAGGAAAAGATGTCATTTGAATCAGCACTGCAACTTGCTCAGGAGCTTGGTTATGCAGAAAAAGACCCTACTGCAGATGTTGAAGGTCATGATGCATGCAGAAAAATCTGCATTATTTCTTCACTTGTTTTCGGAAAGCATGTCTATCCAAAAAGTGTATTTACTAAAGGAATATCAAAGGTTGACCTTAAAGATGTATCAATTGCTGATGATATGAATTACAGTGTAAAGCTTATTGCATCTGTAAAAAAGCAGGATAATGGCAAAATTCTGCCTGCTGTAATGCCTATGCTTGTTCCGTTTGACAATATAATCTCAAATGTAAGTGATGTTTTCAACGCAGTTCTTGTAACAGGTGACGGCTTTGATAAGACAATGTTCTATGGCAGGGGTGCAGGAAAATTCCCTACAGCAAGTGCTGTTCTCGGAGATGTAATTGATTGTGCAAAGCATAAGATTACAGTGTTTTCACAGTCATGGGAATCATCAAATGATGACAGCTTTATTGATTCCATTGATAACTTTATGGCTAAGTGGTATTTCAGAGTACCTGTTTCTGCCGAGGTTTCAAATATTGCAGACGGTGAGATAAAGAATATTGATGATGAAAAAGTATTTATTTCAACTGAAATGAGTTATGCGGAGGCTAAAAAGCTTGAAGCAGAGCTTTCAGCATCTGCTGTTATGCCGGTACTTAACGATTAGTACAATAATTTGAGGTGTTTTAATGGGAATAATACTTGCCTCAGGCTCTCCTAGAAGAAAAGAATTATTAGCTTTGATTACAGATGAATTTCAAATTGTAAAATCTGATGCTGAGGAGAATATCCCTGATAATATTGATGTATTTAAAGCATCTGAATTTCTTGCCGGGCTAAAGGCATCTGATGTTTCGGAAAAGTATCCGTGTTCAATAGTAATCGGATGTGATACAACAGTCATTATTGACGGGACTATACTTGGTAAACCTGCTAATAAGGAACAGTGCAAAGAGTATCTAAAAATGCTTTCAAATCGTACACATCAGGTAGTTACAGGCTGCTGTTTGAAGTTTGGAGAGAAAAAAACGATTTTTTCTGAAGTGACAGATGTAACCTTCAGAAAGCTTGATGAAAATGAAATAGATGAATATATTGCAACAGGAGAACCATTTGATAAAGCCGGTGGATATGGTATTCAGGGCAAGGGTTCACTTCTTGTTGAAAAAATAAACGGCGATTATTTTAATGTGGTTGGACTGCCTGTTTCAAGGCTTAATATTGAAATAAAAAAATTTAAGGAGTTATGCAGATGAAACCAGCATTTAGTTCAGCAAATATTTTACTTCCAAAAAACGTTGATATGAATACTTGGTCTGTTGTTGCGTGTGACCAGTATACAAGTGAGCCTGAATATTGGGATGAGGTTTACAAAAAGGTAGGAGATAAGCCGTCTACACTCAATCTTATTCTTCCTGAGCTTTACCTTGAAGAACCTGATGTTGCTGAAAGAATTGAAAAAATTCATGCTGAAATGAATGAGTATATCAACAGTAATATTTTTGAAGAATATAAGAATGCAATGATTTACGTTGAAAGAGTGCAAAGCAACGGAATTGTAAGAGCAGGCATAATCGGAAACATCGACCTTGAGGAATATTGCTTTGAAAAGGGCAGTACATCTCAGGTAAGAGCAACTGAAGCTACTGTAATTGAGCGTATTCCGCCAAGAATTAAGGTAAGGGAGAATGCTCCGCTTGAACTGCCTCATATAATGATTCTTATTGATGATGAGGAAAATACCGTTATAGAGCCATTGTCTGGATATAAGCCTGAAATGAAAAAGCTTTATGATTTTCCGCTTATGCAGGGCGGCGGCAGTATTTCAGGCTATCTTATAGATGAAATTGTCCAGAGAAAAATAATTGATTCACTTTCAGCTTTGGGTGATAAGGACAAATTTAATAAGAAATACGGACTTGAAACTATGCCGGTACTTCTTTTTGCAATGGGTGACGGCAATCATTCTCTTGCTACTGCAAAAACATTTTATGAGAATTTGAAAAAGGCAAATCCGAATAAAGATATGTCAAATCATCCTGCAAGATATGCACTTGCTGAAATTGTAAATCTTCACAGCAAAGCTCTTGAATTTGAAGCAATACACAGAATAGTGCGTAATGTTGATAATGAAAAGCTGATTGACGCTATGAATAATGTACTTGAAATAACTGATGAACCGCAGGAGCAGTCATTTATATATTATTGCGGCGGAACTGAGAAAAAGGTTTATATCAAGAATACATCATCAAATCTTACGGTAGGTTCACTCCAAATGTTCCTTGATTCATATTTAAAGGAAAATGGCGGAGAAATTGACTATATTCATGGTACAGATGCAGTTAAAAAGCTTGCTGATAAATATGACGGCATTGGATTTATTCTTCCTGACATGAATAAAAATCAGCTTTTCCCTACAGTTATCAAGGACGGTGCATTGCCAAGAAAGACCTTTTCTATGGGACATGCAGCAGATAAACGTTTTTATATAGAATGCAGAAGAATAAGTGAATAAATTATAACACCGTACAGTTTTCGTGCGGTGTTGCTTAAAAATAAGGGAACACTCTTTAAATTGAGCGTTCCCTTGTTTTTTTATTGAGCAGTTGTTGTCTGAACTGTTGTGGTTGTTTCAGCAGTGGAGACGTCTGTACCTGATACAGCAGCAGTTCCTGTTACAACAGGATCTTTATCTGCTGTTGGAGCTACACCATTTAATCCATAATATTTTTGATATGCAAGAATAAGATCTCTTATCATGTATTTTGAATAGTCACCGCCCTCGATAACGCCTGCAAAAGCAATTTCAGGGTCATTAACAGGTGCATATCCGATAAAGAATGAGTCTTGTATTCTGCCTCCGCCTGTTTCAGGAGTACCTGTTTTGATTGCTACGTCAAATCCGAGATTTGAAAGTGAATAAGCTGCAGGAACATTATGAGAAGCGTCAATCATACCTTCTTCAATGTAGTCATACACATAATCATAATTCAATGGGATTTGTTCTGCAATTGTTTTTTCGGTTTTTTCAAGGCAGTTATCTGTGCCATATTCATAAATTCCGTCAATAAGGAAAGGCTTATACCTTACGCCTTTATTGGCTAGAGTATTTGCAACACACGCCATTTGCAGAGGTGTTACGCCTGATTCAGCATTACCTATACCCGCCTGCAAAACATAACCTACATACCACTCCATTCCAAGACGTTCATGTTCTTCCGGAGTAGCAAGGTATCCTGCCGCATCGCCTGTTTCAATTCCTGTATTTTGTCCAAGACCATAGAGTGTTGCATATTTTGATATACCATCAATAGTAAGACGCTGTGCAAGTTCATAGAAGTAAATATTACATGAAACTTCAATTGCTCTTGCAACTGAAATGTTGCCATGATATCCTGTACAATGAACTACAGTATCAATATATTTATAATCTTGTCCGCAGAAAAAACTTGTCTGACCGTTGACAAGACCTTCATTAAGTCCGGCAGTTGCAGTAATCGTCTTAAATGTTGAACCCGGACGGTAAAGACCATAAGTAGCTCTGTTTAAAAGCGGTGAATTTTCAGAATTAAGGATTTTCTCATAGTCTTTTTTATAGTCATTAAGATTGTAGGTCGGTGCAGTTGCCATTCCTCTTACCGCACCTGTTTTAGCGTCAAGAACAACAAGAGAACCGCATTTAATATTTTTCAGCTTTGGATTTTGATTAATGGACTGAAAGTTATTTATAAAATTAACAAGAATGTTTTGCAGTTCCTTTTGATACCCACTGTTGATTGTTATTTTTACTGTTTTGCCCTCAACTGTATCAACAGTAGTTTTTTCGTCAACTATCGCACCGTTCAGAATTGATATTTCCTCTTGACCGTTGCTGCCACGGAGAGTTTCTTCCATAACTTTTTCAATTCCGCTTTTTCCGACTACATCATTAAGTGCATATCCCTTTTGTTTAAGTTCATCATATTCATCTGCATATATAGGGCCGACTGTTCCGATTTCATGAGGAATAATATCGCCCTGTGTGATTTCTCTTACAGCAGCTTCTACTACATTTACGCCTCTTAAAACTGTACTTTTTTCTTTAATTTCTATAAGAGTTTCAATATCTATATTTTCTGCAAAAATAAAATCATTGGAATAGGCAAAGTCCTTTAAAATCAACTCATATCTGAGCCCTGCAATAATTCTTTTTTCATCATCTGAATACTCGTCTGATATGTCATAATCGTCAATGATTTTGTCAATACAGTTTTCTGCGGTTGCATAAACATTCAGATTAATTGAAGATTTAAGTTCAGCCGCATCATCATCTGAATCGGGGAGAAAAACATAAGGAAAAGTTTTGCTTATCGGAATACTGTCCTTAAATTCATACCCATGATTAAGAAGAATTTGATAGGTTTCAAGTAAAATTCGATTGCCTGTTTTATTATCTTCAGGGAAAAGAGCCTTCTCGATAACCACATTATATGCCGTTGAATTACAGATAATAGGATTTCCGCTATAATCAACGATTTCTCCTCGTGTTGACTTGATATTTTTTGTATAAACAAATGCCCCTGAGTTGCTTTGTGGATTTTTGATTATTTCATCATCGCCTACAATCTGGATTTTCATTAACCTGACTGCACTTAATATTCCAAGCAAAAGTACAAAAGCAACTGTAAGGGCTAATTTTATATGTTCAGCAAATCCTTTCAAAAAGCTCACTCCTCAAAGTTTTTAATTGCTTCTTCAATACTAAGGTGTGGTTTTGGCATAAGAAGTTTATTGATAAGTGTGATGATGCCGTATATTACCACAGAAGATATAATGGTCATAATCCAGACAGGAACAGTGTAATTTCTGAAAATAAGACCGGAATCCTCATAACCCCATATATCATAGTAAAAATTAAAATCGAGAAGTCCATGTATAAATGAAACAACAGATGTTACAACAAATGAATTAATAAACTTGTTTCTCAGCAGATTTGAATACAAAAGTGATACTGCAACGCAAAATATACAAAGCAAAACGGCATTATATCCGAAAAGCTTATTACAGCTTATATCAATGAGAAATCCGCATAAAATTCCAACAGCAGCTGATTGCAGTTCACCTGTATTGGCTGATATGCATATGGCAGCCGGTATAAGTAAAATTGGTTTAAGGTGCGTGCCTGAACACATAATAAGGAAGCATATGAATATTAAAACCAAATATAAAAACCAGCGTAAAGCAGTTTTAATAATGAATATTCTTTTTTCTTTTGTTGTTTTAATCTTCATAGTAAGAAGCGTCCTTTCCGTCAAAGTCAGTAATAACGATGACCGAAGTCAGACGGTCAATGCGGACTGACGGTTCAATTACAGCATAGTAGGAAAGCCCTGTTGAATCAAGACCAAATTCTTTTACGGTTCCTATGGAATAGCCATGAGGGAAAAGTCCGCTTGTACCTGTGGTGGTCATAAGCTCACCCTCTTTAAGATTATTTTCCTTTGGAACAAGAGTAAGCTCTGTTTTATTTTCCAGTGCGAGAGCAATCGAACCTTCGATAATACCTGCATCATCTGAAGCTGAAGATACAGCAGCAACAGAAAGGTCAGGTGAGAGAATAGTTCTTACTACTGATGATTCGGAAGACACCTCAATAGTTATACCGATAAGACCTTCACCTGTAACAACAGGGCAATATGGCTTAATTCCGTCATTTGAACCCTTATCAATGGTAAATGATTTAAAAGGGTCATTAGCTGTATATGAAATTACCTTGCATGGTTCAGACAATATAAGGTCTTCCTGCTTTTCCTTGATTCCGACAAATTTACGAAGCTCCTCAAGTTCAGCCTTTGTAGATTCATAGTCTGAAAGCTTTTCATTGAGTTCGCCGATCTGATCTCTTAATCGCTGATTTTCATTGTAATATTCCGTTGCATTTGAAAGCTTGTCAAGATTTGTTTCAATTTTAACAGCAACAGCATTTGAAAAGCTTTTAAAAGGTTTTGTAATAGTATTTATAATAGAAACACCTGAAAGCGAGTATCCGCCTTTTGTTACAGCAAATATCATAATGCCTATTAAAAACGCAAGCATTGTAAGTATCACTTTAAATTTAAAGCTTTTGAAGAAATCGTGCATTAACCGATTCCCCCTTAATAATATTTGACGTTTTCAGTCAAAGCGTCCTGATACTGTTCAATGTTTTCAAGAATTTTTCCTGTACCCTCCGCAACACAGTCAAGAGGATATTCGGCAATATAAACAGGCATACCTGTTTCACGGTTTATTAGCTTGTCCAGACCTCTCAATAAAGCACCGCCGCCTGCAAGAGTGATGCCCTGGTCAATAATATCAGCCGAAAGCTCAGGCGGAGTTGATTCAAGAGTGACTTTTATAGCGTCAATTACCTTTGCAAGAGGTTCTACCAATGCATCTCTTATTTCAGCAGATGAAATGGTAATATTTTCAGGCAGACCATTTAAGAGGTTACGCCCCTTTATTTCCATAGTTTCTTCATTTTCACTTGGAAAAGCCGAACCGATTTCTATTTTAATATTTTCAGCAGTACGTTCACCTATAAGAAGATTATACTTCTTTTTTATAAAGTTAATTATTGAAGCGTCAAATGCATCACCTGCACATCTTATTGAACGTGACGCAACAATTCCGCCTAGAGAAACTACTGCAACTTCACTTGTACCGCCGCCGATATCAACTATCATACAACCGGTAGGTGATGTAGTAGGAAGTCCTGCACCAATTGCGGCAGCCATAGGTTCTTCTACGATCAAAACATTTTGTGCTCCTGCTTTTTTGCATGATTCCCGTACAGCACGTCTTTCAACAGCAGTAACACCTGAAGGGATACATATTATAACATTAGCTTTAGTTAGAATAGTACCCTTCATAGCTTTTTTGATAAATTCCTGAAGCATGGTTGTAGCAATATCAAAATCGGCAATAACGCCGTCTTTAAGCGGACGTACAGCAACAATTGAACCAGGAGTTCTGCCGATAACGTCCTTAGCCTCCTTGCCGACATAGCGGCATTTATCAGTTCTGGTATTTACAGCAACAACAGATGGTTCTCTGATTATAATACCTTTATTACGCATATATACAAGGGTATTAGCTGTACCTAAATCTATACCAATATCTTTTGTAAACATTCTTTTGAAGCTCCTTATCTATATGACTGTTCATTATATTATAACACGATTTTGCAGTATAGACAATAATTTAATGTGAGAATTTTTACCATATAATTTTTTCAGTTAATTTCCAACAGTAAATCATGCTGAAAGTACGAAAAATTGTAGAAAAGATAAATGAACATCAAGTTTTTGCATATGGCAACACCGTACAAAGCCCGCATGACAGTTTTGTACAACATTTGCCGTACAATCTTTGTGCGGTGTTGCCATAGAATTATTGTCTTATTTTTATGCTGATAAAACACCGTACAAGTTTTTTTGATGCAGTTTATACGGTGCTTTCATGACAAATTTTTACAGACCCAGTGCTTTTGTAGCTTTAGGGTAAACAGCAAGACCTGTGATAATAAATAAAATCTGAGCAACATTTACTCTGATTGAACATCCGAAGTTAATGTTAATAACAGAAAGGTCAAGATTAAGAGAATCAAGCTTAAAGCCCTTAGAATAAGAAAGCCAGTCAAGAAATTCCACGCCGTTTGCAGTGCTGCCCACAAGTGAACCCAGGATAATCGCAGCCATAATAATTACAACTAAAACAAAATTTTTCTTCATTTTTTACATCTCCTGTTTATTTTAAATCCAAAAATCAGGTATTTATTCCTGTTGAACCGAATCCGCCTGAACCTCTTGAGGTTTCGGAAAGAGCGTCAGTTTCCTCAATATCAGGCAAAAATATGGGTGTTACAACAAGCTGAGCAATTCTCATACCGGATTGAACCGTAAAATCCTTATTCCCAAGGTTTATTAAAGGTACAGCAATTTCTCCTCTGTAATCACTGTCAACAACACCAACACAATTGGCAAGTGTTATGCCGCTTTTGGAAGCAAGTCCTGAACGGGGATAAATCATCAGGGCGGCCTCATTTGTATCAATTTCAGCTGAAATTCCTGTTGGTATTTTTACAATTTCATTTTTGTGGACTGTTATGTCACTTTCAATGCATGCACAAAGGTCATAGCCTGCACTTCCATTTGTAGCACGAGTCGGCAAAACAGCGTTTTCCTTTATTTTCTTTACTTTTAGTTTCATTGAATACCTCTGTAATATAAACCTCTTGTTATTTTTGAGGGATGATTAATTTTTTGTGAAGTCCATTTTGAAACAATTTCCTCAGCGTCCTGAGGACTTTCATTGTCAAGCATAATAACTCCGAAGTCAAGGCGTTTCATGTCTGAAGCCTTGTCAGCCATAAACAGCAGTTCGGAATTTAAAATCTCCACATAGTCTTTATCATGACATTTTACGGTGAAGCTTCTGCCTGTTCTGTCGGAAATTGTTTTTTTGCATCTTTGACAGCCAATTTCATTTCTTATTGGACAATTTTTAGTAAGCATAAGCGGAAGATATCCGTAAACAACAGCTCCGATTGGTATATTTGAATTTAATTTTTCTATCTGAATCAGTTTAAGCTCAAATGAAACAACAGCATCAGAGAGTCCGAGAGCATCAAGAGATGTAAGACTGTATGAATTGCATATATTAAGTCCGAAGCCGCCATGAAGTGTAAATCCTATTTCATTTCCGATTTTTATGTATGCAGGATTTACGCAGAGAAGGTGACGAAATCCATTGGAGTACAGCTCATTAAGCTGACTTATCAGCTTTTTTTCATCTGAAATAAAGCGTGGAGGATTGATAATAAGCTTTGAAATATATTTCCTTTTATCACTGATAACAGAAAGACAATTTTTAAGCGGCAAAGCAAGCATATCAGCAGATTTGAAAACTGCATCAGCTTGATTGATATTGCTGCAGTAAACATGAAGCTTAAAACTGTCTGATTTTCTCGGTTTGGATTTTACATTGGGAGTAAAATCAGTTATATCATAATTCGGCGTATTGTTTTCTATAATCAGCTTATAAAGTTTTTCCACAGCTTTTCGCCTTAATTCATTAAGCTGTGAGACGGGAACCATGAGTTCTGCGTCAATATCGGCAGTCGTGTTATCATATTCAAAAACAGTATCCCCAAGCTTTGAAAGCTGTTTTTCAATATACTGCTTGTCGATTGGCTTATTTATGGCTGTTTGAGGAACTTCGCCCGTAACCGTAACTGAAAGATTATTGCATAAAGCAGTAAGTTTTATCGGCAAATCAGCCTTTATGGCAATGTCAAAGCTGATTTTATAAACCTTACGTTCCTTGGCATAAGATTGACGTATTTCAGGCAAGATGTCTTTAGCGGCAATAACGTCACTTTTTTGACGAGTACCGAACATATTTGAAAGATTGCCTGTAAAATATCCGTCAGTAAAGCCGTCACGGGAAAAAACACTCCTAAGCATTTCGGTATCAGGTGTTAAGCCGTCACAAGCCTGTTTTAAGGCTGATACGGCGGACGCTGTATATTCCGGACGTTTCATGCGTCCCTCGATTTTAAGGGAGCATACTCCGATTGATTTCAATTCATCAATCTTACTGATTAATGAAAGGTCTTTAAGAGAGAGTCCGCAGAAATTTTTATTTCCGCACGCTGAAAACGGCAGACGGCAAGCCTGCGCACAGCCACCTCTGTTAGCAGAACGTGAACCAATAACTGCTGACATATAGCATTGTCCTGAAACAGACATGCATAATGCACCATGAATAAAGACTTCAACTTCAATGCCTGTTTTTGATATTTCAGCAATCTGCTCTTTATTTAATTCTCTTGCAGGAACAACTCTTGAAAATCCCATTTCCCTGAGCAGTTCAGCTCCCTTTGCAGTATGGACAGTCATTTGAGTTGAACCATGCAGAACGGCATTAGGAACGCATTTTTTAATAAGCTCAGCACAGCCTAAGTCCTGAACAATATATGCATCAATTCCGCATAGGGCAGTCTTTTTTATAAAGTCACAGAAGTCCGGTGTTTCAGAGTCGGTAATTACGGTATTAACGGCAAGATAAAGCTTTGCACTGTACAAGTGGCATAATTCAGCGGCTTTACGAATTTCATTTATATCAAAATTAGAAGCATTGCTTCGTGCAGAAAAATTTTTCCCACCTATGTATACAGCATCAGCTCCGCATCGCAAAGCGGCAATAAGCGACTCCATACTTCCCGCAGGAGCAAGTATTTCAGGAAATATACTCATTTTATACTGTCTTTAAGCTGTTTAAGCTTCATTAAATTTTCAAGCTGGTCGATTTTTGATTTAAGAACTTCAATTTCCTTTAAAGCGGCATCACGTTCTATTCTTGATTTTCCAGCTTCATCAACGTATTCCTTTGACTGGTCACGAATATTATCAAGACGCTTATTAGCCTTGTTCAGGTCGTCAAAAGCTCCGAGAGCCACCATAATAGCCGCAGTATATGGAGAAGCACCTGTGCCTGATTCCATTATTTCATTTATTTTTGCTTCAAGGTTTCTTGCAAGTGCAAAAACATAATTCGGAGATTCAGCGGTTTTAAGTTTATATTCCTTTCCGCATATAATAACTTTTACATCGTTAAGCATTTTTATATCCTTCCTTTATACACATTAATCAATTATAATTATACTACATTTTTCTTCAGGATAAAAGAGTTTTTTACAAAATATTGAAACAGCATTAATAATATCTTTTTAATCCGACAACACGGCCGAGAATTTCAACCTCATCAAGAATAATCGGTTCCATTGAATCATTTTCAGGCTGAAGTCGGAAATGTCCGTTTTCCTTAAAAAAGCGTTTAACGGTAGCTTCTTCATGTTCTACGAGTGCAACAACAATATCATTGTTTTCAGCATACGGAGTTTGCTCCACAATTACAATATCACCGTCAAGAATGCCTGCATTAATCATACTTTCTCCTCTGACCTTCAAAGCAAAAAGCGGATTGCTGTAATGTCTGTCTGCTTCAAAGCTGATATAGCCTGTAATATCTTCTATGGCAGTTATCGGAACGCCTGCTGTAACAGTTCCGATAACCGGAATGGAGATACTTTTTGAATTTGGAAGTCGGAGGGAACGGTTAAGGTTATCCATTTTCTCAATGCGGCCGGACTCTATAAGAGATTCAATATATCTGTGTGCTGTAGATGTTGACTTAAATCCCATTGCAAGCTGAACCTCTCTTACAGATGGAGAAATGCCTTCATCCAAGCGGCTTTTTATATATTCAAATACTTCAAGCTCTTTAATTTCTCTTTTTTTCACAATGTTCACCCTTCTCTGCTTTGCAGCTTTTTAAGAATCATTTTAGCAACCTTATATACGTCACCGCACCCGAGAGTTATAACCAAATCACCGTCAGAAGCATTTTCACAAACATAGTCGCAAACCTGTTCAAAATTCTGATATTTGCGTTCGTCTGTGTATTCAGCATTTTCGTCCTGCGGAAAATAAATACTGCCCTTTGTTTTTTCGGCGAGATGTCTTGTGAAAATTCCGAAAGTATTTTTTTCTCTTGAACCCATTATATCTGTCAGTACAGCTTTGTCAGGGATTGATAATGCTTTTGCAAAATCATCCAGAAGAATTTTGGTTCTTGAAAATGTAAAAGGCTGAAAAACTGCCCAGACATTTTTATACCCCATATCCATAGCAGCTTTCAGTGTAACTTCAAGCTCCTTTGGATGATGTGCATAATCGTCAACGATTGTAATGCCATGTTCTTTTCCTATAAGTTCAAAACGTCTGCCTGCACCTCTGAAATCACTTAATCCCTGCTGTATTTTTTCAAATGGTACTTTAACATAGTCAGAGGCGGCAACAGCGGCAAGGGCATTCAGTACATTATGCATACCGGCCACATGAAGTCTGATTTTTCCGAGCTTATCGCCTCTGCGGAACACGGTAAATTCTGTTTCCATACCTGAAATACGCTGTATATCGCAAGCATAGTAGTCATTTTTGCTGTTTAAACCAAATGAAATGATGTCTTTGCCGCTGATACCGTCAACAGCCTTGAGTGTGTTTTCATCATCACCGTTGATTATAAGAGCTTTTGTTGCCATTTCACTGAATTTTCTGAATGATTTGATAATGTTTTCAAGAGTTTTGAAATAATCAAGGTGGTCAGCGTCAATATTAAGAATAACAGCAATATCAGGATAAAGTTTAAGGAATGTATCAACAAACTCACATGATTCACATACCATAATATCACTTTTTCCTGCAAGACCGCTTCCACCGATACATGGCAGTTTTCCGCCTATGAAAGCAGACAGGTCTATGCCTGCTGTATATAAAATCTGTGTTATCATTGATGTTGTGGTTGTTTTTCCATGAGTTCCGGAAACACAGACAGCATTATCATACCAGCTTGTAACTATTCCAAGCAGTTCACTTCTTTCAAGAACAGGAACTCCGCTTGCCTTTGCTGCGATAAGCTCAGGATTATCTGCCATAATAGCCGCAGTATGAACTATCAGGTCAGCTCCCTCAATATTTTCTGCACGCTGTCCGAGAAAAACAGGAATACCCATTTTTCTTACAGCTTCAAGGGTTTCTGTTTCATTGTTGTCGGAGCCTGTAAGGTAATAACCCTGACTGTGAAGAATCTGAGCCAGCGGATACATTCCCGAACCGCCTATGCCGATGAAGTGAATATGCTTGCGTCCATTTAAAACATTAACTTTATTTTCTTTCAAAATAATCACCTTTTCCTTAAATTTGTTTTATTTTTGATAAAAAATTTCAGAATTTTCAGTATAGTAACATTTATTTTCCTGAATTTATTGCTTTATGTATAATTTTATTGCTATTTTTGCAAATGTGAGTTATACTAATAAAGGAGAGTTTATCCATTATGAATATTTTACTCATTTTATGGTAAATATATCCATAGCAGCATCAAACTGTGAGTCATTAAACAAGGAGGTCATATTATGGAGATCACAGATGTAAAAATCAGAAAAATTATGTCAGAGGGCAGGCTTAGAGCCGTTGTATCAGTAACACTGAGCGATATGATAGCAGTGCATGACATAAAGGTTGTTCAGGGTGATGAAAGACTGTTTGTGGCAATGCCAAGCAGAAAAGACGAAAACGGAGTTTTTCGTGATATAGTACACCCAATTTCACCTGCGGCAAGAAAGATGCTGGAGGAAAGTATTCTTGAAGCTTATGAAAGACAGCTTGCTATGCTTGAAGCAGAAGAAGCTGATAATGCGGAAGAATAAATTTCGCTTTTGACCTGCATTTTATAATGCAGGTCTTTTTTTATCTTGCTGCAATACTGCACAAGCTTTATACGGTTCTGCCTTAAATTCTTAAAATTCTTGCAGCCATGAGAATTGCAATCTTGGACTTTGCATCTTTTATCTCGTTATTCATAACCATTTCAGCCGCTTTTGAAAGTGGTATTTTTATTACATCCAAAAATTCACCCTCATCGAGATTTTGTTTTTGATGTTCAAGCCCTCTTGCCATATAAATATGAATTATTTCTGTATCATAAGCAGGTACAGGGTAAATTTCACCAAGATATGTGTATTCGGAGCAGGTACAGCCTGTTTCTTCAAGCAGCTCACGCTTTCCGCATTCACTGTGGCTCTCTCCATAATCGAGTTTTCCTGCCGGAATTTCTGTTGTTATTTCAGAAAACGGATAGCGGAACTGTTTTACAAGCAGAACTTCGTTTTCGTCTGTAACAGGTATAACACCTACTCCTCCTGGGTGGTGAAGCACATCACGTCTTGCAGTGGTTCCGTCCTCCAATTCTGCTATATCTTTTGTTATTGTAAATATACAGCCGTCATAAGCAGGCTGACTTGACAAGGTTTTTTCATTCAAGTGCATAATCAATCGTTCTCCGTATCAATAATCTTATTTTTCAGCATATCTGCATAATTGCTTGCTGCTGAAATTTTTTCTGTCGAATTATAGTCATAGAAATGCTTGTGATTTACTGTTGTATTTTTGCCTTTTTTTGTAATAAGAACAAGTATCAGCAGTCCTGCGGCACCAACAATGCTTATAATGAAACCGGTAAAAAGCCCCGGAGTTCTGTATTTAAAGGTTATTACGTTATCTCCTGCATCAGCCTTGACAGCCATAAACCCGTATGATACCTTTTCTACATCAACAGGCTTTCCGTTTACTTCTGCACTCCAGCCGCTGTTATATGGTACGCTGAAGAATACAAGACTCGGCTTTTCAAGTGAGATCTCTGATTTAAAGCTGTAGGAGTCATATTCAAATGAACTTGAAGCCATTGACTGCTTTTCAATACAGTCGGATTCATAAGTGTTTTTGTTGAGTCCTATGAAAAGAGTTTCGTCTGTTTGAGTAAGAATGTCACTGTACTTTTCGACCTGCTCATCAGATAAAATAAGCGATTTAATCATAATGCGTTCACGCATGGATTCACTCAGCTTTTCTGCTCTGTCCTCAGTTATATAGGTATTATAAGCAAATCCCATAGGAATATAATGTTTATTTTCATAGATGTCAAAATAGTCATTGCTCTTAATGTATTTAAAGCCCGGAAGTTCTTTTTCTATTTCTGTTTCATTTTCATCGTCTGAATTATCTGTATTGCTGTCATAATAATACTTTACTGAGAAAAGCCCACGCAAAGTATAGTGGCTTGTATCGGCTCTTGAAGCAACGTCACGCTGTACGCCTATTTTATCATAAAATTCCATTATTGACGCTGAAACAACGCTCTGAAAAGCTCTCATTGACGGCAGTCCCCATGACATAGGGTAATTATCGTAATTTTCTGACATATCAACACGGAAAAAGTTATCTTCGCTTACTTGTTCTGCAACTGAAGACTTACCCTTAATTGCACCGTTTATGAAGTTCTGTGCATCTGACGGAGCGTTGGCACCATAAATAAGTGTTGAAAGCAGACAAGCAATTGATGCAGTTATAGTCATGATAATTGTAAATTCTATAAAAGGTTTGCCGTTTTTCTTTTTATGCTGAATGAAAATTAAGGCTGCAATACCTGCTGCGGCAATGAAAAGAGTAAGCAGGAAGTATCCGAAATCGTTTGCAAATTCAAAAAATTTGATTTTATCATTTTTATCCTTGATCGGAAGAAGAGATATAATTCCGAATGCAGCAAGAAATCCTATGCATGTTTTGATTCCGAAAGTGAAGTCGATATCCTCATTATCGAGAATTTGTGCAGTCATCATTGCCATAATCAGTATCGGCATATAGTACCATCTTGCGTAATATGAACTGTTGAACATATAAAAACTGCAGTTCAGAATAGGAATAAATGCACACAAAATGCATACTAAAGTGAGCTTTGATGCCCAGTGCTTTCTTTTTGCGTGAATAAATGATATTACGCCTGCCATTGAGAACAGCGGCAGGTATCCTCCGATAGATGACCATTTGCCGTATTTTGAGTCGAACAGATTAGGTCTTGCGGGAACATCAGGAGGCATGAAGAATGATTGAATAATTCTTGGTATACGTGTTTTATCACCATAAATAACCATATCCTGACCGTAAAGACGTTCATTTACTCTGTAGTTTTCAAGGATTGCCAAAGCAGAAGGCAGAAGCATAAATGCGGCAATCATAGTACCTAAAACTGCTTCTGCTGCAAGACCCCAAAACTTTTTCCATGTAATATGAAAATCAGGGCAGCGCAGACGAATGAGAAAATAAATAATAAGGAAAATCGCCTGACCTGTAAAGAAAAAGTAGTTAATAATTGCCATTAAAGCAACAGAAAGTGCAAAAACACCCTTTCTGTTATTATTTATGCGTTCTTCCATAGCAATAAGCATAAGAGGAAAGAATGCTGTAACGTCCTGAAAATGATTGAAAAAGATATTATAAATTTGAAAACCTGAAAAAGAGTATAGCAGGCATCCGACCAATGCTGCGTTTTTGCTTCTGACAAATCTGCGGATAAAGCCATAGGATGTGAGTGCGGCAAATCCATGCTTCATTGCAAGCAGAAACGGCATTGAATAGGTGATAATTGCTTTCGGCAGGAGTGTTGATAACCAGAAAAACGGACTTCCTGCAAGATAAAATGAATAAGAACCAATAAAATCAGAGCCTAAATCGGTAAACCAGTTCCAACCCAGACTGCCGCTTCTTACTGCATTATTTGCAAGTGTATAGAAGTGGATTTGCTGTGAATTATAGTCACCGTAGTAAATGAAATATCCGCTGTCAGCAATCATAATTGGCAGGACTGAAAGAAGAAGTATTCCGAAACCAAGCAAAAAAGCCGCAAGGTATTTTTCTTTTTCATTTCTTTCATATGTTAAAACAGTTCTTTTTGTCATAAATTGAAACTCCATTATATAAAAATTACTAACCTATATTATAACATATATAAAAAGGAAATCAAAGTCTTTTTTTAAAAAATGGGCATATAATTATTTTTTTCTGAAAATTTGAGGAAATTTGATTATAAACTATAGAAATTATATTTAAAATGTGATATAATAACTAAAGGCAACACCGCAAAAAAGTCTTTTGACGTGATTTATGCGGTGTTGCCTTAACGATGTGTTTTCGCAAATGAAAGGAAAGCTTTAATTTTATGACTATATATCTTGATAATGCAGCCACAACCAAACCCTGCAAAGAAGCAGTGCAAAGCATAAATACTGCACTTACCGGGCTTTACGGTAATCCGTCCTCACTTCACTCAATGGGACTTGCTGCACAGCTTGCTGTAGATGAAGCAAGGAAAAATATTGCTTTATCATTGGGCTGTCAGCAGGACTGCCTTTATTTTACATCAGGTGCAACTGAAAGTAATAATATTGCGGTAAGAGGTGCGGCAGCTGCATATGGAAAGAGAAAACCTAAAATAGTTACAACGGCAGTTGAACATGCGTCAATAAGAGAAACAGTATCGGATATGGAAAGCAAAGGCTTTGAGGTTGTGAGAATTGCTCCCGATTCAAACGGAGAGATAAATCCGTCAGATGTTTTAAATGCAGTTGACGAGAATACCTGTCTGCTTTCAATGATGCTTGTTAATAATGAAAATGGATATATACTGCCTGTTGAAAAAACATTTAAAGCAGTAAAAAGACGATACCCCGATATTGTAACGCACTGTGACTGTGTACAGGGTTTCATGAAACTGCCTGTTAAATGCAGTGAGCTTAATGCAGACCTTATTTCGTTGAGTGCACATAAAATACATGGAGCAAAAGGTGTCGGAGCATTATACATAAAAAAAAGTATAAGAGTTATTCCGATAATTACAGGAGGAAAGCAGGAAAAAGGAATACGTTCGGGAACTGAACCTGTACCTTTGATTTTAGGATTTGGTGCGGCAGTTAAAAAATATGCTGACTCAATTTCCGAAAGGTATGAAAGAGCATCGGAGCTTAAAAAATATCTTCTTGATACAATTATTAATATTGATGGAATAACCGTTAATTCCGGAGAGAATTGTTCTCCGTATATAATCAATTTATCGGTTGAGGGAATACGTTCGGAAATAATGCTGCATTTTCTGGAAGAAAAGGGCATTTATATTTCAAGCGGTTCAGCATGTTCAAAGGGTGCAAAAAGCGGAGTACTGGAGCTTTTTGGAGTAAAATCCAAAGCGGCGGACAGTGCGGTAAGAGTCAGTATAAGTACTGAAACCACAAAAGAGGAGCTTGAAACTTTTGTTGAAGCCATAAAAGAAGCACAGCTTAAAATTATGAAAACAAAATAACACGATAAGTTCGAAAGGATATAAAATGAAGGAAATCATACTTGTAAAATACGGCGAAATAGCATTAAAGGGACTTAATAAAAACACTTTTGAGGATATAATGGTAAAAAATATTAAAAGACGTTTAAAAAAGCTTGGAAAATTTAATTATTCCAGAGCACAGTCAACACTTTACATAGAACCTGCTGATGAATCAGCAGATATTAACGGTGCGGTTGAAAGAATAAAAAAGGTTTTTGGTGTGGCGGCACTTTGCAGAGCTTGTACCTGTGAAAAGAATTTTGACGATATATGTGAAAAAAGTGTAAGCTATCTTGAAGATATTCTTCCTTATGCAAAAACATTTAAGGTAACAGCAAAACGTGCTGACAAGGCTTTTCCTATGAAGTCGCCTGAAATCTGCATGGAGCTCGGCGGCTTTTTGCTTGAAAAGTATCCTAATCTTAAAGTAGACGTTAAAAATCCTGAGGTTACGGTAACAGTTGAAATCAGAGATACAAATGCATATATTCATGCAGAGAATATAAAAGGTGCAGGCGGACTTCCTGTCGGAAGCAGCGGAAAAGCGATGCTCCTTTTATCAGGAGGAATAGACAGTCCTGTGGCAGGATATATGATGGCAAAAAGGGGTATTCATATTTCTGCGATTCATTATGTAAGTCCTCCGTATACTTCTGAGCGTGCAAGATTGAAGGTAGAGACACTTTGCCAGAAGCTTACGGATTACTGCGGCAGCATAGCATTTTTCTGTGTTCCGTTTACGGAGCTTCAGGAAGAAATTAAGCGTAACTGTCCTGAAGAATTTTTTACAATTATAATGAGAAGGCTTATGATGGAAATAGCACAGCGTATTGCAGCTAAAGATGACTGCCTTGCACTTATTACGGGCGAGAGCGTAGGACAGGTTGCAAGTCAGACAATGTCGGCAATAGGCTGTACGGACGCAGTTTGTAAAATTCCTGTTTTCAGACCTCTTATCGGCATGGATAAAACGGAAATTGTTGAAATTTCACGAAAAATTGATACATTTGAAACTTCCACACTTCCATATGAGGACTGCTGTACTGTATTTACACCTCGTCATCCAAAGGTAAGACCATTGTTGGAAGATGTCGAAAAAGCTCAGAACAGCTTTGATTTCGAGCCTTTGATCCAAAAGGCAGTTGAGGGTACGGAATTGAAGATCTTTCATTTGGATGAATAAAAAATAATTAATTATTTGACAAATAGAATGCTGTAAGGCAATATCTTTGTATAAGTTGAATGAAAGTTAATGCGGAGGATATATGGTTAATCGTTTAATATCTGAATGTACATCTGAAAAACTTGACAAACTGGCTGAAAATGTTGTACAATTATTAAAGCTAGGAAAGTATACGCTGTCAACAGCAGAAAGTTGTACAGGCGGACTCCTTTCTGAGCTTATTACATCTGTTCCGGGTGCGTCTGCTGTTTTTGAAACAGGCGTATGCACATATTCCAACAGAATGAAAGAGAAAATTTTAAATGTTCCGCATTCTGTGCTTGAACAGTACGGTGCGGTCAGCAGTCAGACAGCTCTTGCTATGGTTAAAGGACTCAGAGAGCTTTCAGGTGCGGATATCTGTATCTCTGTAACCGGAATTGCAGGGCCTGACGGCGGGACAGCCGAAAAGCCCGTGGGTACTGTCTGGATTGGATTTTCAGCTTTCGGCAGGGAGTTTGCACGACTTCCGAAATTGTGGGAATTACAGAATAAAAGCAGAAGTAATATACGAATGGCTGCGGCAGCCTATGCTTTTGGAGTTATTGAGGAGATGCTTTCGGAGGAAGTTCAATGAATGAAAACGAACTGAAAAACGTCAGTGTTGAAAATAATTCTTATCAGAAATCTTCAAAAGCTGAAAAAATTCTGGCTATAAAGCGTGCCCTGCAAACTGGGAATATGAACGCAGAGGAAAGACTTTCAGATATTATTTCTGATACCGCTCCGAATGACAGTGATGATTGTATTGGTGACGAGCAGACCTTTGAAAATGAATGGGAAAGAGAAATAGCTGAAAGAATTGCACGAAGGTCTAATCAGAATAAGGACAGTAAAATTCTGCTGAATGATATTTTGTCAGAAAATCTGCCTGTTGAGAATAAGAAAATCAAGCCGATCAGCCATGAAAACTTTGAAACTGCAAAAGAAAATCCATTTGATTTTCAAAAAAACATGCAGGAATCAGGCAAGACTGTTTCTGATAATACATCAGCTGCTGAACTGCCGAATACCGCTGAGTCGGAAAAGCAGGAAGAAATACCCGTAAAAAAGAAGAAGGGCATTAAAAAGTTTTTCATTGACCTTTTGCCGCATAAAAAAGATACGCTGAAAGAACGGATAAGAAAAATTGTTTTTCTTGGTGCAGTCGCTGCATTCTTTATCTGCGGTTATATTGTTCTGGATTATTACATTGATAATGCACATACAAAGCATGTTTACGAGGACCTCATGGAGAGTTACTCTGAAATATCAGAATATGAGCCACAGACAGAGCCTGATGCTGATGAAGAATATTGGCCTCTTTTAGAGGGGGCTGAGGCATTGCTGAAAGTAAATTCTGATGTTGTGGGAGTAATAAATATTCCTGATACCGATATTTTCTACCCTGTACTTCAGGCTGATAATAACGATAAGTATCTTGACCGTAATATTGCAGGAGAAGAGGCAAAAGCCGGTGCAATATTTATGGATTACCGAAATTATTTTGATCGTGTAGTTGACGGGCATCTAGAAAATGATAATTCACAGAACCTTATAATATATGGTCATAATATGGCAAACGGAATGATGTTCGGCAATCTGAAAAATTATAAAAATTATTACTATTTTTACGGCGAGCATCCTATTATTGAGCTTAATTCAAATTATAAGCGATATAAATACAAAATATTTTCATTTTTTATTGCTGATGCTGATGATAAAACGGATACTCGGTATGAGTATTGGAATAAACTTGACTTCGATGATGCGGAAGATTTTTATTCTTTTGTGAACGAAGCAAAACGCAGAACGATACGTCTTAATGATGTTGATGTTAAATATGGGGATCAGCTTCTGACTCTCTCTACATGTGACAGTATTTTCGGACAGGGTGAGGGCGGAAGATTTGTAGTAATGGCGAGAATGGTCAGAGATGGTGAGGATTTGTATGAAGGAACTCAGGAAAGCAAAGAAAATCCTAACATAAAATGGCCAAGTCTGTACTATAAATATAATGGAAACGCTAAATATGATCCGGATGCAGAATTTGTTCCTTATGGTTGATTCAAGAGGTAAGCAATGAATAAAAAATATAAGATTATTACAGCATCAGTTTCTATAGCTTTGGCTGTAGGCGGCGGTGCTTTAGCAATCTCACTTAATAGGGACACCGAAAAGGTTCCTTCTGTCAGCTTTGAAAGCAAAGCAGAACTTGAAGCTGATGAACCTTTTGGCGAACTCCCTGAAAATTGGTGGGAATCATATAATTACGTCAGTTCTTCTCAAGGGAAAAGCGGACGTGCAGAAAAAATGTTACAGCAAAATCAGGATATAATCGGTTGGATTAAAATTAATAATACTCCGATTGACTATCCGGTGGTTCTTGATCCGTATCCGATCGGAACTCCCGAAAACAGTGAAGTTGAACCTAATGATTACTATTTATACCGTGATATTGACGGCAGTGAGAGCAGGGCAGGTTCATTGTTTATGGATTATCGTGATGTATTTGGTTTCAGTGAAACCCAACAATCAGATAATCTGGTTATTTATGGTCATAATATGGCTAATAATACTGCTTTTGGTTCATTAGTGAAATACTGGCAGAATTACAGCTTTTATGATGAGAGTCCTATAATTGAGCTGAGCTCAAATTATAAGGATTATCAATATATTATCTTCGGGTATATCATTACAAGCGGAAGCTATGATGATACTGATTTCCACTATTGGAATATGGAGGATTTTAAATCCGAAGAAGATTTCAACTTTTTTGTTGATAGAATTCAAAGCAAATCCATGGTCGATACAGGCGTTGATGTCAAATACGGCGATAAGCTGCTCACACTGTCTACCTGCTATCAAAGCGAGGCGGATCTGAGATTCATCGTTGTTGCAAGACGTCTTAGAGAGCATGAAACAGCTATGGATAAAATCGACAGAACGGAGGCTTATCTAGATAAAAAAAGACAGGAAGAAGCGTCTTTGGCAGCGGCTGAAGCAGAGGCCGCAAACAAAGCTGCGCAATAACCTAAAGTCTTCGAAGACCAATTAGAGTCTTCAGACAAAAATTCAGACTCTGTGGTCTTTAATATCAGAACAACAGGGAACAACAGGACGTCTCTCTTTTGGAAATTCCAAAAGAAATAAAACCGATCAAAATCGGCGAGATGGAGTAATTTATGAATATGCGAATACCACTGAAGGGTGTTTCGGTAATATTGTCGGCTGTGCTGACTTATTCCGGTTTCAACGGTATATCTACTGCTGAAACAACACTCGAAAATGCTGATCTCAGTACAGCCGGTGTCAGTACAGCAAATGTATCTGATGAGGAGTGTGCGGTCACCGATTGGTGGAAGGCTGAAATCACAGATTATGATTCAAGTTTATCATTGATCAGTTATGAAATGACCCCTGAAGCAACTCAGACTGAAAATGAAGAAACACAGACGCAGGATAATGCGTTGTTAAACGGTGAAAACAACACTTTAAATGGAAACAGCAAAAATGTTTCTCCAACCTTTGTTGCATCACCTGATACAGTAGCAACATCACCTGTGGAGGCTCCGCCTGCACAGGAAAGAAACCCCGTAAATGCTGAATCCGGAGAGTTTGTATTTACAACTTACGGATGGGGACACGGTGTCGGTCTTAGCCAGAACGGTGCTAATTTCTATGCTATGTACAGTGGCTGGTCTTACTTGGATATTCTTTTCCATTATTATCCGGGAACTTACCTTATGAATACAGGAACAGCTGATTCAGAACAGGTTACGGTTAACGGTGTAAGCGGAGATGTATTGTCCTCAGTAGCCGGAATTGTATATAGAGAAGTTGGCGGCTCTATGGATGTTGAAGCTATAAAAGCTCAGGCAGTTGCCGTGTATACTTATATGAAATATTATGGAAATGACAGCCATGATTTAAGAGCAAAAGAAAATCCGCCTCAGAATGTAATTGATGCTTGTGCGTCAGTTCTTGGCGAGGCTCTCTATTTTGACGGAGACTTTGCACTTACTATGTTCGGAGCGTCCAGTGGCGGTGCAACCGCAAATTGCTGTGACGTGTTCTCATCTGACATTCCTTATCTGAGAAGTGTATCAAGTGATTATGATGCTGCATACGATCCACACTACGGTACAGTGAAGAACATTTCATCAACCGAAGTTAAAAGATTGATTGAAGCTCGTTATGGAATTACACTTTCAGATGATCCATTAAATTGGTTTCAGGTAATGGCCGGTGATGGTGGATATATCCACAGTGTGCTTCTCGATGGACAGATTACTGTAAGAGGCAATGACCTTACAATTTGTCTTGGATTGAAGTCGCCTAAATTCGACATAGCTTATGTGCAATAATAAATATTAAGGAAAACTCATAGATGTAAACAGAACCCCACTTAATCTGTTATATATCTGTGAGTTTTTCTTTTTAAGGCTGATTTCTCCGATTTTATTACCACACAGCACCACCAAATCTGAAAAAATAACGCAGAATTGCCATTTTTATTTGAAATATGTTTTTATATTGTACTAAATAGAAACAAATGTTCAGAAAACCAAATTAACTTATGGTTGAAAGTTAACAAAAATATGGTGCGTTATTTTGTTTGGTTTGTGACAAATTGACTATTGAAATAAAAGACTGCATGGGGTATAATTATTGTAGGTGGAAAATGGTGAAGTAAGGTGAAAAAAACCATGAATTTGTAATACGATCGGGAAGTAGGCGAGGAAGATGAAATCTGTTGCATTATGTGGCACATACTATCATAGTATTGACGCTAAGGGCAGAATGAGCTTTCCTACTAAGCTTCGTGAGATAATCGGTGCAGAATTTTACCTCTGCATAGGTCATGATGATCATTACATTGCTGTTTACTCACCTGAGGAATTTGATGTTTATCAAAGCAAGCTTAATACTATTCCGGGTAAAGCAGGAAGTGATTTGAGAAGAAAGCTTCTTTCCTGTGCAGACAGACAAATGCCTGATAAGCAGGGTAGAATTTTAATTTCACCTCAATTGAGAGAACATGCTTGTCTTGAAAAAGACGTTGTTGTTATCGGTTCATCAAATCGTGCTGAAATCTGGGATAAGAAATTATGGGATGAGTTTAATTCCAAGCTCACTATTGATGATATTAATGCAGCTCTTTCGGGAATCGCACTATAAGGAGTTATTATGGAATTTTCACATGTTTCTGTTATGCTTGAAGAAAGTATCAATGGTCTGAATATTAAGCCTGACGGTATCTATGTTGACGGTACAGCGGGCGGTGCAGGTCATTCTTGCGAAATTGCTAAGCACTTGAATGAAAACGGTTTGCTGATTGCTCTCGACCGTGACCCCGATGCTGTTATTGCAGCTTCTGAACGTTTATCGGTCTATAAAAATGCAAAAGTCATACGCAGCAATTATTCTCAGCTTAGAGAAGTCCTTGACAGCCTTGGAATTGACAAGGTTGACGGTGTCCTTATGGATTTGGGTGTTTCATCACATCAGCTGGATACCGGAAGCAGAGGATTTTCTTATCATGTTGATGCCCCTCTGGATATGAGAATGAGTCAGGACGGCATGAGTGCGGCTGATGTTGTAAACAGTTATTCCGAAAAAGAATTGGCAAAAATAATTTTTGAGTTTGGCGAAGAAAAATTTTCACGTCAGATTGCTGCAAATATTGTTAAAGCAAGAGAGCTTTCTCCTGTTAAAACAACCTTGGAGCTTGCGGAAATTATTAAAAACAGCGTTCCTCAAAAGGTAAGGCGTGATAAAAATCCATGTAAAAAAACCTTTCAGGCGATAAGAATTGCCGTAAACGGTGAGCTTGAGCATCTTTCAAAAGGTATTGATGATGCTTTTTACAGCTTGAAATCAGGAGGACGTCTTGCGGTTATTACTTTTCACTCTTTGGAGGACAGGCTTGTTAAACAGCGTTTTGCAGGCTGGTGCAGAGGATGTACTTGTCCGCCGGATTTTCCCCAGTGTATTTGCGGTAACAAGCCGCAGGGAAAGCTTGTTAACAGAAAGCCTATCGAGGCTGAGAAAGAAGAATTGGAAAAAAACAACAGAAGCAGGAGTGCAAAACTGAGAATAATAGAAAGGAGTTAGAGATGTTATGGCTAACAAGGGTTCGGCAGCGTTTTCAGAAAGAAAAAACTTTGCAAAGGCCGAATCAGTCCGCAGGTCAGATAATGGTTTGGCAGGCAGACAGCTTAAAGTCAATGACAGATCTAATATTGCTATGAATGAATCAGAACGCAGAGCAGGCTCCGCAATTTCTATTTTTCTGACAGCAGTTTTATCATTTGCTATGCTGGGTTCAGTTATTTACTCATTGGATAAAAGAAATAATTTGTATAGTGAAATAGCTGAAAAAACAACAGAACTTACAGCACTTGAAGCCGAAAACGTAAGACTCCAGTCTGAGCGAGACAGCAATATGACATTGAAAAATGTTGAGGAATATGCTGAAACAGTGCTTGGTATGCAGAAGCTGGATAGATCACAGATTGAATATATTCAGATTCAGACTGAGGACGAGGTTAATATTCCGCCGTCAGATGAAAATATCTGGGTTAAAATTAAAAAAATATTTGATGAATGTGTGGAATATTTAAGAGGATAGGTTGTATATATATATAATGTATACTATCCATATTATTTAAAAGCTAACGGCATAAGAAAAAAATATACGCCGTAGTAATAAGTAGAACACAGGAGATACAGCGAGTGTGAGTTATAAAAGGAATCCATAAACCCGCTTTAATGAGAAGCGGAAATATCATTAAAGCGGCGATTCCTTACTGTGTGTACGGAGAGCATACAGTAATCCCTTGTCGTATCGGAAAAAGAGCATCGAAAAATAAATATACGATGTTCAAAGGCGGGGTATCGAAAGTTCCCTGCCTTATTCTATTATACGGAAAAATAAGGAGTATGTTAATGGATACACCATCTAATTCAATGAAATTTCGAGCTAAAATAACAATGGTGGGAGTTTTTGCAATACTCTTTTCATTTGTTATATATAAGTTCTTTGAAATATCGGTTCTTGAAAATGATAAATATCAGGAAATGGCTAATGACTATCATTTCGGAACTATAACCATATCTGCAAACAGAGGCTCTATATATGATTCCAAGGGGACTCCGCTTGCAAGAAGTGCGTCTGTATATAAAATATTTCTTGATCCTACGGCTTACCGCAGAGATCTTGAAAATCTTCAGGATAAAATCAATAAAGCGGCCGAGGAAAAACAGGCAGGTACATATCAGCAAAAAGAAGGAGAACCTGATTTACCTGTAACGGCCGAATCATACAGACTGGAAACAGTTTCATTCCTTTCTGATAAACTCGGAATAAAAATAGAAGAAGTTGAAAACGCAATGAGTGCTGATAATCAGTACAGCATTCTTCAGACTCAGGTTGAAAAGCCTGTTGCAGATGAAGTTTTAAAATATTTTTCTGTTTATGATTTTTCTTCCATTCATGTTGAAGAGGATACAAAACGCTATTATCCGCAGAATGAAATAGCTGCGTCAGTTATTGGCTTTACTTCTGCTGACGGAAATGGTGCTTACGGTATTGAGGCTTATTATGACGAATACCTTTCAGGTATAGACGGAAAAACTATTTCTGCCAAAGACTCAAACGGAAATGAGATGCCTTACCGATATGCAAAAACATATGCACCAAAGGACGGAAATGATTTGTATCTTACAATAGATACAACGCTTCAATATTATCTTGAAAAGCACCTTAATGAGATGATTACAAAATTTGAGGTGCAGAATCGTGCCTGTGCAATATTGATGAATGTAAAGACAGGAGCAGTTTACGGAATGGCGTCCTGTCCGAGCTTTGACCTTAACAATCCGTATGAAATTGCAGATGAAAAGGTTGCGGCATCAATTGCAAGACTTACAGGTGAAGAAAGTAAAAAGGCAAAGTCTGATGCAAGAGAAGCACAGTGGAAAAATAAAGCGATTTCAGAAATATATGAGCCGGGTTCAGTTTTCAAGGTAATTACAAGTGCGTCTGCAATTGAAGAAAACCTTATAAATCTGAATGGTGACAGCTTTACATGTACAGGTTACATGGATATTCCGGGTGCACTGCATCCGATTGGCTGTCATAATACAAACGGACACGGTACGCAGGACTTTTATCAGGCAATTGCCAATTCGTGCAACCCTGCATTTATGCAGATAGGTGCAAGACTTGGAATAGATAAATTCTGCTACTACTTTGACGCTTTCGGTCTTACGGAGAA
Organism: Ruminococcus sp. UBA6407; assembly: GCA_002438605.1. Lineage (GTDB taxonomy): Bacteria > Bacillota > Clostridia > Oscillospirales > Ruminococcaceae > Ruminococcus > Ruminococcus primiciens. The sequence continues at coordinate 65,838 of DJPR01000011.1, forward strand.
AACAGGAATAGACCTGCCGGGTGAAGGAACAAGCGTGTATATTGAACATGAAAAAATGACGGAGGTCGACCTTGCTTCAAGTTCATTCGGTCAGGCAAATGCAATTACACCAATGGAAATGATTACATCATATGCTGCGGTTATAAACGGCGGTTATCTTCTTCAGCCGTATGTCGTTGATAAGGTAGTTGATGATGAGGGAAATGTTATTATTAATAATGAACGTACAGTAAAACGTCAGGTTGTATCTGAGGATACTTCTTCTGTTATGCGTTATGCGCTTGAAAATGTTGTCAATACAAAACCTGAGGGAAACGCTTACATAAAGGGATATAAAATAGGCGGTAAATCAGGTACATCTCAAAAGCTTGGTATGACAGGTGAGGATGAGGACGCTCAGGAGTATGTAGCATCTTATGTCTGCTTTGCACCTGCTGATGACCCTGAAATAATTTTACTTGTTATGGCTGATATGCCTAACAAAAAAATTGCTTATTACGGAAGCCAGGTTGCTGTTCCTACTGCAAAGGCAATTCTTGAGGACGTTTTAACTTATATGGGTTATTATCCTGAATATGCAGAGGGTGATAAGGTTGATGTAAAAATACCTCTTTTACAGAATAAGGACGTTTCAGATGCCAAGGCGACTGTTGAAGGACTTGGTCTGACAGCTGAAATTGTCGGAGAGGGTACAACTGTTGTGGCTCAGTCGCCTATAACAGGTTCATCTGTAGCTCAGGGAGGCTGTGTATATCTTTATACAGAAGAAAATTATAATGCGGAATATGTTGAAGTTCCTGATTTGACAGGAGTAACGGCTGATGACGCTAATGAGGCTCTTGCATTAAAGGGCTTGAATCTCATGTCGAGTGCATTGCCGACAGACGGTACATCTGCTTTGGTAAAGAGCCAGTCTGTTAAGGCAGGGGCAAAGGTACCTAAGGGAACAGTAATCAAACTTGAATTCCAGTACAGCGAATTTGCTGACTAACATACAACAGGCGGCATTGTATAAATGCTGCTCTGCCAATAAAATTTAGAGGGTGGATGCCATGAAATTGCACGAATTATTGGAAAACAATGCTCATACAGAGCTTGATAATATTGAAATTACGTCAATAACCGATGATACACGAAAGATTAAAGACGGAAGCTTGTTTGTCTGTGTAAAGGGCGGCAGCTTTGACGGTCACAGTGCTGCTGCACAAATGCTGGAAAAGGGAGCAGCAGCTGTAATAGCGGAGCATGATCTGGGGCTTGGCAGCAGACAGATTATTGTTGATGATTCAAGAGAATTTTACGGAAAGCTTTGTGCAAAATGGTTTGATCACCCTGAAAAAAAACTTAAACTTATCGGAATTACAGGAACAAACGGCAAAACTACAATAACAAGTGTAATAAAGCATATATTAACGGAAAACGGACATAAATGCGGGTTAATAGGTACAATTCAGAATGAGATAGGTGATGAGATTATCCATACGGACAACACAACTCCTATGGCTTATGACCTTATGATGCTTTTTGACAAAATGGTAAAGGCGGGCTGTGAATATGTTATAATGGAGGTTTCTTCATTCGGACTTGTTCAGAAAAGAATAGGCTGCTGTCATTTTGATATTGCATTGTTTACTAATCTTACTCAGGACCACCTTGACTATCATAAGGATATGGAAGATTACTATCAGGCTAAGAAGCTGCTTTTTGACAAATGCAATCTTGCAATATGCAACATAAATGACGATTACGGAAAGCGTCTTTACAGTGAGATAAACTGTGAAAAGAAAACCTATGGAATTTGCGGTACAGCAGATTATTATGCAGACGGAGTAAAGATTAGAGCAAGCGGTTCAAGCTTCTGGTTCTGTCATGAAGAAAAATCATATTTGGTGGAGTCAAGAATGCCGGGAGCTTTCAATGTATCAAATCTTACTGCGGCAATAGCTGTATGTCTTAATTCAGGCATTGAAATAGACAGCATTATATCCTCAATAAAGGACTATGCCGGAGTTAAGGGAAGATGTGAGGTTATCCCTACAGGCCGTGATTTTACGGTTATATGTGATTATGCACATACTCCTGATGCTTTAGAAAATATTTTGAAGAGCGTAAAGGAGTATACAGAGGGCAGACTTATTTGTCTTTTTGGATGCGGAGGAAACAGAGATGCAGCAAAGCGTCCGAAAATGGCAAAGGCAGCAGCAGAATATGCCGATATGCTGATTATTACATCTGATAATCCGAGAAATGAAAATCCTGATGAGATAATAAAGGAGATTGTTTCAGGACTTGAAGGATATACTATCCCTTATGATATAGTAACAGACAGACGTCAGGCTATTTATCATGCATTGGATATTGCAAAATCAGGTGATGTTATAGTTTTGGCAGGAAAAGGTCACGAAGATTATCAGATTCTTGCAGATAATGTTCACATTCATTTTGATGAGCGTGAAATTGTTGCAGAGGGATTAAATTTATTAGGGAGATAAAATGGAAAAATTGTTACTATCTGAAATAGCATCAGCAATAAATGCTGAAACCTCGCATGAAGCAGAGATTACCGAAATATGCACTGATACACGTCAGCTTTCAAAGGGCTGTCTGTTTATTGCACTGAAGGGCGAGAATTTTGATGCACATGACTTTGTTCCAAAAGCCTTTGAGCTTGGAGCTGCTGCTTGCATTACCGAAAGAAAAATTGACGGCTGTGACTGTATCATTGTTGATGACTGCCGAAAAGCACTGAGGGATATTGCACATTTTTACCGCAATAAATTTAACCTTTTCCTTGTCGGAGTTACAGGAAGCGTGGGAAAAACGACTACAAAGGAAATGATTGCTCTCGCACTTTCTTCAAAACTGAATACTCTTAAAACTCAGGGTAATCTGAATAATGAAATCGGACTGCCGAAAACATTGTTTAATCTTACTTCGGAACATCAGGCAGCAGTAATTGAAATGGGAATGTCACATTTCGGAGAAATAAGCCGCCTTACAAGGACAGCGTCACCGCTATCTGCCGGAGTTATAACGAATATCGGATTTTCACATATTGAAAATCTTAAGTCACAGGAGGGCATACTGAAAGCGAAGCTTGAAATTACGGAGGGCATGCCGGAAAATTCACCGCTTGTTCTGAATGGTGATGATAAGCACCTTTGGGAAGTTAAGGATAAGCTTAACCGAAAGGTTTATACATATTCGATAGAAAACAGCGATGCTGATTTCAGGGCGGAAAACATAAATGAGCATGACGGCATTACTGAGTTTACTGCTGTTTATGAGGGAAAAAGAAAAGATGTCATTTTGTCGGCAGTCGGCAGACATAACGTTATGAATGTGCTTGCGGCAATATGCATAGGAAGAATAGCAGGCATTGATGATGATTTGATTATCAATTCATTTGCAAAGTATCAGCCTGACGCATTAAGACAGAATATTTCAGTAAAAAAGGGACAGACAGTAATAACAGATTGCTATAATGCAAGTCCTGATTCAATGAGAGCATCTTTGAGCGTACTTGACGGAATGAAGTGCAGTGGACGTAAAATAGCAGTTCTCGGAGATATGCTTGAAATGGGTGAAATGTCTGAAAAGCTGCACAGAATGGTTGGAGAAATGGCAGTAAAAATTAAGCCTGATATGATTTTTTGCTACGGAAATGACGCACAATATATATATGATACCGTAAAGAAATCAGGTATAGATGCATTTTATTCTCCTGATAAAAAAGAAATTGCAGATGCAGTTTCAAAATATGTAAAAGAGGACGATGTTGTTCTGTTTAAAGCAAGCAGGGGTATGCGTCTTGAAGAAATAATCAGTGAAGTTTATGACAAGGAGCAGTAATTATGCCGTTTTGGATTAATTTATCAGTATCAATTCTTTCTATGGTTATAGCCGCAGTTTCAGGTCTGGGACTTGTTCCGTATCTCCATAAGTTGAAATTCGGTCAGCCGATAAAAACAGTGGACGGACCTAAATGGCATGCAAAAAAACAAGGCACACCCACAATGGGCGGTATCATGTTTATATTGTCAACGGTTGCCGCAACAATTATCGGGTACTGTATTTTCAGGTGGAAATGCGGTATTGACATAACCGACAAGGTTAACAGCAATGCTGCATTGACAGTTTTAAGCTGTCTGATATTTTCACTTTTGTTTGCTCTTATAGGATTTATTGATGATTTTATAAAGGTGGCAAAAAAGCATAATGAGGGACTTACACCTATGCAGAAAATAGTATTGCAGCTTTTGTTTGCAGGAGCTTTTCTTGGAGCTTTATATCTGTTTGGTGATAAGTCAACAGAAATAGATTTGGCATTTATTACTTTTGATGTTGGTATCTTTTACTATCCGTTGATGATTGCCGTTATAATATATCTTACAAACGCTGTAAACCTTACTGACGGTGTAGACGGACTTTGCGGTTCGGTTACATTTGTTGCAATGCTGATATTTACGGTAGGCTGTTCAATATTGAAGTTTACAGAGCTTTCAATATTTACAATGGCTGTTGCGGGTGGTTGTTTAGGATTTCTTCTCTGGAATTTAAATCCTGCAAAATGCTTTATGGGAGATACAGGCTCTATGTTTCTTGGGGCGGCTGTAACTGCTGTCGGACTGGTGCTTCACAAGCATTTATTTATATTCCTCACCGCACTTGTTTATATATGTGAGGCACTTTCAGTTGTAATTCAGGTAACATATTTCAAGTATACAGCAAAAAAGCATTTCAAAGCGACAGGTGTTAAGGGACAGGGAAAAAGAATTTTCAAAATGACTCCGATTCATCATCATTTTGAAATGAGTAATTTCAGTGAATATAAAATTGTTGTTACATTTTCAATGTTCGGATTGATTTCAGGAGTATTGGGGATAATTACTCTGCTTAGGTGACGATAAAAAATTACGTCTGAGGAGGATTAGATGGCTCAGCAAAAACGCAAAAAAAAGAAGCTTGGTATTGTAAAAACTATAGGCAGAGCCTTTCTTGGTGATGTCCGATACGGAGATATAAGTCTGCCCTTTTTCAGTTATGTAATGATATTAATTGTAGTCGGACTTGTTATGATGTCCTCTGCAAGCTATGTGTGGGCAAATGAAAAAGAAGGAGACGGGCTGTTCTACGCTAAAAAGCAGATGTTTGCAGCACTGCTCGGCTTTGTGGTTATGATTTTTCTTGCCGGAATGGATTATCATAATTTCAAAAAGATTAAAATTCCCGGATTGAAAAAACTTAATATAGCAGGACTTCTGTATATTTTCGGATTGCTGCTGCTGATACTCGTATTTATTATGGGTACTGATGAAGGCGGTTCAATGGAGGCTAAAAGATGGCTTGTTATCGGACCTGTCAACTTCCAGCCTTCTGAGGTTACGAAATTTACTTTGGTAATTTATTTTGCATATCGTATGGAAAGAAAATCTGATGAAATGAAAACATTTTCCGGAGGAATTTTAACATACGGTATACTTCTTGCACCTTATGCTGTCTGTATTTTGCTTCAGCCGCACATTTCAGGCTTTGTACTTATCTGTGTAATTGCCGCATCATTGATTATATGCGGCGGAGCAAACAAATGGTGGCTTATTTCCATAGCAGTTGTCGGAATTGTCGGTATAGCATGGTTTATTAACTGGCAGGGCGGCATTGAAGGAAGCTATGTTGCAACACGTCTTAAATCATGGCATGACCCTTTTGCCGATGTTCTCAACGATACATGGCAGACAGCACATTCACTTATTGCAATAGGTTCGGGAGGTCTTTTCGGACTTGGTTTTGGAAATTCAAGACAAAAGTATCTTTATCTTCCTGAAGCACAAAATGACTTTATTTTCCCTATTGTTTGCGAGGAGCTTGGCTTTATCGGTGCATTAGCAATAATTCTTGTATTTTTCCTGCTTATTGTTGAGGGATATTCTATTGCTGCAAGATGTCAGGATAAATTCGGTATGCTGATTGCAGTGGGATTTACAACTCATATCGGTATTCAGACAATATTCAATCTGGCTGTTGTAAGCAATGCAATACCAAATACAGGTATAAGCCTGCCGTTTTTCAGTTACGGAGGTACTGCACTTATAATGCAGATGGCTGAAATGGGAATTATAATGAATATTTCAAGAAAGAGATACTATCCTGAGAAAAATGATGATGAAACTTCAGATGAAGCATACGAGGAAGCTCAACAAGAGGAACTTCCGAAGAATGCTTGATAATTTTTCATCAGATATCTGCGGATATATTTCATTAATCTGAAAAGGAGAGCAGCAATGCTGCGGTTGAATTTATGAGAGTATTATTAGCCGGCGGCGGTACAGGTGGACATATTAATCCTGCACTTGCCATTGCAGACATTATTAAAACAAAATATCCTGATTCGGAGTTCCTATTTGCAGGGACTCCAAATGGTATGGAGGCAAAGCTTGTTCCACAGGCAGGATATAAGCTTGAAACAATAAAAATTGCAGGATTTCAGCGAAAAATATCTTTGGAGAATATAAAAAGAAATGCTAAAGCTGCTGCATATCTTGTAACATCCGGTAAAAGAGCATCGGAAATAGTAAAAGGCTTTAAGCCTGATATTGCAATAGGTACGGGAGGCTATGTTGCCGGGCCGATTATACGAAAGGCTGCAAGACTTGGTATTCCGTCTGCAATTCATGAGCAGAATGCATTTCCGGGAGTGACAAATAAGCTGCTTTCAAAAGAAGTTGACCATGTAATGCTTACAGTTATTGAAGCTCTTGATTATATGGATAAGGACAAATTTGAATACACTGTTACAGGTCTTCCTGTAAGAAGTGATATATTAAACATAACCAAATCAGAAGCAAGAAAAAAACTTGGATTTGATGATGCAATGTGTATTCTTTCATTCGGCGGAAGCCTTGGTGCAGGCTGTATAAATGAAACAATGGCAGAGACAGTCAAATGGCATACAAAAGAGGGACTGAAAATCAATCACATTCACGGATATGGCGGAATGGGAAAGGACAGCTTTCCTAAAGCAATGTCTGATGCAGGAATACCATTAAAAAGCAATCGTTTGAGAATAACCGAATACATAAACGATATGGACGTTTGTCTTGCAGCAGCAGATTTGGTTATATGCCGAGCAGGAGCTTCAACTCTTGCAGAGCTTGAAGCCGCAGGCAAAGCGTCAATATTGATACCGTCACCAATCGTTGCAGGAAATCATCAGTTCCATAATGCAAATGTACTTGGAAAAGCAGGTGCAGCGGTTGTTATAGAGCAAAAGGATGTTACTTCCGACAAGATAATCAATCATATCAAAGAGCTTTATAAAAATCCTGATAAGCTTTCTGTTATGTCGCAGAACGCTGCAAGGCTTGCAGTAAGAGATACACCTGAGCGTATACTCGGAGTTGTTGATAAGCTGTATAAGAAGTCACAGGAAATGAAAAAAGCTTCAAAGTAACATAAAAGTCACCAATGACATAGTATATTAAAAAATGCTATGAGGTGATATTATGCAGAAATTAATTGTGCAGGGGGGAGCAAAGCTTAGGGGCGAGCTTGATCTGCAAGGCTCAAAAAACAGTGCTTTGCCTATAATGGCCGCTGCTTATCTTTGCAGAGGAGAGTGTATACTGCACAACTGTCCCAAACTTACGGATATATATGCGGCGTCAAGAATATTGAATTACATAGGATGTAAATGCTCCTTTGCAGATAATACTGCTGTTATTACTTCTGCTCAGTCAGGTCATACGGCAATTCCCGAGGAGCTTATGCAGGAAATGCGTTCTTCGATTATTTTTCTCGGAGCATTGCTTGGAAAAAACAAAACAGGTACAGTAAGCTACCCAGGTGGCTGTGAACTTGGTTCACGTCCTATTGACATGCATTTGTCTTCATTCAGAAAAATGGGTGTTGATATTAAGGAAAAGTTCGGACGTATAACGTGCAGTGTCAGGAAAAATATTCATGGAGCAAAGATTTCACTGCCTTTTCCGTCTGTCGGAGCAACAGAGAATATAATGCTCTGTGCAGTTCTTGCCGAAGGAGAAACCGTCATTAATAATGCGGCACGAGAGCCTGAAATAAAGGACTTGGCGGACTTTTTACGCTGCTGCGGAGCTAAAATAAAAGGTGACGGAGAAAGCAGTATAGTTATTGAGGGAGTAAAGGAGCTCCATGGCTGTGAATACACTGTTATGTCTGACAGAATAGCAGGAGCAACATATCTTGCTGCCGCTGCTGCTGCGGGAGGTGAAATAATAATTCACAAAGCCTGCGTTGGCTGTATGGAGCCGTTTATTTCTCTGCTTGACCAAACAGGATGCAGCATTTACACAATTGATGACGGGATTTATCTTAGAAGCGGACTGCGTCTTAAAGCAGTCAGGGATTGCATAAGAACAATGCCGCATCCGGGATTTCCTACTGATGCACAGGCAATTTTAATGGCGGCATTGATAAAAGCGGACGGCACAAGTGTATTTGAGGAGAATATTTTTGATTGCCGATACAGACATACTGATGCACTTGTAAAAATGGGTGCAGATATAACTGTCCTTGGGAAAACGGCAGTTGTCAAAGGTGTTGAAAGATTATATGGTGCAAGAGTTGAGGCTACCGATTTAAGAGGCGGAGCAGCAATGGTAATAGCGGCACTTATTGCCGAAGGAAAATCAGAAATAACAAGTATAAGTCATATAGACAGAGGATATGAAGAAATGGAGCTGTGTTTACAGCGGCTCGGTGCAGATATAAAAAGGGAATAGAAATTGCAGCATTTCAAATAAATTTGAAGTGTTGTATAAAAAACAGGAGTTTTTAAAATTTTATGAAAGATGTAGAAAAAACCAATGTTGAAAGAGAAAACAGCAGTAAGCGTATAAGACGCAGACGGCGGAATATGAATCTTTATGGATTTATAGTTCTTATTCTGGTAATTTGTATCGGTGTAACAATAAGCTATACGTTTCTGTTTAATATAAATGAAATCAAGGTTTCGGGTGAAGCAAGCGAGTATACTGTTGAAGAAATAGTTGAAGCTTCAGGCATTGCAATGGGTGATAATCTGCTTAGAATTGATACAGAGGACGCAGAGAAAAAAATTCTGGACAGTCTGCTGTATATCGAAACTGTTGATGTTAAGAGGAAGTTTCCGTTTTCGCTTGAAATCAACGTTACGAGGTGTGTTCCTGCTTTTAATATTTCCTATGAAATGGGAACGCTTGTAGTGAGCAGACAGGGAAAAATTCTCGAAAACAACGGATATGTTACTGAAGGACTTCCTGTTTTCTACGGGTATGAACCGTCAGAAACAACCGCAAGCAAAAAACTTGTATCAAAGGACGATCAGAAACAGAAAATATATAATGAACTGACAGTGGCAATGCTTAAAGACAATGAAAATAAAATTGTAAGTGTGGATATGACTGATAAGCATGAAACCGTTATTACCTATTCAAACGATATTGTTTTCAAAATGGGCAATTGGAATGATATTCCTTATAAGCTTTCTCTTGCGGAACGTGTTATGCAGGAGGTTGGCAATGAAAAGGGGTATATATCTATGATTGGAACCAATCAATGTTCTTTCCGTAAAACAGACGGAAACGGCTTTGAAAGTATAGTAGGTCCGGCTGTAACCGGGACAGAAACGTCAGTAAGCGGTGATGTTCCTTCCGATATGAATGAAACTGCTACAACAACAGCGTCCGATGATGATTATAACAATAATTGGACTCCTGAAGGTGAAACAGAACCTCCTACAGCATCAGATGGTTCTTATATTGATGATGAAGAGGCAATGTTCAGAGAGCATGATGACATGGTTTATGGTACAACAGCTGCGAATGAAAGCAATGAAGGCGGTGAGTGGTAACGATTTTTATAACATTTGCACAACTTTGTTAAAAAAAATAGGTTGAATAAATGAAATCTTGTGAAAACAAGAAAAATTTAAAAAAAATGTTTTTGACACTTGAAAAATAATTATTTGTATGTTAAAATAAATAGTGTATTTTAAGATGTTATTACTTTAATGTGAAAAACAAAGAAAGATTCAATATAGGAGGAATAATAATGGCTGATTTTATCTTAGAGGAAACTCTTGAGCCAGACGTAAATATAAAAGTAATCGGTGTCGGCGGCGGCGGCGGTAACGCTCTTAACTGTATGGTTGATTCAGGCGTGAGTGACATTGAATATATTGCTGTAAATACTGATGCAAAAGCACTTAATAAATCTAAGGCTACAACAAGAATCCCGATCGGTGCAAAGCTCACTAAGGGCAGAGGTGCAGGAAATAAGCCTGAAGTTGGTCAGCGTTCCGCTGAAGAAAACAGAGATGAGATTGAAACACATCTTAAGGGTGCAGATATGGTATTCATTACAGCAGGCATGGGTGGCGGAACAGGTACAGGTGCTGCTCCTGTTGTAGCTAAAATTGCTCAGGAAATGGGAATACTTACAGTTGCCGTTGTAACAAAGCCGTTTCTTTTTGAGAGAGAACAGAAAATGATTCAGGCTGAAAAAGGCATTGCAGAGCTGAAAAAATATGTTGATTCACTTATCGTTATACCTAATGAAAAGCTTTTGGTTGGTCAGGATAAGCCTCTTACAATGATACAGTCATTTGCTTTGTCTGACGATATTCTCAAGACAGGTGTAAAGAGCATTTCAGACCTTATTGTTGAAGAAGGATATATTAACCTTGACTTTGCTGACGTTTCAACTATAATGAAGGGTGCAGGATATGCACACATGGCTATCGGTCATGGTTCAGGCAAGGATAAGGCACAGCAGGCTGCTGAAGCTGTTATTAAGAGCCCGCTTCTTGAAACATCAATTGCAGGAGCAAAAAGACTTCTCATCAATATTGCTATGTCAGAGGATATTCTTTCATCAGATGTTGATACAGCTACAAAGATGATCACAGATCAGGCTGCTGACGGTGTTGAATTTATTTTCGGTACTGCATTTAAGGAAGATATGCAGGACGAAATGGTTATTACTGTTATTGCTGCAGGTTTTGATGATCCGTCAGAACCGGCACTTGACGAATTGACTGCTTCCGGCGAGGATGATGTAATCAAGATTGATAATCCTCTTATAGATAATCTCGGTCTTGGTGAAAAGACATCATCATCTTCACAGGACGATGATTTAGAGGCAATATTTAAAATGCTTGGTAATTAATTACATAATTATGCTTTTGATGACCGCAGTACATCTGCGGTCATTTTTGATAAGCAAAACACTGCAAAAGTCTTTTACATGAAAACAATCTATAAATTTTACATGGAAATTTTGTTAATATGCACTAAAAGAAACTGCAAAATTCTACAATATGCTAGTTGAAATTTTATTTAAAAAATGATATAATTAATAAAAGGGCGAAAATTTCCTTTGGAAAACTATGTTCTGCGGAATTGTGCCGCAGGGAATGGAGCGTATCATGGATGAACCGGTTGTATTAAGAACTGCCAAAGTGGGCGGTTTTGTTAAAGAAGATGTATTACAGTACGTTGATGAATTAAATTCAAAGAATTTTGCTTTGGAAGAACAGCTGAAAACCCTACAGGAGGGTAATGTGGCTGATCCTCAGGAAGTTTCAAGACTTAGAAAACAGGTAGATAATCTCCAGGAAAAGCTTAATGCATCAAACAATGCATTAAGAGCTGCCAAAGCAGAGGCAGAAGCTGCAAAAAAACAGCATGATGCTGATACAACAACTATAAATCAGCTTAGAAACCAGCTTGCTCAAGGCGGCGGTGCTAATGCTGCAAATGCTGATCAGACGGCAGAACTTAATAATGCAAAGAGTGCTTTGGTAAAGGCAAAAGCTGAAATTGACAAGCTTAAAGCTAATCTTACTGCTGCTGAACAGCAGGCTGCCGCAACAGCAAAATCCTCTGCTGAACCTGCTGATACCGCTGCTAAGGACGCTGAAATTGCGAAGATTAAAAACGAACTTTCAAGCAAGGAATCAGCTATTGCAACAAAGAATAATGAACTTGCTGAAAAGAACAAACAGCTTAACGAGAAAGACCAGCTCATTGCAGCTAAGGATAAGGAAATTGCAGGCAAAAACGAAGAAATCACTAAGCTTAATAATGAGATCAGTGAGCTTAAATCAAACGCAGAAAATACCGCTATTCCTTCAGGTCTGGACATGGGAGCTTTGTTTGCGGAAGCTCAGCGTACAGCTATGAAAATTACTGTTGAGGCAAAAAATGCTGCTGAAAAAACAACATCAGAAGCTCAGACGCAAGCTAAGAAAATTGTTGATGACGCCAATGCTGAGGCAGAAAAGAAAATCAGTGAGGCAAATTCAACTGCTGAAAATTGCGTGAAGGAAGCAAATGAACAGGCTAAGCTGACGGTGTTCTCTGCAAATGACCGTGCAGAAAAAATCAATGCAATGTCTGAAAAGGTAAGAAAGCTCCTTCTTAATGAGATTGAAAGTGTTAATAATAAGTTTAATGATGTTTCAGGACTTCTTCAGAAGCTTACAGAACAGGCAACAGTCAAAGTTAATGATGCCAAGAGAGTTATTACAGATGCTAAAAATTCTGTAGAGGAAATATCTGAATCAACTACTATAAAAAAAGCTGAAGTTCCGGATAATAAGAATTTTGATAAGCCGATTCAGAACAATAAGTCGATGAATAAGACTGAAGAAAGACCTGTACATAAGCCGAATCCTGCTTTTAATCAGCCTCAGAACCAGAATCAACATCAGCAACATCAGGTACATCAGGACAGACAGGCAAAAAAGGCTGCTGACTTTAACTTTGATATGTCTGAAATTTTAAAGGCTGCTGAGGAAGAAGCTGCAAAGGAAGAACAGCAGGGAAATTAATTTTTAACATATATCCATTCATATAAGGTGACAACACACAGAGATCGTGTGGCATAAATTCAGATTTTTTGTCAGATTGCATAATTTTTTGAAAGCATAATATCGTATAGAAAGAAAAATATGTGTAACATGACGTGAAATTTGCAGCCTTATTGAACGGTTTTGCATAATCCCGCTTATGCGGGATTAATGCGTGTATTGAGGTGATTTTTTGTCTATAAGAAAACTAAAAGTTGAAGAACTCAGAGCTGTTGCTCCAAGTTTGAAAATAGGAGATAAAATCCTTTTAAGCGGATATGTTTATACATCAAGAGATGCTGCTCATAAGAGGATAAAAGCGTTAATGGACAGCGGAGAAAAACTCCCTTATGATTTGCAGGACAGTGTGATTTATTATGCAGGACCTACCCCTGCACCTGAAGGTAAGCCGATTGGTTCATGCGGTCCGACAACATCAAGCAGAATGGACGTTTTTGCTCCGGAGTTTCTGGATAACGGTCTTGTCGCAATGATTGGAAAAGGTGAGAGAAATCAGGCGGTAAGAAATGCAATTGTGCGAAATAAAGCAGTTTATTTTTGTTTTGTCGGTGGTGCGGGTGCATTGGCGGCAAGATGCATAAAAAGCTGTGAGGTTATAGCTTTTGAGGACTTGGGCTGTGAATCAGTCAAAAGGCTTTATATTGAGGAGCTTCCTCTTATTGTTGCGAATGACTGCAGCGGCGGAGATATTTTTTCTCAGGGCAGAAAAGAATTTGCATCAATTGGTTAATTTGTCTAAAAAGTTAAATTATATTTATAAAAAATGATGTTTTTTATCTGTTAGTTTAATTTTTATTCATTTTTTATTGACAAAATGAATAAAAAAGTATATAATATATAATATAGTGTTGACATTCAGAGTGATTGGGTGAAAAACTTGCTTGAATTGGATTTTGATGAGAATGTTCTTGGCGAATTGACTGATGAGGAGCTTGTAAAAGCTGCTCAATCAAATAAACGTGCAGAGGCACTTATTATTTCACGTTATTTGCGGGTTATTTTGGTGAAATCTGAAATGTACGCAAATTCAGTTACCGACAGTGAGGATTTGGCTCAGGAAGGACTTTTGGGACTGATGAGTGCAATTTCTGCTTTTGATCCTGAAAAGAATATCAAGTTCTCTACATTTGCTAATGTTTGCATTACAAACCGTATGAAAACCTTGATTTCTAAAGGGAAAAAGGCCGATTCTCCTGTTGACAATATAGAAGAGCTTACTGATCAGCAAGATTCCTTGCTTTCAGAAACTCCTGAAAGTATATACCTTTTTAAAGAATATTATTCGGATTTATTTGAAAAAATTGATTCAGTGCTTACAGAAATGGAAAGCAAAATTTTTAAAATGTATATTCATGATGTGCCGTATAAGGATATCGCATTGAAGCTGGGAATATCTGAAAAATCTGTTGATAATGCTATACAAAGAGCCAGACGAAAAATAAAAAATCTATTGAAGTCGACTGATAATTTATGACCGGGTAGCTTAAGTCAAGAGCGTTGTTAATCAAAGGTATTGGTGCAAATCCAATCAAGGTCCAAATATTTTAAGCGAGGTATTTTAAAATGTACGAAGACAAGACATTAGTCTGCAAGGAATGTGGAAGTGAATTTATATTCAGTGCCGGCGAACAGGAGTTTTATGCAGAAAAAGGCTTTGTAAATGAGCCTCAGAGATGTAAGGCTTGTCGTGACGCAAGAAAGAATGCAGGAAAGGCTGACAGAGTTATGTATACAGCTACTTGTGCATCATGCGGCGGAGAAGCTAAGGTTCCTTTTGAACCAAAGGAAGGCAGAGCTGTTTACTGCAGTGATTGCTTTGCAAAGATGAACGAAGCATAATTAATCCTGATTTCAAGGCACAGCAAGGCTGTGCTTTGACTTTTTATTCGGACTTTTGTATAAAGTTTCGTTTCATTCATATAATATAAATATTTCAGAAAGGATTGTTTATTTATGATTATTACTAAGGATACAATTATTGGTGATATTCTTGATGCTGATTTTGATGCAGCTCCTTATTTCCTTGAAATCGGAATGCATTGCTTAGGCTGTCCTGCTTCAAGAAGCGAGTCGATTGCAGAGGCTTGTTCAGTTCATGGCACTGATGCGGACGAGCTTGTTGCAAAGCTTAATGCGCATTTTGAAAGCAAGGCAAAGTAAGCTTTCTGCGGTGTTGCCTTAAAAACTTGTTCTTAATTGAAATCATGTTTTTTAGGACAGGCTTTAAAATTTTCAAAAAAGCGTGCTGTTTTTTATAGCACGCTTTTGTTTTAATGAGGTGTATTAATGCTTGATAACAGATTAAAAATATGCTCTGATTTTGTAAGCGGTAAGGGTGTGGCTTGTGATGTTGGCACAGACCATGCATACCTTGTAGCAGATTTGATTTTAAGCGGAAAATGTAAAAAGGTAATTGCATCAGACATAAATCAAGGACCTTTGGAGGCAGCTGAAAAAACAGTTGAAAAGTATGAAATACCTGATAATGTAGAACTTATTCTTTCAAATGGTCTGGAGAATGTTCCTCCTGATGATGTAACAGATATAATAATTGCAGGCATGGGCGGAGAAACTATTGCTGACATTTTAGAAAAATGTCAATGGGCAAGGTATGGAGTTAATCTGATTTTACAGCCAATGACTAAAATAAGCTTTTTGAGAAAGTGGCTTTATGATAACGGATATGAAATTAAGACTGAAAAGCTTGCTAAGGACGGTGAAAAACTTTATACTGTTATGCAGGTAGTATGGACTGCCTGCTTAAAAAAGCTGTCTGATGCAGATTCTGTAAGAGGCTTTTTTGCTGAAGATGATATGCTGGCAGATTCTTATTTAAATTCCGAGGCAGAAAAACTTGAAAGGGTAAGTGTTTCATTAAAAAATGCAGGCAGGAATTATGAGTCGATGCACAATAATTCATTGAGCAATATTGTGCGAAATGGTGCAAAAACATTTTCTGTAAATGAAATATATGATTATCTTGATTCACTTTATTCTTTTTCAGCTCAGGAGAAATGGGATAATTCAGGCTTGCTTATTGAAAGTACATATATGGAGTGTAAAAAGGTACTTTTAACTCTTGATATAGACTATCGCAATTGTTTCAATGCTAAACGGTATGGAGCAGAGCTGATAATATCGCATCACCCTGTTATTTTTGAACCACTGAAGAAAATAACTGCAAATTCAGCAGTTCATTATCTTGTGAAAAATGATATATCAGCTATTTGTATGCATACTAATCTTGATATTGCATCAGGAGGTACTAACGGCGTTATTTTAAAAAAACTTGCAGATAAGTATGAGTTTGAAGGTGAAGCTGAACCATTTGAAGATTGCGGCGGAGGAAATACTCTTGGATATATCTGCAATCTGAAAGAAAGTGTTTCAGCTGAGGATTTCGGCAAAACACTAAAGGAAATATTTGGCTGTGAGTATGTCAGAATGAACAGGAATTGCAGAAAGAATGTTAAACGGTTTGCATTTTGTTCAGGCTCAGGCGGTTCAAGTCTTGATATTGCTATTGAGAAAAAATGTGATGCATATATAACAGGTGATGTAAAACATAATTTCTGGATTGACGCAAATAACGATAACTTTATTTTGTATGATTGTGGTCACTTCCATACTGAAAATCTTGTTCTTGAGGAACTCAGATATGTTCTTGAGAAAAAATTTCCACAGCTTGAAGTAATAATATCTGACTGTTCGGTTGACCCTGTAATGTATATAAAGTAGGTGCTTTAATGGATTTTTTTATTTGTCCTGTATGCAAGGAGAAGCTATGCATACAAAATAAAAGTTTGGTATGCAGTAATAATCATACATTTGATATAGCAAAAAGCGGATATGTTAATTTATTGCTTTCAAAGCAGGCAGGGAAAAATGTACATGGTGACAATAAGCTTATGGTTAGAGCAAGACGTGATTTTCTGTCAAAAGGATATTACAGCAGACTTCTTACAGGGCTTTCTGAAACTGTAAAAAGGTACTTTAAAAATAGCTGTACAATTCTTGATGCAGGTTGCGGAGAGGGATACTATACAAATGGTGTATATGAATTTCTTACACCAGAAAATAGTGACGTTAATATATATGGTGTTGACATATCAAAAACTGCTCTTGAATACGCTGCAAAGAAGTGTAGGAACGTAAAATATGCAGTCGGCAGTATATTTAATATTCCTGCCGCAAATGAAAGCTGTGATATTTTAATGACTCTTTTTGCTCCGTTTTGCAGAGAAGAATTTGAACGTGTATTGAAAAAGGACGGAATACTAATCATGGTAATTCCGTCTGAACGTCATTTATGGGGACTTAAACAGGCTGTATATGATACGCCATATTTGAACGATGTCAAGGATTATGATATAAAAGGATTTAAACTGCTTGAAAGGAAAAAGATAACTTATGAAATGATTATTGATAACAATCAGGATATTCAAAATCTTTTTTCCATGACTCCATATTACTATAAGACGGGGAAAAAAGAGCAGGAACGTCTTGCAAATCTGGAAAATCTTAAAACAGAGGCAGAGTTTGAAATATTGACATACAAAATTGAAAGGAATTAATTATGGCATTAGACGGTGCTTTTCTTTATTCAATAAAAAATGAGCTTGACTTTTTAATCGGTGGCAGAGTTGAAAAGGTGCATCAGCCCTCAAAAGAGGAAATAATAATATCAATACGAACAAAAAAGGGCAGTTATAAGCTGATGCTTTCCTCAAATGCAGGGAGTGCAAGAGTTCATATAACAAATATCGCTGTGGACAATCCTAATGTTCCGCCAATGTTTTGTATGCTGCTTCGCAAGCATCTTGGCAGCGGAAAGATTATTGCTATTCGTCAGGACGGTCTTGAACGTATTTTATTCATTGATTTTGAGTGCGTCAATGAACTTGGTGACGTGGTAACAATAACCCTTGCGTGCGAAATTATGGGACGCTGTTCAAACTTGATTATAATTAATCAGGACGGTATCATAATTGACAGTATAAAGCGTGTAAGTGAGGAAATGTCAAGGGAAAGAATGGTTTTGCCGGGAATGAAGTACACACTTCCTCCGAAAGACGAAAGGCTGAATTTCCTTAACACAGATCAAGCTTCTGTAAGACAAGCCTTGCAGAATGTTAAAGCAGGTGAACTTTCAAAAGCTCTCATAAAGGTATTTGAGGGAATTTCACCTATCCTTGCAAGAGAATGGACCTTTTTTGCAGGCAGAGGAGAATATATATCCGCAGATTCTATAACAGATGAGCAGTTTGAAAGACTTATTTTTGCTATAAATCAGTCTAAATCAGCATTGCTTGAAAATAAGTGTACCTTTACAGCTGTTATGGATAAGGAAGATACTCTGAAAGATTTTTCATTCATTCGACTGCAGCAGTTTGGAAATCTTATGATTACAAAAGAATTACCGTCAGCCTGTGAACTGCTGGATTACTTTTATGCGGAGCGTGACAGAACTGCACGAGTAAAACAGCGTGCAAATGACCTTTTTAAGCTGTTGATGAACTTGACTGAAAGAACGTCAAAAAGGATAGCAGTCCAGCGTGAAGAACTTGCGTCCTGTGAAAATAAGGACAAATTAAAATTGTTCGGAGATTTAATATCGGCAAATATGTATCGTATTCAAAAAGGTGATACAGTTTTAAAAGCTGAAAATTTTTATGAGGATGATTGTCCGCAGGTGGAAATTAAGCTGGATATAATGAAAACTCCGTCACAAAATGCACAGTATTATTATAATGAGTATAAAAAGTCAATAACTGCGGAACATAAGCTTGCAGAACAGATTGAACGTGGAGAGGAAGAATTGCAGTATCTTGACAGCGTATTTGATGTTTTGACAAGGACTTCAACGAATAATGATATTGT
This sequence comes from Ruminococcus sp. UBA6407, assembly GCA_002438605.1. GTDB lineage: Bacteria > Bacillota > Clostridia > Oscillospirales > Ruminococcaceae > Ruminococcus > Ruminococcus primiciens. The sequence continues at coordinate 84,607 of DJPR01000011.1, forward strand.
TCAGTTAAGACTTGAGCTTGCTGAACAGGGATATATAAAGAAAAATGCACAAAAAGGCAAGCCGCCGAAGGCTTTGCCGCCTGTTGAATATAAGTCGAGTGACGGATATACCATTCTTGTCGGCAGAAATAATAAGCAGAATGACCAGCTTACCTTGAAGTTTGCTGAAAAAAGTGATATATGGCTTCATACACAGGGAATAACAGGTTCTCATGTTATTATCTGTACTGACGGTGATACACCGCCTGATAAAACAATCGAGGAGGCAGCTGTAATTGCCGCTGTAAACAGTAAGGGAAAAGGCTCAAATTTAGTACCCGTAGACTATTGTCTTGCACGATATGTAAAAAAGCCGTCAGGTGCAAAACCCGGAAAAGTAATTTTTACAAATTATCATACAGCATTTGTAAAGCCTGATATTGAACTTGCAGAAAAATTAAGACAAAAGTCTTAAATATGATATATGTAATAATAATTAATAAATACATTGTATAATTTTTAGGGGGATTTTATGAGTAAAAAACTTGAAAAAGAATTTTATCATCGTGACTGCCTTGAAGTTGCACCTGATTTAGTAGGAAAAATTCTTGTTCATCGTTTGCCTGATGATACTGAACTCAGAGTAAGAATAACTGAAACAGAGGCTTACAGGGGTGAGGAGGACAAAGCCTGCCATGCATCAAAAGGCAGAACTCCAAGAACTGAACTGCTGTATGGCGAGTCGGGAATTATATATGTGTATTTATGCTATGGAATGCATTGGCTTATGAATGTAATTACAGGTGAGAAAGAAACTCCTCAGGGTGTTTTGCTGAGAGCAGGAGAAAACCTGTCAGGCCCTGCAAAGCTTACGAAATACCTCAAAATCAATAAGGAACAGAATGGCAGTCCAATATATAATAACGAAAATGTTTGGATAGAGGATGATGGTTTTCAGCCGGAGATTAAAACTGCTCCGAGAGTCGGAATAGATTATGCGGGTGATTATTGGCGTGACATAGAATGGAGATTTATAATTAAATAGCAGATTTTAATTAAACCATATATTGCTTGCTTAATTTTAGGCTGTTTATTACTTTATTAAAATGTGAATATTCTGAAAATATTGGCAGTTTTACTTGAATTATTAATTTAATAATGGTATAATAAAGTTATAAATTTTAGAATTTGTCTTTATAGGCAGAGTATCCTATGAGAACAGATTCATATATTGGGAGGTTCAGACAATGTCTGGAAAAATTTTTGCAAAATTTGGTTCAGCAGTCCTTACAGCTGCAATTGCAGTAAATTCTCTTGCTGTTACAAATGTTTTTTCTAATGCAGCATCAGATGTTTATGAATTCGAGGACGGAACAATAACAGGAACCAGTACAACTGTTATGACAGAAGAAAGTGGATATTCAGGTGACGGATATGTTTATATGAAAGATGCGGGAGATACTCTTTCAGTTGAGGTTGAAGTTCCGTCAGCCGGCATGTATGATGTTACTATATGCTATAATATCCCAACAGCAAGCGGCTCAAAAAAGCAATTTATGTACATTAACGGAGTAAATCAGGGTGAAATCAGTTTTTCACCAAATGATGCCTTTACTGAAACAAATATAGGTACATTTAAGTTTGCTGCGGGTACTAATGTAATTAAAATTGAAAGCAGCTGGGGTTGGACTATGTTTGATTATATCAAGCTTGCACCTGCAACACTTCCTGAACTCAGCTGTTCAAGTGAGTTATCTGATAAGTCAGCAACAAAAGAAACTAAAAGTCTTATGAATTATCTTGCGTCTGTTTTTGGAAATAACATTATTTCAGGTCAGCAGGAATATTATGGTACTTCAAGAGAAGATGAGTTTGACTATATTTATAATCTCTCTGGTAAGTATCCTGCAATCAAAGGCTTTGACTTTGGAGATACCTGTCCTCTTTATGCATGGGATGATGGTGCAACAAATAGAATTATAAATTGGGTAAATGATAAGGGCGGTATTGCAACTGCAAGCTGGCATGTAAATGTACCTACAAAGATGGACGATTATACATTGGGTTCATCTCTCAGCTGGGATAAAACAACATATACACAGAATACTGATTTTGTTACTGCAAACGTTTTGAAGGAAGGTACTGTTGAGCATGATTATTTTCTTCTTGCTGTAGATAATCTTGCAAAGGAACTTCTTAAATTGCAGGACGCAAATGTTCCTCTTATTTTCAGACCATTCCATGAAGCAGAGGGCAATGGCGGAGAAAATGGTGAAGGAGCTTGGTTCTGGTGGTCAAAGGAGGGTGCAGAGGTATACAAGGATTTATACAAATATCTGTACCAGCTTTTAACAGAAGAATACGGACTTCATAATCTTATCTGGGAATTTAACAGTTATACATACAGTACATCATACGCATGGTATCCGGGTACAGAATATGTTGATATTATAGGATATGATAAGTATAATGCAAAGAACTGGAATACAGGAGCTGTTGCTCCGAATGAGAGTGCTATTTCAGGAATTTTCTATTCATTGTTTAATATGTATGGCAATGACGGAAAAATGATTGCTATGGCTGAAAATGATACAATTCCTAATCTTGACAATCTTATTACAGAAAAAGCAGGCTGGCTGTATTTCTGTCCATGGTACGGCGAACATCTTATGGACACAAATTACAATAATCCTGAAACATTAACGGAAATTTACAAGAGCGATTATGTAATTACTCTTGATGAGCTTCCAAAGGATTTGTATACTAATTCTTCATCACCTGACAAGCCGACCAACCCTACAACATCTCAAACTGAACCTTCAACTTCGGAATCTAAGGTTATATATGGTGATGCAAACTGTGATGAGTCAGTTGATATTTCCGATGCTGTATTAATTAAGTGTTATCTTATAAACAGCAAGAAGTATGCTCTTTCTGAACAAGGACTTAAAAATGCTGATGTACATGCAGCAGGAAACGGTGTAAATGCACAAGATGCAGTTGCAGTTCAGAAGTACGTTATAAAAAGCATAGATGCTCTTCCTGTAGCATAATACAACTTTTATGTGGTACGATCTATACAAAAGCCGTCAGTTCATTAATTTGAGCTGGCGGCTTTTGATTAGTTTAGTAATTCCTCAACTTTATTAACTATGTCATTAATATCTGCTAAAGCACCCTTTCCTGTATCTCCGCAGGCAAGAAGTGCATTTCTTGGTTCAACAAAATGGTATCCGAGTTTTTTCAGTCTTGCAATGTTTTTCTGAGTTACAGCATTTTCATACATTGCAGTATTCATAGCAGGACAAACTATTACAGGCTTGTCCTTGAAAGCAAGCAAAGAAGAAGTAAGCATATCATCTGCAAACCCATGAGATGCTTTTGCAATAAAGTTTGCGGTTGCAGGAGCAATTAAAAATAAATCTGCTTTATGAGCAACTGCAATATGATTTACTTCAGATGGGTTATCCTCATCAAATAAGTCGGTGTAGACTTTATTTTTTGTTAATGTTTGAATTGTCAGAGGAGTTATAAATTCAATAGCTGACTTTGTCATAATTGCGGTAACACTATATCCCAGCTTTGTGATTTTATTAGCAATGTCGGCAGCTTTGTAAGCTGCAATACTTCCTGTAATACCAAGAGCAATATTCTTCATATATTATCTATCCTTTCCATAACAGCAGATACAATTCCTTTTGCTATTTCATGCTTTGTTGAAAACTCTGATTTTCTTCCGTCCTTATGCAATAAAAATCCTTTATGAATGTCTGATTTTATATTGACTGCATCATTTGCAAGAACAAAATCGCAGTTATTATTATTCATAAGAGCTTCAGCTACGTTGAATAAAGTGTTTAAGTCTACGTTATTAAGAAGTTTAAATCCGACCAATATTGTTTCGGGAGAAAGTTTTTTAAACATTGGCAGAATTTTAGGCGTTTTTTCCAGCAAAATTATAGGTGACTCTATGCTTGATGATATTTTTTTGTTTTGCTTAATAAGATTATTTTCATCAAAAGCCTGTTCAATTGAGAAATCGTTTATACAGTCTGCTTTATTAAGTGACCTTGATACGCTTGAAATATCAGCCACTGACTTAACACGATAATCACTTACTGCCATGCTGTGTATTACAGCGTCTATCTTTTCATTTTGAAACAAATTTATAACAGCAGTTTCAAGGTCGGCTACGCTTTCTATGGTTATTATTTTAGCTTTTTTTGCAGCAGGGTTAAATGAATTTTCGGCACAAATATAGTATATATTATTAATCATTGGACTTTTTTCAAATTCATCTGCAATAAGACTTCCAAGTCTGCCTGTTCCTGTATTTGTTATACTGCGTACACCGTCTATAGTTTCAGTTGTTCCTCCGGCTGTAATTAGTATGTTCATTTCAAAGCTCCTTACTATTTGTTTTTGTAAAAGGCAATACCATACAAAAGTTGTGCAGTGTTGTCATAAGTATTATTATAAATATTTACAAGCATAATTCAAGTATATTTTGTATTATTAATGGTAAATTTACAATTAAGGCAATACCGCACAAAGCACGCCAAAAGGTTTTATGCGATATTATTTATTGAAAACTATACAAATTTTTATAAATATGGTATAATTAAGACAATCTATAAAATGGGAGTATGAACAAAATGAATGACAATAACTGCAAATGGGTAACAGCATGGGGTAATGCAATTTCAATAGCAGAACGCCGTCCTGAAAATTATGCTAAAAACCTCACTTTGCGTTATCCAATTAAGATGATGCTTGATGCTGATGAAATCCGTATAACATTAGATAACTTTTGCGGAACTGAACCTGTAACAATTACTTGCGTTGAAATTGCAAGGTCTGACGGAACAGATAAAATTGATACAGAAACTATTTCTGTTGTTACTTTCAGCGGTAAACAATCTGTAGAAATTCAGGCAGGTGAACGCATAAAGAGCGATTCAATTAAATTCAGCGTGAAAAAGGACGAATTTATTGCCGTAAGCATATATTTTGCTGATTTTACGGAAATGCGTTCGGGTGTAGTGATTACAGGGCCGCTTTCAAAGGGATATTTTGCAGTTGGCAATCAGATAAGCAGTGAAGTTCTTGATATTAATACCTCAAAGAAAACGAACACAATATATTTTTTGAGTGATGTTGAAGTTCTTACATCACAGGAAAATCGTACAGTAATTTGCTTTGGAGATTCAATTACCGCACAGGCATGGCCTGATTATCTTATTCAGCGTACACTTGAAACAGGCAATGGCAGAACCGCAGTAATTCGCAAGGCTGCAAGCGGAACCCGTATTTTAAGACAATATGACAATATTACATATGATTCATACGGCTTGAAGGGTTCGGTAAGATTTCCCAGAGAAACAGATGTTTCGGGTGCCGATACTGTAATTATCCAGCATGGAATCAACGATATTATACATCCTGTAGGAGTTGAAATAAATAAATTTCGTCCATGGACTGACCTCCCGAGTGCAGAAGAAATGATTGAGGGATTCAGGGAATATATAAAAGTATCTCGTGAAAAAGGACTTAAAGTATATATAGGCACATTGTTGCCCATTGAGGGTTGGCGTACTTATGCGTATTTTCGTGAAATGCTTCGATATGAAGTGAATGAATGGATACGCACAACAGATGAAATTGACGGCTGTATTGACTTTGACCTTGCTGTTTGCGACCCATTGCGTCCGCAGGCATTTGCTAATGGTTATGACAGCGGAGATCATCTGCATCCAAGTTTGTCGGCGTATAAGCGCATGGCAGATGAAGTGCCTGAAAGCATATTGCTGAAATAGTGACATATAAAAATGGGAACATTGCTGTTCCCATTTTTTTCATTATTTATATTTTTCAATGGACTGCATGATTTTTGCCATTTTTTCTTCTGCTTTTGCAAGCTTAGCTTTTTCAGCTTCAATAAGTTTTTCAGGAGCTTTAGCAATAAATCCCTGATTACTGAGTTTGCCGCTGAGGAAGTCTATATCCTTTTGAACCTTGGCACGTTCCTTGTCAAGACGTGCAAGTTCCTTTTCCTTGTCAACAAGCTCATTCATAGGAATGAAGATTCTTGCAGAATCCGTAACCGCATTAGCTGAATCAGGAATATCAAATTTATCTCCGATTTCAACAGATGAAGCGGAAGCCAGCTTTTCAAAGAAAACAGAGCATGAATTAAATAATTCTGCGTCAGCAGTTTCAATAAACAGCTTAGCCTTAACTGACGGAGGGACATTCATATCTGTTCGTGTATTTCTTACAGCTTTAACAGCAGCAATAATTTTTTCAAAGCTTTTTTCCTCATTTTCAAATGAGAGTGATTCATCAAATACAGGATAATCCTCAAGCATAATCATGCTTGCACCATTTGTAAGAACCTGCCAGATTTCCTCGGTGATGAATGGCATAAACGGGTGGAGAAGCTTCAGCATTCCCTGCATTGCCCAGACCAGAACAGCCTGAGCTGTTGCCTTGGTTTCGCCACCTGTCTGAATTCTCGGCTTTGTAAGCTCAATGTACCAGTCACAGTAAATATCCCAGATAAAGTCGTATATTTTGGTGGAAGCTATACCAAGCTCAAAGCCGGAGAGATTGTCATTTACTTCTTTAGCCAGCTTATTGAACTTGTTTATAAGCCACTTGTCCTCAAGATTAAGGTTTTCAGGAAGTCCCTTAAACTCAAAATCATCAGGGAGATTCATCATGATGAAACGTGATGCATTCCAAAGCTTGTTTGCAAAGTTTCTTGCAGCCTTAACCTTATCATCCATATAACGCATATCATTTCCGGGAGAATTACCTGTTGCAAGCATAAATCTCAATGCGTCAGCACCGTATTCGTCAATGACTTCAAGAGGGTCAATACCGTTTCCGAGAGATTTGGACATTTTGCGTCCCTGAGAATCACGGACAAGACCATGTATGAGAACTGTATCGAAAGGAACATCACCCATATTTTCAAGTCCGCTGAACATCATTCTTACAACCCAGAAGAAAATGATGTCATAGCCTGTAACGAGTGTATTAGTAGGGTAGAAATATTTTAAATCATCAGTTTGGTCAGGCCAGCCGAGTGTTGAAAACGGCCATAATGCAGAGCTGAACCATGTATCCAAGGTATCAGGGTCCTGTCTCATTTCCTTTCCGCATTTAGGACACTTTGCACTGTTTTCCTTTGTAACAACCATTTCACCGCATTCATCACAATAAAATGCAGGGATGCGGTGTCCCCACCAAAGCTGACGGGAGATACACCAGTCTTTGATATTTTCAAGCCAATGGAAATAAATCTTGTCAAAACGCTCAGGAACAAACTTTGTTTTCCTGTTCTTAACAGCGTCAATGGCAGGCTGTGCAAGCGGAGCCATTTTTACAAACCACTGCTTTGAAACTCTTGGTTCAACAGTAGTTCCGCAGCGATAGCAGGTTCCTACATTATGGCTGTAATCTTCTATTTTAACCAATGCTCCTTCAGCTTCAAGGTCATTAACGATAGCCTTTCGTGCTTCATATCTGTCCATTCCGGCATATTTAGGATAATCGTCTGTGATTTTAGCGTCATCAGTCATGACATTGATAACTTCAAGGTTATGACGAAGTCCTACTTCAAAGTCGTTAGGGTCATGGGCAGGAGTAATCTTTACAACGCCTGTACCAAAGTCCATTTCAACATAATCATCTGCAACAATAGGTATTTCTCTGTGAACGATAGGAAGAATAACTGTTTTGCCGACCAAATCCTTGTAGCGTTCATCATTCGGATTTACTGCAACAGCGGTGTCGCCAAGCAGTGTTTCAGGACGTGTTGTTGCAAGTTCAAGATATTGGTCTGTATCCTTGATTTTGTAGCGAAGGTGCCAGAAATGACCTGCCTGGTCTTCATATTCAACCTCGGCGTCTGAAATTGAAGTAAGGCAGTGAGGACACCAGTTAATAATTCTTTCGCCTCTGTAAATAAGACCTTTTTCGTAATACTTGACAAATACTTCCTTTACGGCTTTATTGCAGCCTTCGTCCATTGTAAAGCGTTCTCTGGACCAGTCGCATGAAGAGCCGAGCTTTTTAAGCTGTTCAACGATACGTCCGCCGTACTGCTTTTTCCAAGCCCATGCACGTTCCATAAAGCCTTCACGTCCGATATCGTCTTTTGTAACGCCGTCTTTTTTCATGGCTTCAACAATTTTAGCCTCAGTTGCAATTGATGCATGGTCAGTACCCGGAAGCCAGAGAGCTGAATATCCTGACATTCTCTTCCAGCGGATAAGAATATCCTGCAATGTTTCATCAAGAGCATGTCCCATATGGAGCTGACCTGTTATGTTCGGAGGCGGAATTACAATAGTATACGGTTTTTTCTTTGAATCAACTTCGGCATGAAAACAGCCGTTGTCATTCCAAGCCTTGTAAATTCTGTCTTCAAAATCTTTTGGACTGTAAGACTTTGCAAGTTCTTTTGCCATTAGAATCTCTCCTTAAAAATATTTATGATTTGGTTCAGAAGCAATAAAAACGCCCTGAACCCGTTAATAAGGTTCAGGGCGGACAAAAGTCCGTGTTACCACCTGAATTCAGAGCATCGCTCTGCACTCTGTGCGGTCTGAAAAAACCGCTTCCCATGTAACGTTGGGATTACGTTGAGGATTACTTTAAACAGATAAAAGATCTGATGATTGTTCACCCTCAAAGCTCAGAGGCTACCTTCCGCAGAATTTCAGCAATGACTTTCACCGACCGTCATCTCTCTGGAAGCAGCATTGTAACGTTTGCAATTTACAAAATGCTGCATTAAGCTGAAAAGAGTCTGCATACTCCTCCTCGTCACAGCTTTTATGATATGCAGTTATTTTACACTATTACTCATAAAAAGTCAATGCTATGCATAAAAGTATATCATAAATTGGGGGTTGAAATTATAAAAAAAGTGTGATATACTAAAAAACGACAAAAAATTACCTGTTCAGGAAATTCAGGCAGTGCCGCTAAAAAAATTGCAGTTCAGTCAGAGTGACGCAGTCCTGATAATTATTAAAGGTGTGCAGATTTTATTATGAATTACGAAGAAGCACAAAATTTTATCAATTCATTTTCAAGGCTGGGAAAAAAGGTTAACGACTTATCAAGAATAAAAAAACTTCTTGATAAACTGGATAATCCTCAGAATAAGCTGAAATTTGTTCATATAGCAGGAACGAACGGAAAAGGCTCAACCCTGGAATATATAGCAAATGCACTTCAGAATGCAGGGTATACAGTAGGAAAATTTACATCTCCGTATGTTACGCATTATGCCGACAGAATAAGGGTAAATTCATCTGAAATTGATGAAAAGTCTATTGCGGAAATCTGCGGATTTGTGGCTGAAAGAGTGGAAAGCAGAGAATTTTCACAGTTTGAAATAACCATGTCAATTGCATTTATATATTTTCTGAGGCAAAAATGCGATGTTGTTGTTTTGGAAACAGGAATAGGCGGTTTGGTTGATTCAACAAATATAATTGCTCCGCCACTGCTGTCAGTTATTACGTCTGTATCTTATGACCATACGGCAATTCTTGGTGAAACTCTGGAAGAAATTGCGGAACAGAAAGCAGGAATTATCAAATCAAAAAGCAATGCTGTTATTTCTGTCGATAATGAAGAAGTTTGCAAAGACGTTGTAAGAAAAAAAGCAGACGAGATGAATGCTGTTCTGACAGAAATAAATATAAATGATATCAGGATTATAAAAAGTGATGTTTTGGGCAATGAGTTTTTCTATAAAAATTCAGGCTATACTACCTTTATGGGCGGAATACATCAGATTTATAATGCAGTAACTGCAATAGAAGCATGCGGAATTTTGAAATCAAAGGGATTTAATATTTCCCATGAGAATATTTCTGATGCTTTAAAATATACGGGAATTCAGGGGAGAATACAGTATTTCAGCGGAAATCCTCCTGTTATTCTTGACGGCGGGCACAATGTTTCGGGAGCAGAGGCTTTAGCCTGTGTTCTGAGAAAAATAGAGAAAAATAAAATATATACTGCTCTGGGAATGGTAGACGGCAAGGACTATGTTCATTCTGCCGGAAAAATTGCTGAGGTTTCAGGGTATGTATGCTGTGTAGACGGATTTTCAAAAACAAGTATTAAAGCAGAGTTATTACAGAATGCTGTGAAGGGATATATCAAGTCGGATATTTCTGATTATAAAAAAGGAATTGAAAAGGTTAAACAGCTTGCAAAAGAAAATAATGGAGTTGCAGTTGTTTGCGGTTCGTTATATCTTGTAAGTGCATATCTTAATATGTAAATCTGCAATAAAATGATAAAATAAGAAGGGTAAATCTATGATAAACAGAATTGGTTGTGCTGTTCTTGCAGCTTTAATGCTGACAAGTGCAGTTTCATGCAACAAAAAAAACAAAACGAAAGAAGTAAGCAAAGCTGTTCCGAATTCGGAAATAGTTGAAGAAACGACTGAAACAGCCACTGAACAGCCCAAGGTAGAAGAAACAGGAGTCAATCCGCTTACAGGTGAAAGCGGATATAATCCTTCTGCAAATGGAAAAAGACCTGTTGCTGTAATGGTCAACAATATTAAGGCTGCACTTCCTCAGTATGGCATAAGTGAAGCGGATATAATTTATGAAGTTCCTGTTGAGGGCGGAATTACACGTCTGATGGCTGTATATGCTGATTACACAAATGTTCCGAACGTTTGCTCTGTAAGAAGCTGCAGATATTATTATCCCCAGATTGCTTTGGGACTGGATGCAATTTACTGTCACTGGGGCAGTGACCAGACAATAGCACTTGAAACATTAAATCGTACAGGCATAGACCATTTGGACGGCAGCTCTGAATCAGGACTTTTTTATCGTGATGAAAGCAGAGTTGGTTCATATGCATCTGAACATACAGGTTATCTGTGCGGTGCGGAGCTTCCTGAGCATATAGCGTCACATGGCTTCCGAACAGATGTAAACAGCGAGTATATAGGCGGCGGACTGGACTTTGCAGGAAATGGCGAAGAAGCTGTAATTAACGGTCTGGACTGCAGTACGCTTACATTGAATTTTTCGGATCAATATTTCAGCACATTTGATTATAACGCAGAAAGCGGTTCATATTTTAAACAGCATTCAGGAAGTCCCCATATGGACGGTGTAACAGGGGAACAGCTTAATTTTGATAATGTTTTTGCACTTCAGACTTCTGTTTATACAGGTGCGGACGGCTACCTTATGAATGTAGAGCTTATAGGTGAGGGCGTTGGATACTATGCGTCAAAAGGAAAAATTGAACAGATAAAGTGGAAAAAGGAGTCCGAATATGCTCCGATAAACCTGTATGATGAAAATGGTGCGGAATTGAAGCTTAATATTGGTGAAAGCTATTTCGGAATAATCGGAACAAACAGAAACATCAGCTTTAATTAATTCCTATTCTAAGGCAACACCGCACAAAGCAC
>DJPR01000011.1:96200-200182 GCA_002438605.1 Ruminococcus sp. UBA6407
CACAAGCTTTATGCGGTATTGCCCTAATTTTCTGAATTGAATGTGATTAAGTTTTTTATTTCTGTCAAAGATATTGATGTGACAATCAGCTTATGGATTATTGATTGAAGCATTATTATTTATTGAGGTGACAGAAATGAAATTAACTTGGGCAGTTTGTTCTTTGGGCATGATTTTAACAATTTTTTTATCTAATTTATGTTATACAGGATGCAGGCTTGATGAATTGCGTGAAAGTGTTTTAAGAATTCACATTCTTGCAAATTCAGACAGTTATGAAGATCAGAAGTTAAAGCTGCATGTAAGAGATGTTCTGTTGGAAAATTCAGAGGAACTTTTCGGTTGTTCTGATTCTTTAAATGCCGCTGTGGAAAGTGCTGAAAACGGACTTCCTGAAGCTCGGAAGCTTGCACAAAAAACGGTATATGAGTCAGGCTTTGACTATGAAGTAAAAGCTGAAATCACCGATATGTATTTTACGGAGCGTGTATATGGTGACATAACAATGCCCGCAGGAGTTTATAAGGCTTTGAGGATAACTATAGGTGAGGCTGAGGGACATAATTGGTGGTGTGTAATGTATCCGCCGCTTTGTATTCCTGCTGCTGAGGCTGTTGAAGATGATGAAGAAAAGGAAAAAGAGTGCTTTACGGAATGTCAGCAGGATATAATGGAAAATCCTAAGAAATATAAGATTCGGTTTATGATTTGGGATAAGGTTAAGGGAATGTTTGAGTAAAAATATTAAAAATATTTTTCAGCTCTTGACAAGTACATCAAAATGTTGTATAATTTTTAGTAAACAAAGCAGAACACTCCTGTTCTCACCGTTTAGCTTGCTGTTGAAACGGTCAATATTTCATAAGATTATTATGACTTTATTGTGTGAGTGTGGGATTTGCGTTCTGCACTCACATTTGTTTTATTTCATATTGGAGGTGCTGACTATTAGCAAACAGGAACTGCAGATCAACGAAGAGATAAGAGATAAGGAGATTCTCGTAATCGACGCTGACGGAACAAAGCTTGGCGTTATTTCAGCCAAGGAGGCTCAGAAAATTGCATTCGATAAGGATCTTGATTTGGTTAAAATCGCTCCTCAGGCAACTCCGCCTGTATGTCGAATTATGGATTATGGAAAGTACTGCTTTGAGCAGGCAAAACGTGAAAAGGAAGCAAGGAAAAATCAAAAGGTTGTGTCAATAAAGGAAATCAGAATGTTTTCAACGATTGATACCCACGATTTTGAAACTAAAGTCAATCAGGCTGTGAAATTCTTACAGTCAGGTGACAAGCTGAAGGTTTCCGTTAGATTCCGTAAACGTGCTATTGCTCACCCTCAGCTGGGCGAGGAACTGCTTGAGCGTTTCAAAGAGGCGGTTTCATCTGTTGGCTCTGTAGAAAAGCCCGCTAAGATGGAGGGACGCAGCATAGTTATGTTCGTTTCTCCAAAGGTTTCTAAGTAAGAACTAACCTGTTCAAATAAGGAGGAATAATACAATGGCAAAGGTTAAGGTTAAAACTCATTCAGGTGCTAAGAAGCGCTTTAAGGTTACAGGAAGCGGTAAGGTAAAGTATCAGCATACTAACAAAAGACACAGACTTACTCAGAAGGATACAAAGCGTAAGAGAATTGCTCGTAACGCAGGCGTTTGTGATGTTACAAATGCACCAACTATCAAGAAGCTCGTTCCTTACATGTAATTTTGGCTTTCCCGTAATTTTATTTTTGGAGGTATAAGACTATGGCACGTATTAAAGGTGCAATGATGACTCGTAAGAGAAGAAATAAAACACTTAAGCTTGCGAAGGGTTACTTCGGTTCTAAGAGCAAGCACTTTAAAATGGCTAAACAGGCTGTTATGAAGTCAGGCAATTATGCTTACATCGGAAGAAAGCAGAAGAAGAGAAATTTCAGACAGCTTTGGATAACAAGAATTTCTGCTGCTGCTAAGATGAACGACATGAACTATTCAACATTTATGAATGGCTGCAAAAAGGCAGGAATCACTCTTAACAGAAAGATGCTTTCAGAAATTGCTATCAATGATGCTGCAGGTTTTACAGCTATCGTTGAAAAGGCAAAAGCAGCTCTTTAATCAATTAAAAAAACACGCTCCTTATCAAAAGAGCGTGTTTTGTTGTAGATACTGTATATTTATTTAGGGCAACACCGCACAAAGCACGTCAAAAGACTTTGTGCAGTATTGCCTTAGAAGTTATTTTCATATAATGGAGGAATTCGGTTTGTACGGGGATGATGTAATAAAATCCAAGGATAATCCTGTAGTAAAGTTATATCAGAAGCTTGCTTCAATGAAAAAGGAAAGGATTTTGTACGGACTTTTTGTGTTGGAGGGATTTCGTATTGTTCAGGATGCTTTAAAGGAAGAAAGCCATATACGGCATATTCTCGTTACAGTTCAGGCAATGTCAAAATTCAGTGATGAATTATCACAGGTTGATTTGAAGGATGCAAAATTAATTGTTATTTCAAATGAGCTTGGGAATAAAATTGCTCAAACCGAAAAAACTCAGGGTATATTCGCTATTTGTGAAATACCTCATCATAAAGAAATTGTACTGAACGAAAACGGAAAATATATTGTTCTGAATGAATTACAGGATCCCGGAAATGCAGGAATGATAATAAGAACTGCTGACGCTTTGGGGATAGACGGTATTATTATGTGCGGCTGCTGTGACCTTTACAGCCCGAAAGTAATACGTTCAACAATGGGTTCTGTTTTCAGAATGAAAATTTGGGTTGAAAATGACAGAGAAAAACTTTTTAATATTTTAGATAAATATAATATATTATCATATGCTTCCGTTATAGATAAAGATGCTGAAAAGATAAATAATTGTGATTTTTCAAAAGGAAGTGCTGTTTTTATAGGTAATGAAGGAAACGGACTTCCTGAAGAAGTATCAGCTCGCTGCAATTACAGAATAACTATTCCAATGAACGGTAATATAAATTCTCTTAATGCAGCAATGGCGGCAGGAATAATAATGTGGGAATTAAAAAAATAGCATTTTAAGGCAGACAGGAGAATTTTAAGATGTCCAGAGAAAAATACTGGCTGTGGCTCACAATGATATTTGGAATCGGGAATGAACGCATCTGGGAAGTAATGAGGTTTTATGATGACCCTGCACAAGCTTATATTGAGCTTGTTTCAGAAACAAACAGATTTCATTTATCCGATAAAGAAACCGCAAATATCAAAAATGTAAATCTTGAACGCTGTGAAGAACTGATAAATTGGTGCAAAGAAAATAAATACGGTGTCATAAGCTATTCAAGCTTGCAGTATCCGCCTCTTTTAAGGCATATATATAATCCTCCTGCCATACTTTATTATGATGGTGATTCAGGTATTTTTGAACATGGACGTATATTAAGTGTAGTGGGAGCAAGAAGTGCATCTGAAAAAAGCATTATTACGGCTGAAAGACTTTGTCATGATTTGGCTGTTTCAGGAAATACTATTGCAAGCGGATTTGCAGTTGGAATTGATATAACGGCACACAATGCAGCAATAAAAGCAGGACGTCCTACTGTTGCTGTACTTGGCTGTGGAATAGATGTAAACTATCCTAAGGACAATTTTTCATATAGAGAGCGTTTGAGGAAATTAGGCGTGTTTATTACTGAGTTTCCTCCCGGAACATCTCCTTATCCGCAGAATTTTCCGAAAAGGAACAGAATACTTGCAGGAATTGCGTCAGGAGTTGTGGTGATTGAAGCCGGTGAAAAAAGCGGTTCGCTCATTACTGCTGAGCTTGCACTCCAGAATGGACGAGAAGTTTTCTGCCTGCCGCCTAATGATATATATGACAGCAGATTTGCAGGAAATATAAAATTTCTTCGTGACGGTGCATCAGCAGTTTACGGATATGAGGATATTCGTGCTTATTATCGGCAATTTGATATAAGCAGGTTGGATTTATCTGAGCATACTGAAGATTATGCGATAAATGGTGAAGAACCGTCCGAACTGCCGGCATTATCCGCAAGGGAAAATCCGTTTGTAGCAAAGACGCTGAATAATTCCGAAGGAAACTCTTTAAACGTTATATCTGAAGAGGATATGAAATCACTTTCTGATGAATGCAGAGAAATTGTAATTCTGCTTAAAGACGGAGAGCTTCATGCAGACATAATTGCTGATAAGCTTAATATGGACGCAGGCGAGCTTATGATGAATTTGACCGAACTTGAGATTGACGGTTTTATTGAAGCCAAAGCGGGCAATATATATAAAATTAAGTAAAGGCACAGTATTTGTGCGGCATTGTCTGAAATTTCATTACGCCGCAATGAAATTTTTGAGATTTTGAAATAGAGAAATAAAAAATAAAGTTGTGCGAGGCACATGCGGCAGATTGGAGATACAGATGTCTGATTTAGTTATAGTAGAGTCACCGGCAAAGGCAAAAACAATACAGAAATATCTTGGCAGCGGCTATGAAGTAATTGCTTCAATGGGACATGTCAGGGATTTGCCAAAATCAAAGCTTGGTGTTGATACAGAAAATAATTTTGAACCTCAATACATGGACATGAAAGGTAAAGAAGATGTTATCAAGGATTTAAAAAAGCATGCAAAAAAGTGCGATAAAGTATATCTCGCAACCGACCCCGACCGTGAGGGAGAAGCTATATCATGGCACATTGCACAAATGCTGAATCTTGACTTAAATGACAATAATCGTGTTGCATTTAATGAAATTACGAAAAGCGGCGTTAAATCAGGAATGAGCAATCCACATAAAATTGATATAGACTTGGTTAATGCACAGCAGGCAAGACGTATTCTCGACAGACTTGTCGGCTATAAGCTCAGTCCGTTCCTCTGGAAAAAGGTAAAAAGAGGACTTTCCGCAGGCAGAGTTCAGTCTGTAGCGGTAAGTCTTGTTGTGGACAGGGAAAATGAGATAAGAAAATTTGTGCCAAAGGAATATTGGTCAATAGACGCAAAATTTACCGCACCGTCATCAAGGAAAGTATTTAATGCGTCACTTGTTTCAGTTGACGGAAAGAAAATTGAAATTGCAGATGAGGTTCAGGCAAACGGACTTCTTGACCGTCTTAAAGGTGCTGAATATACAGTCAAATCAGTAAAAAAACGTGTGACAAAGAAACAGCCGTCACCTCCCTTTATAACCTCAACAATGCAGCAGGAAGCGTCACGCCGAATGGGATTTTCAGCAAAACGCACCATGAAAGCTGCACAGGAGCTTTATGAGGGTGTAGATATTGAAGGAATGGGAGCAGTCGGTCTGATTACTTATATGAGAACCGACAGCCTGAGAATATCAGATGAAGCAAGAAATGCGGCTGCACAGTACATTGAAATGGTTTACGGAAAAGACTATCTTCCGCCTGAACCACGTTATTTTAAATCAAAGAAAAATGCTCAGGACGCCCATGAAGCAATCAGACCATCAATGCCTGATATGACACCTGAGAGAGTAAAGTCAAGTTTGTCAAATGACCAGTATAAGCTCTATAAGCTGATATGGGAACGCTTTATTGCAAGCCAGATGGCAAATGCACTTCTTGATACTGTTTCAGTTGATATTGACGCTGATAACTGCATTTTCAGAGCTTCAGGATATTCAGTTAAATTTGATGGCTTTACTGTGCTTTACGTTGAATCAACAGATTCAGAGGAAGAAAATAAAAAGGTACTGCCGCCGCTTAATGCTGAGGATAAGGTTAAGCTTAAAAGCATTGACGGCAATCAGCACTTTACCCAGCCGCCTGCACGTTATACGGAAGCATCACTTATCAAGGCACTCGAAGAAAACGGAATAGGCAGACCAAGTACTTATGCTCCGACCATTACTACAATTATTTCCAGACTTTATGTTGAACATGAGGGAAAACAGCTTAAACCGACAAGCCTTGGTGAGGTTACAACAGAGCTTATGAGGGAACATTTCAAGAAAATCGTTGATGCTAAATTTACAGCACAAATGGAAAGTGACCTTGATGAAGTTGAACAGGGTCACAAGGACTGGGTAGCCGCACTCCATGATTTCTATGATGATTTTGCTGCAACATTAAGTAAAGCAGAAGAAGCAATGGAGGGAAAAAGAGTTAAAGTTCCTGATGAAGAAACAGATGTTATCTGTGAAAACTGCGGCAGACATATGGTAATTAAGTTCAGCAGATATGGTAAATTTCTTGCGTGTCCGGGATTTCCCGAATGTAAAAATACGAAGAAAATTGTACAGGAAACCAAAGGAAACTGCCCTGTATGCGGAAAAAAGGTTATACAGAAAAAGTCAAAGAAGGGCAGGAGCTTTTATGGCTGTGAGGGATATCCTGACTGCAACTTTATGACATGGAATCTGCCTGTAGAGGAGAAATGTCCTGTATGCGGAAACACACTCTTTCAAAAGGGCGGCAAATCAGGAAAACTTATATGTGAAAAGCCGGGCTGCGGATTTGAAAAGGAGCTTAAATAATGACAAAGAAAGCAAAGGTAATCGGAGCGGGTCTTGCAGGATGTGAAGCAGCATGGCAGCTTGCAAATGCAGGGATTGAGGTTGAGCTTTACGAGATGAAGCCTGAAAAATATACTCCTGCTCATCATTACAGCGGCTTTGCAGAGCTTGTATGCTCCAATTCTCTTAAAGCGGCAAGAATTGAGTCTGCTGCAGGACTGCTTAAAGCAGAAATGGAATTGCTTGGTTCGCTGACTGTTCCATGTGCAAGAGCAAATTCGGTTGAAGCAGGAGGAGCATTGGCTGTTGACCGTAAAGCGTTTTCTGATGCTGTAACTGAAAAAATCAGGTCACATTCATTGATTAAGGTTATAGAAAAGGAGCTTACAGAAATTCCTGACGGCAATGTAATAATTGCAACAGGGCCTCTTACGTCTGACGGACTTGCAGAAAGCATAAAAAAAAACTGCGGAAACAGTCTTAGCTTTTTTGACGCTGCTGCTCCGATAGTAACGAGTGAAAGTCTTGACAGAAACCTTGTGTTTTTTGCATCAAGGTATGACAGAGGAGATGCAGATTATATAAACTGTCCAATGAATAAAGAGGAGTATGCGGAATTTTACAATGCTTTGATTACAGCTGAAAGTGCGGAGCTCAAAGATGTTGATAAAGAATATTTCAGAGTGTATGAGGGATGTATGCCTATAGAAGTGCTGGCAAAGCGTGGAGAGGATACAATGAGATTTGGCCCATTAAAGCCTGTTGGTCTTACTGATCCGAGAACAGGAAAACGTCCGTATGCAGTTGTTCAGCTAAGAAAAGAAAATAAAGACGGTACGCTTTATAATCTTGTCGGATTTCAGACAAATTTGAAATTTTCAGAGCAAAAAAGAGTATTTTCCAAAATAACAGGACTTCAAAATGCAGAATTTGTCAGATACGGCGTGATGCACCGAAATACTTTTATTAACAGTCCGAGACTGTTAAACAGTCATTTTGAAATGAGAGAACGTGAAAATACTTATTTTGCAGGACAAATGACGGGTGTTGAGGGCTATATGGAGTCAGCAGCAAGCGGAATTATTGCAGGATTGAGCCTTGCAAGAAAACTTAACGGACAGGAACAGATAATTCTGCCTGTCAACACTATGACAGGAGCTTTGTCTGCATATATAAGCGATTCCTATAATGAAAGCAATTTTCAGCCTATGGGAGCAAATATGGGAATACTGCCTGATTTGGACGTTCGCATAAAGGATAAAAAAGAAAAATATAAAGCATATGCAGACAGAGCAATAAATGCATTAAAGGACGAATTAGCGAGGGTTGGATATGAAAATAATTGTTGATGCATTTGGTGGAGATAATGCTCCTCATGAGGTAATAAAAGGCTGTGCAAGAGCTGTAAAGGAGCTTGGAGTTGAAATTATCCTTACAGGCAGCAGAGAAAAAATAGAGTCCTGTGCAAAAGAGCTTGATGTCAGTCTTGACGGTATTTCAATTGTCCATACTGACGAGGTTTTTGATATACATGAAGAACCTGTGCAAATAATAAAGTCAGGGAAAAACACTTCAATGGGAGTCGGTCTGAAACTTCTGCATGACGGCGGCGGTGACGCATTTGTTTCAGCAGGAAGTACAGGAGCTTTGGTTGTCGGAGCAACAATGACAGTAAAGAGAATCAAAGGAATAAAGAGAGTTGCATTAGCACCGATAATACCTGCAGATAAGGGCAGCTTTATACTTATGGATGCAGGTGCAAACACTGACTGCCGACCTGAAATGCTGTTGCAGTTTGCGATAATGGGAAGTGCATATATGGAAAAGGTAATGGGAATAAAGAATCCAAGGGTTGCACTTGTCAATATTGGAGCAGAAGAAACAAAAGGACGGGATTTAGAGATAGAAACATATAAGCTTTTAAAGGAGTCAAGCTTGAATTTCTGCGGCAACGTAGAGGCAAGGGATATACCGAACGGTGATTATCAGGTTGTTGTTACTGACGGGTATACGGGAAATGTACTTCTCAAGCTGTATGAGGGAATGGGGAAATTTTTTTCAAGAAAGCTTAGAGGAATTTTATCGGGGATTAACGGAAAGATTTCAGCACTTCTTGTACTTGGAAAAATCAAGGCTTTTAAAAAGCAGATGGATTACAGTGAAGTTGGCGGAAGTTTGATGATGGGTTCATGCAAGCCTGTTATAAAGGCACACGGAAGTTCAAATGCAAATGCATTTTATAATGCAATACGTCAGGCTAAAAAGTGCATAGATGAAAAGGTAATTGATGAAATATCATTATCAATCAGCGAAAATTCAGGAAAGGAAAAAGCTTAATTGTTATGAAAGAACTTGAAAAATTTCAGGAGATAATAGGATATAAATTTAAAGACGAAAAACTGCTTTATCAGGCATTGTCACATTCTTCTTATGCAAACGAGAAGAAAAGGACAAGAGTGAGCAATGAAAGACTGGAATTTTTGGGTGACAGTGTATTATCAATTGTAGTATCAAAATATCTTTTTGAGCATTTTACTCATATAGCAGAGGGTGAGCTTACAAAGCTGAGGGCTTCTTTGGTTTGTGAAAAATCACTTCATATTTTTGCACAGAAAATTCACCTTGGTGATTATATAATGCTTGGAAAAGGTGAGGAAATTACAGGCGGCAGAGAAAGACCTTCAATTCTTGCAGATGCATTTGAAGCTGTTATTGCTGCAATTTTTCTTGACGGCGGTTTTGAACCTGTAACGAAATATATTCTTGGATTTATGCCCGAGGACGTTCAGCACCAGAAAGAAGCCGCATTCAGTGATTTTAAAACAATTTTACAGGAGATTGTGCAGAAAAATCCTGAAGAAAAGGTTGAATATGTTCTTGCAGGAGAAGAAGGACCTGACCATAATAAGAGCTTCGTTGTAGAGGTTTACCTTAATTCAAATGTAATAGGCAAGGGCAAGGGAAGAAGTAAAAAGGAAGCGGAACAAATGGCAGCAAAAGAAGCTCTGGAGCTTATGGGATATGAAGCACAGTAACATTTCTGTTTTTATACCGCATATAGGCTGTCCGAATATGTGCAGCTTTTGTAATCAGAGGACAATAAGCGGAACACAGAAAGCACCGTCAGCATTTGAGGTCAGGGAAATATGCCGAAAGGCATTTTCAGAAGTCAGCAGCCGCAGTGAAACTGAAATTGCTTTTTTCGGAGGCAGCTTTACCGCTATAGATCGCAGTTATATGCTTGAATTGCTTCAAGCTGTTCAGGAGTTTATCGGAGATGACGGGTTTAAGGGGATAAGAATTTCAACACGTCCCGACTGCATAAACAGTGAAATACTGGACTTGCTGAAAAAATATAAAGTTACATCAATAGAGCTTGGTGCACAGAGTATGTGTAATCATGTTTTGTTGGCAAATGACAGAGGTCATACTGCGGAAGATGTTGAAAATGCAGGCAGACTGATAAAAGCTTTCGGGTTTGAACTTGGCTTGCAGATGATGATAGGCTTATATAAAAGCACACCTGATGATGAACTCAGAACCTTTGATAAGATTATGTCAATAAAGCCCGATACACTGAGGATATATCCTGTGGTCATATTAAAAGGAACTCGTTTGGGAGAGCTTTATGAAAGCGGAGAATATGAGCCTTTTGATTTCCGGAAAGCAGTTGAATTATGCTCACTTTTTATGGAAAAATCAGAGGAAAACGGTGTAAGGGTAATAAAAGCAGGACTTCATGCGTCTGAATTTGTGGAAAAAGACCTGCTTGGAGGATTTTATCATCCTGCATTTCGGGAACTTTGTGAAAGTGAGATTTACAAAAAGAAAATCAAATCGTTAATAGGAGAAAATTGCAGTTATGCCTTAATTTCAGTTCCAAACAGAAATTTAAGCATGGCAATAGGTCAAAAAAGAAGCAATATAGAATTTTTCAGCTCAATCGGTACACAGTTGAGGATAATATCCGATAAATTACAGACGGAAAGTCTTAAATTAATAGAACGGCGGTGAATGAATGTACTTAAAGTCATTGGAGATTCAAGGCTTTAAATCGTTTCCTGATAAAATAAGTCTTACCTTTGATAAAGGACTTACTGCGGTTGTAGGCCCAAACGGCAGCGGAAAAAGTAATATCGGTGACTCTGTAAGGTGGGTTCTTGGAGAGCAGTCAACCAAAACTCTCCGAGGAAATAAAATGGAGGACGTTATTTTTTCCGGTACTGTTGCAAGAAAGCCAATGGGGTTTGCGGCCGTAACGCTGAATATTGATAATACAGATAAAACTCTTCCCGATTACGGCGAAGAAGTAGGAGTTACAAGAAAGTTATACAGAAGCGGCGAAAGTGAATATCTTATTAACGGAAAGCAGGTAAGGCTTAAAGATATAAATGAGCTTTTTATGGATACAGGTCTTGGACGTGACGGATATTCTATTATCGGACAGGGAAGAATTGCTGAAATTGTCGGTGCAAAGAGCAATGAACGACGTGATATTTTTGAGGAAGCCGCAGGAATTTCCAAAATCAGATATAAAAAGCATGAGGCTGAAAAGAAGCTTTCTGCCGCACAGGAAAATATATTGCGTTTAAGTGATATAATATCGGAGCTTGAAAGCAGAGTTGAACCGCTGAGAATACAGTCGCAGAAGGCAGAAAAATTTGTAAAGCTTGCTGAGGAACGTAAAAGACTTGAAATTTCTGTATGGGTAAATCGGCTTGATGAAATAAAAATCAGACTTGATGAGTTTGAAGAGAAAATTCTTGTGAATAAAACCGAATATGAAAATATAGAAAACGATATTGCTCATGAAGAAGAAAAAATTCAGCTTGGTTATCGGAAAATGCAGGAAAGTACAATTGAAGCTGACCGTTATCAGCAGAAAATACTTGAGGAAGAACAGTCCGCATCAAATGTAAAATCAGATATAGCTGTTTATGAAAATGATATCAAGCACAGCAATGATACAATTGCGTCCATAAAAGAAAGAAAAAATAATGAAGCTGAAACAAAAAAGAAAATAGCAAAGGACATTAAAGCAGCAGAAGAAAAACTATATCAGCTTGAATTGAAAAAGAAATCTGTTGCAGATGAAATTCTTATTGTAACAGCAGAGTTTCAAAAGCTTGAAGCGGAGGCTGCGGAGTTAGGAAAAAGCTTTGATAAAGCAGGAAATGAGATAAATGCACTTTACATTAAGGAAAGTGAGTGCAGGTTTACACTTGAATCTGCACAGCAGTCAATTGAAGATGCAAACCAAAACTTAAAAATGCTTGAAATGCGTAAAAATGAACTTGACAGCGGTTTTGCAGATTACGAAAAGAATTTATCAGAGCTTGAAGAACGCTTGAATAAGTCAAAAGGACTTTCAGACGAACTGAAAAATAAGCTGAACGGATACGGCAGACTTTATAAAACAAGGCAGGAAGGCTTTGAAAATGCAAAGGTAGAGTTTGAAAAGGTATTGTTTGAGCTGAAAGAAAAACAGCAGAAGAAAAAGCTTTTAAGTGACCTTGAAAACAACATGGAGGGCTTTGCAGGAAGTGTAAAGAATGTTCTGAAAGCGTCAAAGCAGGGAAGATTAAGCGGAGTTTATGGAACAGTTGCACAGAATATAAGCGTTGAATCCGAGTATGCCGCAGCAATTGAGGCAGCATTGGGCGGTGCAATGCAGAACATAATAGTTGAAAATGATGATATAGCAAAACGCTGTATCAGATATTTAAAAGAACAGCGTGGCGGACGTGCAACATTTCTGCCGCTGACATCGGTAAAAGGCTATGAACTGAAAGAAAACGGGCTTGAAAATCAGGAGGGATTTATCAATCTTGCAAGTCGGCTCATAAATGCTGACAGCAAATTCAGCGGAATTATTTTCTCACTTCTCGGAAGAACAGCTGTAGCTGAGGATATTGACGCAGCTGCAATTATAGCAAAAAAATACGGTTATAAGTTCAGGATAGTAACTCTTGACGGACAGATAATAAATGCAGGAGGTTCATTTACAGGCGGTTCAATGCAGAAGTCGGCAGGAGTTATCACAAGAAAAAATGAGATAGAAAAGCTGGATGCTGCTGTTGAGGAGCTTTCTGTTCAGCGTGATAAACTGAGAGCAGATGCAGAAAAGCTGAGAAGTGAAGCAGAAAAGCTTCGTCTTGATGCTGAGGGTGCAAAGGAAAAGCTGAATGAAAATGAACGGGAGATAGTTCGTATACAGTCTGAGCTTTCAAGTGTAAAAGCATTGAGCAGTCAGAGTGAAAATCAGCTTGCAGAAATTGAACGGCAGATTAACGAAAATAATGAAAAAGCTGAAAAAGCCGGAAGAATAATAAAAGAAACAAATGACCTGCTGACCGAATATGCTGTCAAGATTAAACTTGCAGAGGAAAAAGCCGCTGAGAGTGAGGAGATAAAAAACAGGCTTCGTCAGCAGCGAGAGGACTTTTCAAGCAGTATTTCAAGACTCAAAATAAGTGAAGCAGAGGTATCAAAGGACTGTGAGGCACAGCTTAAAGAAATTGATAATTTAAAGCAAAGTGAAGCAGAGCTTGGCAGTAACTCAGATAAGCTTGATGAGGAGATTGAAATTCAGAAAAAACTTATTGAGGAAAAAAACAGACAGATTTCCGAAAGAAGAGAACAGCTTGAGAGTTTTAAGGAAAATACATCGGAATATCGTGAACAGATAAAAAGATGGCAGAATATTCATACCGAACAAAGCAGAATGGTAAAGGATATTCAGCAGGGACTTAAATCAATAAATGATGCAAAAGAAAAGCTTTCAGGCGAAATAATGAGAATTGAAGAACGCAGAAATACAAGTCAGCGGGATTATGACTCGATTATAAAACAGCTTTTTGAAGCGTATGAGCTTACACGCTCGGAGGCTGTAAGGATTGCTGAAAAACTTGATGATGCTGTTAAGGCTCAGCGTGAACTTGCTGATATAAAAAATAAAATTCGTGCATTAGGCAATGTCAACGTTGAGGCAATAGAGGAATATAAGGAAGTATCAGAGAGATACAGATTTATGTCAGAACAGCTTGCAGATGTTCAGTCATCAAAAAAAGAGCTGGAAAAGATTATTTCTGAATTGACAGAGGATATGTGCCGAATTTTCTCTGAAAGCTTTAAAATAATAAATTCAAATTTCAAGGCAATTTTCGTCGAGCTTTTTGGCGGAGGTCATGCCGAACTAATACTTACAGAACCTGATAATGTGCTTGAATCAGGGATAGAAATAAGTGTTGCACCGCCCGGAAAGGTAATAAAAAATCTTATTTCTCTTTCAGGCGGAGAGCAGTCTTTTATTGCAATTGCAATATATTTTGCAATTTTAAAGCTGAGACCTGCACCTTTTTGTATTCTTGATGAAATTGATGCGGCTCTTGACGAAGTTAATGTCAGAAAATATTCACAGTATCTTAAAAAGTTTACGGATACCACTCAATTCGTGCTTGTAACTCACCGCAGAAGTGCAATGGAGGAAGCAAATGTTCTTTACGGTGTTACCATGCAGGAGGACGGTATTTCTAAGCTGCTGAAAATGGAACAGGTAGATTTTCAGGAGGAACAGTAAAAATGTCCGTATGCGAGTATGTATGAAAACTTGCAGGATTGCGGCGTGCAGGGTTATTATATAGCTGTAATGTGCTTTGTACGGTGTTGCCATAAAATGAGCAAATGCAGAATGGAGATTTAATATGGGACTTTTTTCAAAAATTAAAGAGGGACTTAAAAAAACAAAGGACTCTATGATAAACAAAATGCAGAGAGTCGTAAATTCATTTACCAAGATTGATGAGGAACTTTTTGAACAGCTTGAAGAAACTATGATTATGAGTGATATAGGAGTGGAAACCTCTGTTGAAATATGCAGCCGACTCCGTAAGAAGATAAAGGAACAGGGTGTAACTGACCCTGCACTTATCATGGATTTGATTCAGGAAATAGTAGCAGAAATGATGGGAAATGATACAAGTCTGGATATGTCAACCACACCGTCAATAATAATGGTAATAGGAGTGAATGGTGCAGGCAAAACAACGACCATAGGCAAGCTTTGTCATCAGCTGAAATCTGAGGGTAAAAAGGTAATTGTTGCAGCAGCCGATACATTCAGAGCAGCAGCAATAGATCAGCTTCAGGTGTGGACAGAACGTGCAGGCGTTGACATAGTAAAGCACGCAGAAGGTTCAGATCCCGGTGCAGTTGTTTATGACGCTATTTCAGCGGCTAAGGCAAGAAACTGTGACGTACTTGTAATTGATACGGCAGGCAGACTTCACAATAAGAAAAATCTTATGGATGAGCTTGCTAAAATTAACAGAATTATGTCAACTCAGGCGGAGGGCTGTTCAAAGGAAGTTTTGCTCGTGCTTGATGCAACAACGGGACAAAACGCTGTAAATCAGGCAAGATTATTCAGTGAAACAGCAGAAATTACAGGAATTGTGCTTACAAAGCTTGACGGTACAGCAAAGGGCGGAATTGTAATTTCAATAATGAATGAACTTAATATTCCTGTTAAGCTTATCGGAGTTGGCGAAAAAATTGACGATTTACAGCCTTTTGACAGCAAAAGCTTTGTAACAGCACTGTTTGAGCGTACTGATTCAGAAAATGAAAAAGCTGAAAATGAAGAATCTGAATTTTCTGATGAGGAGGAAGAAGATGCTGAATAAACTTGTAATGGCTACAAATAACGCAAATAAGCTGAAAGAAGTAAAAGAAATACTTTCTCCAATGGGAATAGAGGTCTTATCTCAGAATGAAGCGGGAGTAAACGTAAATCCTGAAGAAAACGGGGAAACCTTTGAACAAAATTCAGAAATCAAGGCAAGAGCAGTATATAATGAGGTGCATATGCCTGTTATTGCCGATGACAGCGGTATTTGTGTTGATTACCTTGACGGAAAGCCGGGAGTTTACTCTGCAAGATATGCACCAAGCGGTCAGGAGTGTGAAAAGCTGCTTTCAGAATTAAACGGAGTTCCCGATGAAAAAAGAACAGCACGTTTTGTCTGCGTAATAACCATGATTGACGAAAAAGGTGAGACTGTTTCGGTAAGAGGCGAATGTGAGGGTAAAATCGGATATGAAAAGCTTGGAACAAACGGATTTGGATATGACCCGATTTTTATGTATGAGGATAAATCATTTGCAGAAATAGAAGCAGCTGAAAAAAACAAGGTAAGCCACAGAGCAAATGCACTTAAATTATTCAGCAAGATGATAAAAGAAAGGTATTGTGATTAATATATGTTAAAAAGTAAACAAAGAGCTTTTTTAAGAGGAATTGCAAGCAGTTATGAAACAATTTTTCAGGTTGGAAAAGGCGGTATTAATGAAAATTTCATTAATCAGGTTACAGATGCACTTAGAAAAAGGGAGCTTATCAAGCTGAGAGTTCTTGAAAATTCAGGTTATACAGCAAGAGAAGCAGCAGAAGAAATTGCATCAAAAACCGAGTCAGACGTTGTACAGGTGATAGGCAGCCGTTTTGTTTTGTTTAAAAGAAATCCGAAAGAACCTGTTATAGACATAAAGCTATAATGAAAATAGGTATTTTCGGAGGCAGTTTTAATCCGATACATAAAGGTCATATGCATCTTGCAGAATCGGTTATGGAGGATATAAAGCTGGATAAAATAATATTTGTTCCCTCAAAAATTTCGCCCCATAAATCAAGTGATGAATATATTTCAGAAAATGACAGACTTGAAATGGTAAGACTTTCGATAATGAACAACAGGAATTTTGAGGTGAGTGACTATGAACTTGCACAGGACAGAGTAAGTTATTCAGTTTATACCGTAAGGCACTTTAAGGAAAAATATCCTGATGATGAGCTTTATCTTCTTGTTGGAACAGATATGCTTTTATGCTTTGAAAAGTGGTATAAATTTGAGGAGATAATGAAGCTAGCTGCTATAGTTGCAGTTGCAAGAGAAAATGGAGAAATTGATGCTTTGAATAAAAAATCAAAGGAGCTTTCCGGATATGGCAAAGTGATTATATGTAAGGCTGAACCATTTTCGGTATCCTCTACAGAAATAAGAAAAAAAATTGTTAATAATGAGAATTGGTATTGCTATTTAGAGAAAAATGTAGTACAATATATAAGATTAGGAGGATTTTATACTATCGCTCCCAAAACTAACTCTTAAATTTTTCTGCTTGTCCTGACAGTGAAATACTGTGTCAGAAAACCTTCCAATATGCCGGTATGCCTGTGGTTTTCTTTCTTGTTTTTTTCACCGTCAGTTCTTCGCATAAATTCTTCAGGATTTAATTGGTGAAGCAATGAGAATAGGTGCTAAGACATACTGACTTTGATTGACTGATGTATACAAGTCAAAATGAAATACAGGTATGTTGTGTAAAATCCTTAAAATGAATACCAGCGGAATAAGTAACTTTGTATTATACAAAGCTGATAGGCATTGCTTTGTTATAATACTGCTTTAAGGTAACACTGCACAAAGCACATCAAAAGACTTTGTATGGTGTTGCCTTGAATAATCAGAGGTGTGATTTTGTGTATAACATTAGTGAGAAAAAGGCGTTTTTAAAAGAAAGACTTTCAAAAAAAAGGTTTAATCACAGCGTTAATGTTGCTGAGGAGAGTAGGAGTTTAGCTGAGCTGTATGGTGAAGATCCTGAAAAGTCTTTTTTTGCAGGACTTCTTCATGACATCTGTAAAGAGGAGGATGCTGAAATTCAAAGACAAATGGCTGAAAAAAGCGGACTTTCTGTTTTGCGTGAGGAGCTTGAATCACGTCCTTTGCTGCATGGAATTGCGGGGGCTTATTTTGTTAAAACAGAATTTGGCATAAAAGATATTGACATTATAAATGCAATACGCTTTCATACGGTTGGAAGAGCAGGAATGTCCAAGCTTGAGGAAATTGTATATCTTGCTGACCTTGTATCAGCAGACAGGGATTATAAAGATGTAGACAAAATGCGTAAAATTGTGCATACCGATCTGGATTCTGCAATGCTTGAGGGGTTGAAGTTTTCATTGGAATCCGTTTTGAAAAAGGGCGGATACATTCCGATGTATACATTGGAAGGGTATAACTTTTATACTCGTCTGAAGAAAAATAAAAACATATAGAAAAAAGTATACCATTGCTATGAAAGGTAAGGTTTAGCTATGAGTCGTAACGGAAGAAAAGATAACAAAAAGACAAACAGGCATGCATTTGAAAATACTGAAAAAATAAGACAGCAAAAAGAAAATTATTCAGAGGATTATCAAAACAGCAGTTATCAAAGCATTGGACAGCACGAGGCTCTGCCAAAGCTCAGGAGAGTCGGTACACATGAAGAACAGCCGATTAATGATTCAATTTATGAGGATGACCTGGAGGTAAGCGGCAGACTTATCAGACAATCTGTTGTAAAGGTAAAGAAAAAACATTCCTTAAGGGATATACTTATAAAAATAAGCTCTATAGCGGTAAGCTTTGTTATTATAGTTCTGCTTGTTTTTAATATGCCGATAATTGCTTACACAACGGAAGTGAACGGTGAGAAGGTCATAGAAAATGTTTCTATAATCACGTTCATCAAAAGATGGCAGCCGCTTGTAGAAGTTGAAGGCAAGCTTTCGTCAGTTGTTGTTTCAGATATAGATTCTGATGTTGCACATGATGATGACGGACTTGATCTTCCTCAGATTATTGAGGGACAGTATACAGTTCTGTTTTTAGGATTTGATGAAAGCAGTCAGATCAATGACGTAAATTGGCTTTTCCAATTTGACATCGGCAAGGGTACTATGAATGTTTTGCAAATTCCGAGAGATACATTTATGCCAAGCTATACATCAAGCTCCACAGCAAAATTCAATAGTATTTATGCATGCGGTGATTCTTCTGTAAGTCCTATTCAGAGAGTGGTCAATGCAGTTCAGGAAAATTTTGGCATACCTGTTGATTCATATGTTACTACAAATTGTTATGATATTGTAAGCATCGTTGACCTTATCGGCGGTATTCCGATTACACTTGATGAACAAATGATGTATGAGGGAGATAAGATAATTCCAGCTGGTGATAATGTACTTACAGGTGAACAGGCAGAATGGTTTGTAAGATACAGACGTACATTCAAGGGTGAAGGCGATATTTCAAGAATGAAGCATCAGCGTAAATTTCTTGCAGCTGCTATGACTAAAATGCTTAATATAGTTGAAGATGAGGGACAAGCTAAGTTTTACAGCTACCTAAAAAAGATATACGAAAATCAGTATGTACTTACAGATATGAGTCTTGAGGAAATAAGCATGCTTGCAGACTTTGGTTCAAATCTGGATCTTGAAAATGTTCAGGTTCATTTACTTCCGGGTGAAGGTGCATGGTACTATCCGTCAAGCAATGATCGTCAGTCAGTATGGTCAATTCATAAGCAGGCGGCTCTTGATATAATAAATGAAAACTTCAGACCATATCAGCTGCCTCTTACAAATGAATCAAGTTCAATGTATGAGCTTGTAACTGATTATCTGAATACTTCAAATGACAGTTCTTCAGATAATCTTGAAGATGTACAGAGCGGCGATACCAAAACTCCTATGATAGATAGTTATAAAGAATGGGAATATTAAGAACAAGTTCTAATTAGAAAGGAAATAATATATGCTTCAAAATGAAATGATAGAGAAAATTGTAAGAACGCTCGACAGTAAAAGAGCAGAGGATATTCAGGCAATAGAGATAAAAGACCTTACAATACTTGCAGATTATTTTATTATTGCAAACGGAAACAGCAATACTCATACAAAAACACTTGCAGAAGAAGTTGAGTTTCAGCTTTCTCAGCTCGGAATTGAACCTGTAAGGAGAGAGGCTGACAGCGGAAACACTTGGATAATACTTGATTATTCAGATATTATTGTACATGTATTTTACAAAGAAACAAGAAACTTTTATCAGTTGGAAAGACTTTGGGCAGACGGTAAGCCGCTTGATATAAGCAGTTATCTTACTAAGGAAAATTAATGCACAGGTATCATAGGCAGAAAGTGTGCATTGCTGTTTCAGAGATTTTTATATGAAAGGGATGCAGAAATGGCAAAGAAAAATAATAAAAAAGAAAATGTGTCAAAAAAAGCTGATGCAATAAATGAACAGACGGTTCAGAAAGAAGAAATAATAGCTGAAGAAACAGAAAACTTAAACGAAGAAATTCAGGCGGAAGAAAGTGAAAATGCTCAGGCAGAGCCGAAAATGAGCTTTAAAGAGGTTTTGGAAAGCATTAAGAAGTATATTTGCGGGATTGAAGTACCTGGATGCATAATGCGTTTGCTTGGCTGTTATTTTATTGTAATGGCTTACTTTATCTATAAAAATATTGATAAGATTAATCCGATCAGTCAGTGGCAGGAGTTTGTTAAGAACATTCCGATTTTGCCTTCTGTACTGATTATTGCAGCAGGATTTATATTCTTTACAAGTATAAAGCGTTTATTGAAAGGCAAAGTAAATACAGATTCACTTCTGCTTTCAGGAGGCGTAATATGTTTTTCTCTTTCATATTTGTGGAAGTGCAATAATTTTTATTATTGTGTAGGGTTTATTGCTGTTTCTGCGATTGTAATATGGTTTTGTTATAATTACGGAGGGTGTAAGCTTCTTTCAAGGCTGCCTAAGTGGTCAATATATACATTGGTAGGATTATTGGCAATTGCATCAGGTCTGTTTATCGGAGTTTACACTGTATACAAGCATTACGTTTACTGGACTGCAACATTTGATTTCGGAATATTCCTGCAAATGTATCATTATATGGCTGAAACATTTGAGCCGCTTACAACATGTGAGCGTAATGAGCTTCTTTCACACTTTGCAGTGCATTTTTCACCTGTTTACTATTTATTGCTGCCGTTTTATTATTTCTTTCCTTCGGCAAATACACTCCTCATTGCACAGGCTGTCCTTGCAGTGATCGGTGTCATACCATTAATGCTTATATGCAGAAACAGAAAGTTTTCAAATGCAGAAACATTGTGCTTTGGAATAATTTTCTTATTCTGCTGCGGAATTGTCGGTCCATGTTTTTATGATTTCCATGAAAATGCATTTCTGCCTGCAATACTTTTGTGGTTCTTCTATGCAATAGAGAAAAGAAAATATGTATTTATGTACATTATGCTGTTCCTTCTTCTTTCCGTTAAGGAGGACGTAGCTTTATATGCAATGCTCATATCACTTTATTGTGCATTTAATCTTGAAAAACGCTATCATGGCGTAATAATGTTTTCAATTTCAGGAATTTACTTTGCTATCGTAACATCACTTATGAACCAATACGGCGAGGGCGTAATGACATCAAGAACATATGGAAACCTTATGACTGAATATGATGCAGGCTTGGGAAATGTTGTAAAGACAGTAATTACAAATCCGGCTTACTTTATTACGCAGTGCCTTAATGAAGATGACTTTAAGTTCTTCCTTATTATGCTTATACCTCTTGCATTTATGCCGTTTGTATCAAAGAAATTTACAAACTATTTTCTTATTGCACCATTCCTGCTGACCAATCTTGCGACAGGCTATGGATATGCAAAGGATATCGGATATCAGTATGTTTTTGGCACATCAACCTGCTTGATTTACTGTGCGTTGATAAACTATACAGACATCAAAAGCAAGAAAAAGCAATTCATTCCGATGTTTATGGCACTTGCAACAGTATATTCATTTGCCGCATTAATGGGTGATAAGTCAAATGTGTATGATGCATATAAAAACAACAAAAATACTTTGGAAATTCAGGATAGAATACTTGCTTCAATACCTGATGATGCGTCTGTCGGCGTAGCAAATGCATTTTTGCAGCCTCATTTGGCACAGAGAGAAGAGTCATATCTGATTGATGAGCATTGTCTGGAAAAGCCTGAAACCAATGATTTTATAGTTGTAAGAACACATTCTACTGATGAATGGATCATTCAGATGATTCAAAAAATTCAGAATGAGGGATATACAGAGTATGCAAGCAATCAGGATACAGTAACAGTTTATGTCAGTCCTGATTATAAGGAGGGTTAATTATGAGTAAAGATAAAATTACGATCATAGTTCCGTGCCATAACGAACAAGAAGTTTTGCCGTTCTTTTTGGAGGCGGTTGAAAAGGTTTATGCAAAAATGAACAGTGAGTATGGCGTAGAATTTGAATATATGTTTGTTGATGACGGCTCTAAGGATAAAACATTAAGTATTTTAAAGGAGTTCGCAAAGACAAATCCGAGAGTCAATTACCTTTCATTTTCCCGTAACTTCGGCAAAGAGGCGGGAATGTATGCAGGATTACAGCACGCCACAGGCAATTATGTTGTTATCATTGACGCTGACCTTCAGGATCCTCCGGAGCTTATGGAAGAAATGTATAAAACTCTTACAGCACCTGATTCTGACTATGACTGTGTTGCTTCATGCCGTGTGGACAGAAAGGGCGAATCAAAAATACGTTCAGCATTTGCACATTCATTTTATAAAATTATCCGTAAAATCTCTAAGGTGAATATAGTGGACGGTGCAAGAGATTTCAGAATGATGACAAGGCAAATGGTTGATTCCATTATATCCCTTGAGGAATATAACAGATTTTCAAAAGGCATATTTGCATGGGTGGGATTTAACACTAAATGGATTCCGTTTGAGAATATAAATCGTAAGGCAGGAACAACAAAATGGTCATTCTGGGGACTTGTTGTTTATGCTATTGACGGCATTTTAGCGTTTTCAACAGCACCCCTTGCATTATCTGCAATAGCAGGTATAGTTTTATGCATTATTGCATTAATAATGATTTTGGTAATCATAGGCAAAACCTTGATATTTGGCGACAAGGTTCAAGGCTGGCCGTCACTTGCATGTATAATGTGCTTTACATCAGGCATAACTATGTTTTGCAATGGTATAATTGGGCTTTATGTTTCCAAAACCTATTCGGAAGTAAAGAAACGTCCGCATTATATAGTAAAGAGCAAGCATATACAATAAGAACACATTGCTCATATAGGAGTGGTATGGTTGAATACAAACAATCAGAGGGGAAGAGCCATTGCATTAACAATAGGTATATATTTAATTGCAAAATCTATACTTAATAAGATGCTCGGCGGAGATTCGGGTGACATTATGTATGCGACAGTTGAAACGATTTTCCTTTTCACAGGTCTGCAATATGTAAATTACGTTATTGCGGCTATAACAGGATTTGTTTTTCTTTATTATCTTAAAGGAAACCTTGCTGATATTTCATCAAACTGGATATATCTTGCAGAAGGAATCATTGACGTAATTTGTGCTGTACTTCTTATTACCCATAAAGATGTGAAAGAGCATTTTACAAATAAATGGATAAAGAAATGAAAATATTTTTAAAAGGAATGATATAAATGAGCAAATATGATTATGCTGCCATAGAAAAAAAGTGGCAGAAATACTGGGACGATAATCATACATTTGAGGCAGAAACAGATTTTTCAAAGCCGAAATTTTATGCACTTGTGGAGTTTCCATATCCTTCGGGACATGGTATGCATGTTGGACATATCAAGGCTTATTCAGGACTTGAGGTCGTAAGCAGAAAAAGAAGAATGCAGGGATACAATGTCCTTTTTCCTATCGGCTTTGACGCTTACGGACTTCCGACAGAAAATACTGCAATTAAAACAGGTGTACACCCAAGAAAAGTTACAGACGATAATATCAAGAAATTTACAAGTCAGCTTAAAAAGGTAGGATTTTCTTTTGACTGGTCAAGAGTAATAGATACTACAGAGGAAAGCTATTATAAGTGGACACAGTGGATTTTCCTTAAAATGTTTGAAAAAGGACTTGTTTTTAGGGACAAAACCTCTGTAAATTACTGTCCGAGCTGTAAGGTTGTACTTTCAAATGAGGATTCACAGGGCGGTAAATGTGACGTTTGCCATAGCGATATTGTACAGAAAACAAAGGAAGTATGGTATCTCAGAATAACCGAGTATGCAGATAAGCTCCTTCAGGGTCTTGAGGAGGTTGATTATCTTCCGAATGTAAAGCTCCAGCAGCAGAATTGGATAGGTAAATCAACAGGTGCGTTTGTTGAGTTTAAAATTAAGGAGAATGACGAAAAGCTTAAAATTTATACAACACGTCCCGATACACTTTATGGTGTAACATTCATGGTTATGGCTCCTGAACACCCTATGATTCAGAAGTACAGAGAAAGCATTTCAAATATAGATGCACTTGACGCATATAAGAATGAATGTGCGAAGAAGAGCGAATTTGAGAGAACTCAGCTTGTTAAGGACAAAACAGGTGTTAAAATTGAGGGATTGACAGCAATAAATCCAATTACAAATAAGGAAATACCGATTTACATATCCGACTATGTAATGATGGGTTACGGAACAGGTGCTATTATGGCTGTTCCTGCACACGATTCAAGAGATTACGATTTTGCAAAGAAATTCGGTATTGACATCATTGAGGTTATCAAGGGCGGAGATATTTCAAAGGAAGCCTATACGGGTGACGGAGAAATGGTGAATTCAGGTGAACTCAACGGCATTTCAAATAAGAAAGAAGCTATCGAGAAGATGCTTGAGGTTCTTGAAAAGCTTGGCTGCGGTGAAAAGGGCGTACAGTATAAGATGAAGGACTGGGCATTTAACCGTCAGAGATACTGGGGCGAGCCGATTCCGATTGTACATTGTTCAAAATGCGGAATGGTAGCAGTTCCATATGAAGAATTGCCGCTTAAGCTTCCAAAGGTTGACAATTATGAACCGGGTACAGACGGCGAAAGTCCGCTTGCTAAGATTGAAAGCTATGTAAACTGCAAATGCCCTAAGTGCGGCGGTGATGCAAAGCGTGAAACTGATACAATGCCTCAGTGGGCAGGTTCATCATGGTACTTCCTCCGCTACTGCGATCCGCATAACGATAAAGAATTTGCTTCACAGGAGGCTCTTAAATACTGGATGCCTGTAGACTGGTATAACGGCGGTATGGAGCATGTAACAAGACATATGATTTACTCTCGTTTCTGGCATAAGTTCCTTTATGATATGGGACTTGTACCGACTTCTGAGCCTTATGCAAAGAGAACCGCACAGGGACTTATTCTCGGGCCTGACGGTGAGAAAATGAGTAAATCAAGAGGAAATGTAATCGATCCTAATGATGTAGTTGAAGAATACGGTGCAGATGTACTCAGACTTTATGTTCTCTTTATGGGGGATTATGAAAAGGCAGCACCATGGAGTCAGTCAAGTATTAAGGGCTGTAAGAGATTTGCAGACAGAGTTTGGGCATTGCAGGATATGCTTATTGACGGTGAAACATATCGTGACGAGCTGAAATCAAAGCTCCATAAGACTATTAAAAAGGTTTCAGAAGATATAGAGGGCATGAAGTTCAATACAGCTATTGCAGCAATGATGACGCTTATCAATGACATTTATGCCGTAGGAACAATCAATAAGGCAGAGCTTAAGTCGCTTTGCATTATGCTTAATCCTTTTGCACCTCACATTACCGAAGAAATTTATCAGAATTGCTTTGGTGAAATACTCAGCAATCAGAAGTGGGTATCATATGACGAGGCATTCTGTAAGGACGATATGATTGAAATTGTTGTACAGATTAACGGAAAGCTCAAAACAAAGCTTATGGTTTCAGCTGACGCTGATAAGGATACTGTTCTTGCATCTGCTATGCAGGAGGAGAAAGTTAAAGAGGCTTTGGACGGTAAGAATGTTCTAAAACAGATATATGTACCAAATAAGCTTGTTAATTTTGTAGCAAAATAACAAATTTATAATTTATTACAAATTAGACTTGACATTAACATTTCATTGTGATAAAATTAGTTTATGATTTAATCCATGTATGTTTTTGCGTCTGTGGTTAGAGGTATGAGATAACTAAAGTCCATAGGACTTTTAGTATAGATACCGCAGTTATTATGCGGATAACCTCTAGGTAAAGGGAGGGAATGACAAGTGGCAGAAGTTCGTGTTGGTAAAAACGAATCTTTAGATACAGCTCTTAAGAGATTTAAGAGATCATGTGCAAAGGACGGCGTTATCGCTGAGGTTCGTAAGAGAGAACACTACGAAAAGCCTTCAGTAAAGCGTAAGAAGAAGTCTGAGGCAGCTCGTAAGCGTAAGTATTAATTTTTACGCTGATAACACTTAATTAGTGGTATTTATTTACAAAATTAGTAAAAAGCGAGCATTTTGCTCGCTTTTTCGTTTAAAACAGTATTAATAATGTTACATGATTTTTTCGACAAAAATTGCGTTGTTTTTGTATTATAATATATTGGAGGAACTTATGCTGTTCAGGGCAACTGCTGCATTTAAAAGGGTTACGGATATTACTCCGGAGATATTGAAAAAACTAAGTATTAAAGGACTTATTCTTGATTTGGATAATACGCTTACAACTCATGATAATCCTGTTCCGGCTAATGGAGTTATGGAATGGCTTGATAAAATGAAAAAAAGTGGCATAAAGCTCATGATAGTTTCCAATAATCATCCGCCAAGGGTAAAGCCTTTTGCGGATATGCTCGGACTTGATTTTGTAAGTGAGGGACGCAAGCCTCTTTCAAAAGGCTTTAATGAAGCAGCTGAAAGATTAAAACTTCCTAAAACAGCTTTGGCAGCAGTCGGCGATCAGATTTATACAGATATACTGGGAGCTAATCTTGCCGGTCTGAAAAGCCTTTATGTTGTTCCTATTGAACACGAAAAAACAAACTTTTTTAAATTTAAACGTAAAATGGAAATTCCTTTTTTACCGAAAAAATATGGTAAGGAGAGTATAGATGATTAAAAAAATTCTTGTTATACATGGACCAAACCTTAATCTTTTAGGTGAACGTGAGCCGGGAATTTATGGTTCAACAGGTATAGATGAACTGAATAAAAATATTATTGCAAGAGCTAAGGAGCAAGGTCTTGAATGTGAGATATTTCAATCAAACCATGAGGGTGCGATAATAGATAAGCTTCATGCGGCACGTTTGAAATTTGACGGTGTAATCATAAATGCAGGAGCATATACTCATTACAGCTATGCTATTCGTGATGCTATTGCTGCAATAAAAATTCCATGTATTGAAGTGCATATAAGCAATGTTTTTGCAAGAGATGAATTTCGTTCAAAATCTGTGATTGCACCTGTCTGCAAGGGTTCAATATGCGGATTTGGATTTGGAAGCTATTATCTTGCAGTAATTGCAATGTCGGAGATGTAGACGCTTATGAACAGATTTGCCAAGCTTTTTGAATTGCTGTCAGATGATATTGATTGTGCTTTAATTACATCTGATATAAATCGCCGTTATTTTACGGGAATGAAGTCTTCAGCAGGAATTATTGCCGCATTCAGAGAAAAATCATATCTTATTATAGATTTCCGTTATATTGAAAAAGCGAGAAAAACAGTTACATCAGCTGAAGTTATTGAACAGAAAGACCTGATATCTCAGCTCAAAAGTCTGCTTACAAAGCATCATGCAAAGAATATTGTTATTGAATCTGAAAATATGACAGTAAAGGAACTTTCCATATACAGAACGAAATTAAATGAATTCAACATTTGTGATGACAACAGATTGAGCAGTGCTGTAAATTCACTCAGAGCCGTAAAGGACGCTGATGAAATTGAATGTATAAAAAAAGCACAGCGTATTGCTGAAAGTGCTTTTGACGAGCTGCTTGATTTTATCAAGGTCGGTGTAACTGAACGTGAAATTGCCTTAAAACTTGATTTTCTTATGCTGAGTAAGGGTGCGGAAGCACTTTCTTTTGATACAATTGCATTGGCTGGAAAAAACACTTCTATGCCTCATGGTGTGCCGTCTGATAAAAAGGTGGAGGACGGAGAGTTTGTTCTTCTTGATTTTGGTGCTGTATATAATGGATATCATAGTGATATGACGAGAACAATATGTGTGGGCAGACCGAGTGAAGAAATGACAGAGATTTATAATATTGTTCTTGAGGCACAGCAGGCAGCATTGGACGCTGCAAAGGCAGGAATAACAGGAAGTCAGCTTGATTTTGCTGCAAGAAATATAATTGAAGATTATGGTTACGGTGACTGCTTCGGACATTCACTGGGACATGGTGTTGGCATGGAAATTCATGAATTTCCAAACGCATCTCCTAAGAGCACAGCAGTTTTAAAGCCAAACGAAATTATTACAATTGAGCCGGGAATATATATTCCTGAAAAGTTTGGAGTAAGAATTGAAGATTTTGTCATTTTAACTGAAAATTCCTGTGAAAATATGACTAAATGTGCAAAAAATATAATATCTTTATAATATTTTTCACTAAGGGTATTGCAAAATCTGTGAAAATGTAGTAAAATAAATGTATGTACTATTAATGTAGAATTTACGGAGGTAATTATATGATTTCAGCAGGAGATTTCAGAAACGGCGTTACATTTGAAATGGATGGAAACGTTGTTCAGATAATCGAATTTCAGCACGTAAAACCAGGTAAGGGTGCTGCTTTTGTTAGAACTAAGTTTAAAAATGTTATTACAGGTGCTGTTGTTGAGCGTTCCTTCAACCCAACTGAAAAGTTCCCGACAGCTTTTGTTGAAAGAAAGGACATGCAGTACAGCTACAATGACGGCGACCTTTACTACTTTATGGATATGGAAACTTATGAGCAGATTCCGATTAATGCTTCAGTTCTTGGCGATAACTTTAAGTTCGTTAAGGAAGAAATGGAATGTAAGGTTCTTTCATACAAGGGCAATGTGTTTGGTGTTGAACCTCCTTTCTTTGTTGAACTTGAAGTAACTGAAACAGATCCCGGCTTCAAGGGTGATACAGCTACTAATGCTACAAAGCCTGCTATTGTTGAAACAGGTGCAGAGGTTAAGGTTCCACTCTTTATCGAACAGGGTGATAAGATTAAGATTGACACAAGAACAGGCGAATATATGGAAAGAGCATAAGCTTTTCATATAAATTTATTTGATTTGAAAGGGGGAGCTGTTTATGAAGCTTACCGAAAAAATGTCATATTTGCAGGGACTCATCGACGGCCTTGATGTTGACAATTCCACTAAGGAGGGCAAAGCACTTCTTCAGATGGCTGATGTTATGAACGAAATGGTTATGTATGTTGAGGACCTTCAGTCACAGGTTGATGAGCTTACAGAACTTTGCGACATTCTTGATGAGGATCTTGGTTCAGTAGAAGAAGACTTTTATGATTATGACGACTGCGATTGCGATGATGATTGTGATTGCTGCTGCGAAGATGATGACGAAGATGATTATGAGTTTGACGAGGATGAGGAGCTTTATGAAGTGACTTGCCCTACTTGCGGTGATACAATTCTTCTTGATGAGAGCATTATTGAAGAGGGTTCGATGAATTGTCCTAACTGCAATGAACTTCTTGAGTTTGACGATGAAAGTCTTACAATTGAAGACTTTGAAGATATGACAAATGAGGACTAATTTAGAATTATTTATCAGGGTGCTTTCAAGTACCCTGATTTTCTTTAAAAAGGTAGGTTAATAAATGGATATTAATAAGACACTTGCACAGGAATTTGGTCTAAGACAGGAACAGGTTGATAATACAGTCGCACTTATTGATGATGATAAAACAATTCCTTTTATTGCTCGATACAGAAAGGAACTTACGGGTTCTCTCGATGATCAGATTCTTCGTGAACTTTATGACAGACTAACATATTTAAGAAATCTTGAAAAACGCAAGGATGAGGTTCGCAGCTCTATAACTGAACAGGAGAAAATGACGCCTGAAATTGAAGCAGCTATTGGTAATGCAAAAACTCTTGTTGAAGTCGAGGATATTTATCGTCCATTCAAACCGAAAAGACGTACAAGAGCAAGTATTGCAAGGGAAAATGGTCTTGAACCATTGGCAGAATATATTATGCAGCAGGATAAATCTTCTGCACCCGAACCTGAAAGTGAAAAATATATAAATCCTGAAAGGAATGTTCCTGATTCTCAGACAGCCCTGCAAGGTGCAATGGATATTATCGCAGAGGATATTTCAGATGATGCTGATATAAGAAAAAAGCTGCGTGAAGCTGTATTCAGAAATGGTACTATTGATTCAAAGGCGGCAGATGAGGAAGCTGAAAGCGTTTATACAAATTATTATGATTATTCCGAGGCAGTAAATAAAATTGTTCATCACAGAATACTTGCACTTGACAGAGGAGAAAAGGAAGGCTTCCTTAAAGTAAGTGTTAATCTTGACGAAACAAGCGGCACAGGATTTATTATACACAAATATATAACCTGCGACAGTCCTTGTGCAGAATATATAAGAGAAGCGGCTGTTGATAGCTATAAGCGTCTTATTTTTCCGTCAATAGAGCGTGAAATCCGTTCCGAACTGACTGCAAACGCTGCTGAACAGGCAATAAAGGTATTTGCACAAAACCTTAGACAGCTTTTGCTCCAGCCGCCGCTGAAAAACAGTGTTATTCTCGGACTTGACCCTGCATACAGAACAGGCTGTAAAATTGCTGTTGTTGACTCTACAGGAAAGGTGCTTGATACAACTGTTATCTATCCTACACCGCCTCAAAATAAGATTGAGGAAGCTAAAAAAATAATCCATGCACTTATAAAAAAGCATGGAGTTACAACCATTTCAATCGGCAACGGTACTGCATCACGAGAGAGTGAGGCATTTGTTGCGGAGCTTTTAAAGGAAATTCCTGAAAAGGTGAGTTACATTGTGGTAAGTGAGGCAGGAGCGTCTGTTTATTCCGCATCAAAGCTGGCGGCAGAGGAATTCCCTGAATATGATGTTTCATTAAGAAGTGCAGTTTCAATTGCAAGACGTTTGCAGGACCCGCTTGCCGAACTTGTAAAGATTGACCCAAAGGCTATCGGTGTGGGGCAGTATCAGCATGATATGCCGCCTGCAAGAATGAATGAAGCACTTTCAGGTGTAGTAGAGGACTGTGTTAACTCTGTTGGCGTAGACCTTAATACAGCGTCACATTCACTCCTTTCTTATGTTTCAGGAATTAATAATACTGTTGCAAAAAATATTGTAACATATAGAGAGGAAAACGGCAGATTTACTGACAGAAAGCAGCTTTTAAAGGTTTCAAAGCTTGGTAAAAAAGCATTTGAACAGTGCGCAGGATTTTTGAGAGTTCGTGACGGTGCCAATCCTCTTGATAATACAGCAGTTCACCCTGAAAGCTATGCGGCGGCAGCAGGTTTGTTGAAGGAATGCGGTTTTACAATTGCCGATGTATCAAGCGGAGGTGCAAATGGAATTCTGTCAAAGGCTGATGAAATAGGATTTGAAAAAATCAGTCATACTCTTGAAATAGGTATACCTACGCTTGAGGATATTGCAGAGGAGCTTCAAAAGCCAGGTCGTGACCTTCGTGACGAACTCCCTCCTCCGATTTTAAGAAGCGGTGACATAATGGAAATCAAGGACTTAAAGCCAGGTATGGAATTTATGGGTACTGTAAGAAATGTTATAGACTTTGGAGCTTTTGTTGATATTGGAGTTCATGAAGATGGTCTTGTTCATATTTCTCAGATAACAAATAAATTTATAAAGCATCCTCTTGATGCAATTAAGGTCGGTGAAATTGTAAAAGTAAGAGTGCTTGATGTTGACGTTAAGCGTAAGAGAATATCACTTACAATGCGTCTTGACGAAGAAAATCCTACGGAAAAACCGATAAAACCTGTTCGCAAAAATAAGCCTAAACAGGAGAAAAAGGATATCATGACTAATTTCAGAAATTCAAGTTTCAGAATTAAAGGTAAATAAAAAAATGTCAGGGCGGTTTATAACCGCCCTGATTTATTATGCATTATTTTTTTTAGCTTCAATGTCAGCAAGGGCATCTTTTCTTGAAAGATTAATTCTGCCCTGTTTGTCTATTTCAACAACCTTGACAACTATTTCATCGCCAATTGAAACAACGTCCTCGACA
The DNA here is from genome assembly GCA_002438605.1 of Ruminococcus sp. UBA6407. Lineage (GTDB taxonomy): Bacteria > Bacillota > Clostridia > Oscillospirales > Ruminococcaceae > Ruminococcus > Ruminococcus primiciens. Next base: position 127,669 of record DJPR01000011.1, read on the forward strand.
TTTTCAACTCTGTTTTTATCAAGCTTTGAAATATGAACAAGACCGTCCTTGCCGGGAGCAATTTCAACGAAAGCACCAAAGCTCATTATTCTTACAACCTTGCCCTTGTATATAGCACCAACCTCAGGGTCATTGGCTATAGTTTCAACAATCTGGAGAGCCTTTTTGGCTTTTTCGCCGTCAATACCACTGATAAATACATTTCCGTCATCGCTTATATCAATTTTAACTTCACAGTCAGCAGAGATTTTCTGAATAACCTTTCCGCCCTGTCCGATTACTTCTCTGATTTTATCAACAGGAATTTTTGTCTGGAGCATTTTCGGAGCATACTGATTTACAGTTTCTCTTGATTCAGGGATTGCCTTAAGCATAACCTCATCAAGAATATAATTTCTTGCCTTGTGAGTCTTTTCAAAAGCCTCTTTGATTATATCCATTGTAAGACCGTCAACTTTAATGTCAACCTGAATAGCAGTGATACCTTTCTTTGTACCGCCAACCTTGAAGTCCATATCGCCGTAGAAATCCTCAAGACCCTGAATGTCAACCATAGTCATCCAGCTGCCGTCCTCTTTTGTAATAAGACCGCATGAAATACCTGCAACAGGAGCTTTGATAGGTACGCCTGCATCCATAAGTGCAAGAGTAGAACCACAGATTGAGCCCTGTGATGTTGAACCGTTTGATGAAAGAACCTCAGAAACAAGTCTGATAGCATAAGGAAATTCTTCAACAGGCGGAATAACAGGCTCTAAAGCTCTTTCTGCCAAAGCACCATGACCTATTTCACGACGTCCCGGACCCCTGCTTGGCTTTGTTTCACCAACTGAATATGACGGGAAATTGTAATGATGCATATATCTCTTTGAGTCTTCTTCATCAAGACCGTCAATTCTCTGAGCTTCACTTACAGGACCGAGAGTAGCAACAGTAAGAACCTGTGTCTGACCTCTTGTGAAAAGGCCTGAACCGTGAACTCGTGGAAGAAGGCCTACTTCAGCAGCAAGAGGACGTATTTCATCAATACCTCTGCCGTCAACACGCTTGCCATCGTAAAGCCAGTTTCTTACAATTTTTTTCTGAAGCTTGTACATTACTTCACCAATAATGTCTGTAAGCTCAGGATATTTTTCTGAAAGTGTTTCAAGAACCTCATCGGTAATTGGCTGCATTCTTGCGTCACGAACGTTTTTATCGTCTGTATCGAGAGCAACCTTAACCTTTTCACCAACAAGTGCTTCAACATCATCCATGATTTCATGGCTGATTTCCATTGACTGAAATTCAAACTTAGGTTTGCCGATTTCAGCTTTGATATCATTAATAAATGAAACCATTTTCTTGATTTCCTCATGTCCCTTTGCAATAGCTTCAAGCATGAGTTCATCAGAAATTTCGTCAGCACCTGCTTCAATCATAACGATTTTTTCAGCAGAACCGGCAACAGTAAGGTTAAGTTTGTTCTTTGCTCTTTGTTCAAGCGTAGGATTGAGAACAAGCTCACCGTCAACATAACCTACATTAATTGATGCAACAGGGCCATTCCAAGGAATATCTGAAATAGAAAGAGCAACAGATGTAGCAATCATGCCTGCAATTTCAGGTGAATTATCAGGGTCAACGGCGAGAACAGTCATAACAACTGAAACGTCATTTCTCATATCCTTTGGAAAGAGAGGCCGAATAGGTCTGTCAACGCAGCGTGATGTAAGGATAGCCTTTTCTGATGCCTTACCTTCTCTTTTAAGGAATGAACCCGGAATTTTGCCGACAGCATAAAGCTTTTCCTCAAAATCAACGGAAAGAGGGAAGAAGTCAACACCCTCTCTTGGCTTGGCACTTGCGGTTACGTTGCCCATAACAACAGTATCGCCATAACGTACCCAACATGAGCCGTTAGCTAAACCGCAGGTCTTACCTGTTTCAACAACAAGCTCTCTGCCTGCATAAGTAGTTTTAAATGTTCTGTAATTTTCAAACATAATAATCTCCAATACTGCAAAAATGCAGCTGTCATTTTTCAGGCAATGACACACCGAATTAAGCAGCGGCCTTAGCAATAAACTCTGACTCATAAAAAATGAACCACAGTTTAATGCTAAAAGCTCCGACTGCTTTTGATTTTTAAACACTTAAAGGCAGCAGGTATTTTTCACCGACTGCCTTTAAAAGATTGATCTTACTTACGGATTCCGAGCTTTTCGATTACAGCACGGTATCTGTTAACGTCCTTCTTCTTAAGGTAGTTAAGAAGGTTACGTCTGTGACCTACCATTTTGAGAAGACCACGTCTTGAGTGATGATCCTTCTTGTGAACCTTTAAATGTTCAGTAAGGTCATTAATTCTCTTTGTGAGAATAGCAATCTGAACTTCAGGAGAACCTGTATCAGTTTCATGAGTTCTGTTAGCTTCGATAACAGCAGTTTTTTCTTCTTTCAATAACATTGAAAACACCTCTTAAAATAATTCCGTAAACGTAGAAAGGGGTGATTAATCGGTACAAGCCCCAGTCCAAGTACACGGTGATAATATTATATCATATTTAAACGCATTTGTAAATAGTAAAATCGGATTTTTTGCAATTTTTCGCAAACTTTTTAGCAATAGCAGGAACACCGCACAAATATTGTGCGGTGCTGATAAATTTATAGTTTATGAGAACAGGCTCTTAATCAGCCATAAATACAGAAAAAGCTTTATATGCCATATAAACGTCAATTTTAGATACGATTTCATATGGAGCATGCATAGATAAAACGGGAACTCCTACGTCAATTGTATCAACATTGAGATTTGCGATATATGCAGCAACAGTGCCTCCGCCGCCCATGTCAACCTTTCCGAGTTCGCCTGTCTGCCAGATTACGTTTTTGCTGTCAAGGAGATTTCTTACTCTGCCTACAAATTCAGCAGAAGCATCAGATGTTCCGGATTTTCCTCTTGAACCTGTAAATTTAGTAACACAAACGCCCTTGTTTATATATGCACAGTTGTTTCTTTCAAGTACATCAGGGAATGTTGGGTCAAATGCTGAATTTACGTCTGCAGAAAGGCATTCTGAAGCAGAAAGAACAGTACGTCCCTCTGTACCAAACTCAGCGGCAAGGTCTGCAATGAAGTATTTCAGATATGCAGAACAAAGTCCTGTATTGCCGTCACTGCCTGTTTCTTCCTTATCTGTAAGTATTGTAACTACAGTGTGCTTTGGATTTTTGCAGTCAAGGGTTGCTGAAAGAGCTGTATATGCACAAACCCTGTCATCATGACCGTAAGAGCCTATCATACTTCTGTCAAAACCAATGTCCTTTGCCTTGAAAGCAGGAACAGCTTCAAGCTCAGCAGAAATAAAGTCATCTTCAATAATTCCGTATTTTTCATTAAGAATATTTAAGATGTTAAGCTTTACAGCTTCACTTGCTTCGTCATCTTTGAATGGTCTTGAACCTACAACGATATTAAGCTCCTCACCCTTAATGCCCTGAGCAAGATTTCTTTTCATTTGTTCTGTTGCAAGGTGTGGAAGTAAATCTGTAACGCAGAAAACAGGGTCGTTTTCATCTTCACCGATATTAACCTTAACTGATGAATTATCAGACTTAATAATAACTCCATGCAGAGAAAGAGGAATGGCAGTCCACTGATATTTCTTTATACCGCCATAGTAATGTGTCTTAAAGAGAGCCATTTCATTGTCCTCATACAGAGGAAACTGCTTTAAATCAAGGCGAGGGGAGTCGATATGTGCAGCACAAAGCCTTACACCGCTTTCAATTGGTTCAGAACCGATAATTGCAGCAATAACAGCCTTGCCCCTGTTGATTCTGTATATTTTATCTCCTGCGGAAAGCTTCATGCCGATTGTATATTCCTTAAAGCCCTTTTGCTTCAGAAGTTCTACTGATTGTTCAACAGCTTCACGTTCAGTTTTAGCAGCGTTAAGGAATGACTTATAGCTTTCTGAAAACTCGTCACAGCTTTTAAGTTCTGCGTCATTCATACGGAAAATGCCATTCTTTTTTTTGGAAAAAAGCTTTTCTTTAAGCTCTTTTGATACACTATTCTTTTCTGACATAATACAATACTCCAATCTGCTGTAAAAACAGCGTTAATTTATGGCAACACTGCAAAAAATTTATGCTGTGCTGCCTTATTCAAACAAAGCTCCTATTCCGAACAGGATTGTAAAAAATCGAGAGAAATCTGGTCTTTATTTTTATTATAGTAATAATCCTTTATTTTATCCGAAACTTCTTTAGAAACGGCATAAACATTTTGAAGGTTTTTGTTGTTTTTAATGATAAAATCTGAATTTTCAATAAAGAACTGTTCGCTAAGCTGTGCATTCATACGTTTTAAAGCCTGTTCTGCACTTAAACCGTCACGCTTCATTATACGCTCCTGACGTATATCATTATGAGCAATAACGGAAATAATCAACTCACAAAAATCATCAGCACGACTTTCAAAAAGCGTTGGGGCATCTAAAAGAATGAGAAGTTCACCTTTTTCATAATGTCTGTCAATCTGTTTAAGAATTTCAGCAGTGATATACGGATATGTAACAGTATTCAGCATTTCAAGTTTTTGCTTATCGGAAAAAACGATTGCGGCAAGAGCCTTTCGGTCAAGCTCGCCTTGTTCGGTTATGATGTTATTTCCGAAAACATCTGCGATTTCAGAAAGGCATTTACTGCCTTTTTCAACAACAAGTCTTGCTATTTTGTCAGCATCAATAACAGCAAAGCCGTTTTCGGCAAATGTTTTTGAAACAGTGCTTTTTCCTGCACCCGTCTGACCTGTCAGCCCAACAACCATAACGCCGTCTAAACTATTCATACTTTTATCACCTCAAATCCTGCCGCCCTTATAAGACGGTTATATACGGCAAGACCTATGCCGTTTTTGTCCGGAACACGCACATAGACGTTTTTTGCACCAAGCGAATCAAGCTCACGAAGTTTTGAAAAAATATTATGAGCCTGCTGTGCACTGTCTGAACCGTAGGTTAGAAAATTACAGTCAGAATTTAATTTATCATTATCAAATATTAAAAAATATGTATCTTTGCTTTTTTTTGTTTCTGCAAAGCATGAAAATGAGTCAGATGTTCCTTCAACAAGAGTTACCTTTGCAGAAGGAGAGTAATGCTTGTACTTCATTCCGGGTGAAGAAACCCTTTCTCCCTCAGCAACCTCGTGCAGTATAGCATTGTCAACTATCACATTGCAGCCTAATGAATTAAGGTTTTCCTTTGTTATAAATCCGGGACGAAGTATTCTTACTGTATTTTCATCATCAAATGAAATAACAGTTGATTCAACACCGCATTTACAATCTCCGCCGTCAACAATGGCAGGAATTTTTCCGTTCATGTCATACATCACATGTTTTGCAGAAGTAGGACTGGGGTAACCCGATGTATTTGCTGAAGGTGCAGCAATGGGACATCCTGAAAGCTCAATAATTTTTCTTGCAGTTTTATGTGCAGGTATTCTTATGCCTACAGTGTCAAGTCCACCTGATGTTATATATGGTATTTTGTCATTTTTCGGCAGTATCATGGTGATAGGGCCGGGACAAAAGTTTTCAGCAATTTTATATGCAAGTGCAGGAATATTTCCCGTATATTTTTCAGCGTCGGAAAATCGGCTCAAATGAACTATCAAAGGGTTGTCCGATGGTCTGCCTTTTGCTTTGAAAATTTTTGCAACGGCAGTTTCGTTGCAGGCATCAGCGGCAAGTCCGTAAACGGTTTCAGTAGGCATACCGATTATTTCGCCGTTTTTTATAAGTTCAGCAGCTTTTAAGAGCTGTTCTTCATCATTTTCGTTTATTAAAACTGTATCCATTTTTATTGTTCCTGATTAGCAAGTTTTGCTGCCTGATCGGCAGTAGCGAGAGCGTCAAATACTTCATCAAGATTACCGTTCAGCATATCCTCAAGGCGATAAATTGTAAGACCTATTCTATGGTCTGTAAGACGTCCCTGTGGATAGTTGTATGTTCTTATACGTTCGGAACGGTCACCTGTGCCGACCTGCATTTTACGTTCTGATGCAATTTTATCGTTTTGTTCCTGCTGCAAAGCCTCATAAAGACGTGAACGAAGAACCTTCATGGCTTTTTCCTTGTTCTTGTGCTGACTTCTTTCGTCCTGACATTCAACAACAACGCCTGTAGGAATGTGTGTTATTCTTACAGCGGATTCAGTTTTGTTGATGTGCTGACCGCCTGCACCGCTTGCACGGAAATAGTCTATTTTGAGGTCTGTAGGGTTGATTTCAAGTTCAACCTCATCTGCTTCCACGAGGACTGCAACAGTAACTGTTGAAGTATGGATACGTCCCTGAGATTCAGTTTCCGGAACTCTTTGAACTCTGTGAACACCGCTTTCGTATTTAAGACGTGAGTATGCACCTTCACCTTCAATAGAGAAGCTGATTTCCTTAAATCCGCCAAGCTCGGTTGGATTTGCATTTAAAATCTCCTGCTTCCAGCCTTTAGCTTCTGCATACATGGTATACATTCTGTAAAGGGAATTAACGAATAATGAGGCTTCTTCACCGCCTGCACCGCCTCTGATTTCAATAATTACGTTTTTATCATCATTAGGGTCTTTAGGCAGAAGAAGAATTTTTAATTCTTCAGTTATTTTTTCTGTTTCTTCCTTTGATTCTTCAAGTTCAGCCTGAGCCATTTCCTTGAAGTCTTTATCGAGTCCGCCGCCGTCAAGAAGTTCTTTAGCTTCATCATGACGTTTTTTTGCACTGACATATTCACGGTACTTTTCTATAATTGGAGTAAGATTTTTAAACTCCTTCATAAGCTGAGTATACAGCTTATTATCACTTACAACTTCAGGGTCAGAAAGCTTTTCACTTATTTCCTCATATCTCTGTTCCATGAGCATTAATTTTTCAAACATAATATTTCTCCAATCTAAAAGGTCATAAACATAAAACAAATTTCTAAAAGTGAAACAGAGCCGCTAGCCTTCAGCTTCCCGAAAAACCTTTTTAATATTTTTTTCTATTTTATTTCGGGGAATCATAAATTCTCTGGAGCAGCCGACGCATCTGAGTTTAAAGTCCATACCTGCTCTGATGACATACATCTGATTTGAACCGCATGGATGTTTTTTTTTCATGGTGAGTACATCACCCGGTCTGATGTCCAAAGAAATTCCTCCTAACTATAAAAAGCGTGTACACTACATTATACCCTAAAAATTAAATCAAATCAATATTTTCATGTATATTTTTTGATATTTGTGTAAAAATAATAAAAATGATAGGTGAATAATATTAAACTCGCCTAATTTTAATATAGACAATACAGTATAATAATATATCGGGTAGTCTATGGATTGGAGTTTTAAAATGCTTACAAGGATTTCTGCTGAATTTGAAAATATAGATATGGCTGAAATAGCGTCAAAGCGTATTAAAGATACAATAAACGGAGTGCGGAGAACTGGTGTTATACACAATAAAACTGCGGAACGTGCAAAGAGGCTTGAACGTGGACGCCACTATACTATTTTACCTTTGGCTGCTACAACATATAATTACTTTACGGCTACAATGGAATATGAAACAACAGATGATATAATTGATGAACCATACCGCAACAGAAAAACAATTTTATATATTATATGTGAAGAAGATGCGGTTAATAACATAAAATCGGTATTAAATGCAATGGGCGGACTTAATATAAGTGCTTAGGGCAATACGACAGTATGCTTTCAAAAATTCTATGCAATCTGACGAAAAATATATCTGCGTTTCTGCCGCACAAGCTTTTTGCGGTGTTACCCTAGGGCAATACAGTAAAATATTTGTGCAGTGTTACCTTAATAAAAATAATCATAAAATCATCAAATATAACATAGAATGTTTTAGGCAGCACCGCACAAAACACATCAAAGGACTTTGTATAGTGTTGCCTTTATTCACAAGAATATTTGCATATTTCTTATGAAGAAGGGTTTTATTTTTCGGAATCTATGTAAATCGGAGGTAAAAATGGAGAAATTCAGACCGGAAGGCTGTTTGTTCAATACAGCTGAAAATCAGAAGTTTATAAGCAGTGAGGAAAGTTTAAAAGAGGCTTTACAAGATAGAATTTTTCTTGAAGCAAGAGCTGTAGTATGCGACAGCAGTCACAATCTTATTATAGATATGCCATGCATGAAAGGTATTATTTCAAGAGAGGAAGGAGCTATGGGAATTACAGAGGGATATACTCGTGATATTGCTTTGATTTCCAGAGTAAATAAGCCTGTAAGATTTATCGTTAAGGAAATAACGATTGATGAACAGGGCGAAAAAATAGCAGTATTATCAAGAAAGGAAGTTCAGCAGGAATGTTATGAACGATACATAAAAAAACTTAATGCAGGAGATGTTATTGAAGCAAAAGTAACACATTTAGAGCAGTTTGGCTGTTTTGTCGATATTGGGTGCGGAATACCCTCGCTTATACCTATAGACACCATTTCCATATCGAGAATTTCACATCCGTCCGATAGATTTATAACAGGACAGAGCATACGTGCAATCGTAAAGAGCAATCAGAACGGAAGAGTATGCCTGACTCATAAGGAATTATTAGGAACATGGGAGGAAAATGCCTCAGGATTTGAGGCGGGTGAAACTGTATCAGGAATAGTACGTTCTGTAGAAGATTATGGTATTTTCGTTGAGCTTACTCCGAATCTTGCAGGACTTGCAGAGCCAAGACCTAATATTAAAGCAGGGGAATGTGTCAGCGTATATATCAAGGCTTTAATTCCTGAAAAAATGAAGGTTAAGCTTATTATTGTTGATGTTTGCGAAAAAATGGAAACTGCAAACAGCTTTAGATATTATTATGACGGAAACCATATGAACAGATGGCTTTATACTCCGGAAAATTCATCTAAAGTAATTGAATCGGTTTTTGAATAATTTTTTGATAACATTATATTATGCCATAATAAAATAAGGCAAGACCGTACAAAGTCTTTTGATGTACTTAACTCGGTGTTGCCTGAAGTATAAAAAGAGCTGCTGCACCGAAATTCAAGTGCGGCAGCTCATTAAATTTATTCTATTGTAACTTTTTTCATAACCTGTGGAGTAATCGGCTTATCAGCACTGTTTGTAGCAGTTTCGGCAATTTCATCAACTACGTCCATGCCTTCAATTACTTTTCCGAATGCAGCATAGTCTCCGTCAAGATGAGGAGCGTCCTCGTGCATGATAAAGAACTGTGAACCTGCTGAGTTAGGCATCATTGAACGTGCCATAGAAAGTACGCCTCTGGTGTGTTTGAGGTCATTTTTCACGCCGTTTGAAGCAAATTCGCCCTTGATTGTCCAACCCGGACCTCCCATACCTGTTCCGTTCGGACAGCCGCCCTGAATCATAAATCCCGGGATAACTCTATGAAAGCAAAGTCCGTCATAAAATCCTTGTTTTACAAGCTTTTCAAAGTTTTCACATGAAATCGGTGCGATTTCAGGATATAACTCAATTTTAATTTTTTTACCGTTTTCCATTTCAATAACTATCATAATAAGCCTCCAGATATTTTAATAAAATTATATCATAACCTAATTGCAATGTCAATGGAAAATTTGTTAGCACATAATTAATTTAAAATAGAAAATGCCTGTTTCAAATTATTTATGCCGATTATTTTTAAGTTGTAATCATTTACAGAAATAAGTGAAAGTGACTGTTTGGGAATAAGGCAGGTTTTAAATCCCATACGTTCAGCCTCATTAACTCTTTGTGCTATGTGTGAAACAGAACGAATTTCACCGCCAAGTCCCACTTCACCAAATGCAATAAGCTCATCATCAACAGGTTTGTCCACAATACCCGAATAAAGTGAAAGAGCAACTGAAAGGTCACCCGCAGGTTCGTCAAGACGAAAACCGCCTACGATGTTTACATATACATCAAGAGTTCCCATGAATATACCGAGTCTTTTTTCCATAACTGCAATTATAATTGCCAAACGATTGAAATCAAATCCTGTTGAGGTTCTGCGTGGAGCCGGATAACTGCTTTTAGTGGCAAGTGTCTGCACCTCTGCCAATATAGGCCTTGTACCCTCCATAACACATGTAACACATGTTCCTGATACATTTACAGGACGTCCTGAAAGCAGCATTTGAGAAGGGTTTTCTACTTGCCGCAGACCTTTGTCTATCATCTCAAAAACACCTATTTCATTAGTAGAACCAAAACGGTTTTTTACTGCTCTTAATATGCGGTAGCTCTGGTGACGTTCACCCTCAAAATAGAGTACAGCGTCTACAATATGCTCCATGACTTTAGGCCCTGCAATTGCACCATCCTTATTGACGTGTCCTACAATAATTGTAGGAATTTCAAGCTCTTTTGCAGTATGCATAAAAAGGTTTGTACATTCCCTGACCTGTGTAAGACTTCCCGGACTTGATGTTATTTTGTTAATGCACATAGTCTGAATTGAGTCAATAATTGCAATATCGGGAGTACAGTTCCTGATTGTTTCCGCAATTGATTCTGCATCATTTGCAGGAAGAATGTAGAGATTTTCCGTATCTACCCTCAGTCTGTCTGCTCTTAATTTAAGCTGTCTTGCAGATTCCTCTCCCGAAACATACAGAATAGAATGATCCTCTCCTAAAAATTGACATATTTGCAGTAATATGGTACTTTTTCCTATTCCCGGTTCACCGCCTAAAAGAACGATAGAGCCTTTTACAAGTCCGCCGCCGAGTACACGGTTAAGCTCACTCAAGCCTGTATCATAGCGTACGTCTGTGTCATATTGAATATCTGAAAGCTCAAGTATGCTGTCTGAAAGATTTACGGCGTTGCCTGATGCAGAAATACTTGATGATGTTGTTGGCAGTCCTTCCTCAAAACTGTTCCATGCTCCGCAAGACGGGCATTTTCCGTTCCATTTCGAGCTTTCATAACCGCATTGATTGCATGTAAAAATAGTTTTTGATTTTGCCATTTTTGTTCCTTTCAAAATTATAATAATAAATACAGTCATAATTATACATTATATCTTATGTTTTTTCAATAATTATGAGAGAAGTTCTGCAAAGGAATAAATTAAAATTACTATAAAAAAGGAATAAAAATGCCGTGTAAAAATAAAGATAAGTACAATTGCGGCAATAATCAGAAATGATATTATTTTAAGAAGATGAGATGCATTAAAGCTGTTTTTTATAAGCTCTGAGGTTTTTATGATCAAACAGCCGCCGTCAAGTTTAGAGAAGGGAAGCAAGTTGAATATACCAAGAATTAAATTAAAGTATAAAAAGTATTCCGAAGAACAGCCGATTATTTTTAAGAAAATATACATTATCAGGTTTGCAGCAGGACCTGCTGCAAGTATGATTATTTCATAAGGCAGTGAAATAAGCTTATGTTTATTTGGGGTAATGATAATTCCAAAGCCGGTGAATAGTGTTTTTTTTATGTTTCCGCCAAGACTGTATACAGCAATTATATGCCCCAGCTCATGTATAAGACAGGCAGCAGCAAAATAAAACCAGATTTCAGCATTAAACAAAAAAATAATTGAAATCGTGAGAAAAAAGGTAAACTCAAATATAATTTCTGTTCCATTAATTTTAAATCTTATCATTTTATGCTGTCTATCGGATTGCTTATTATTTCGTTTGTATCTGTAATATATGTTTGCAGCATCTTATAAAGTTCGTGGCATGTATCAGGTATGAATTGATTTGCTATAAAAAATGCTATAACGGTTAATATACATAAAACTGCCTGAAAAGCTATTATATCATCTAATTTTTTTTGCTTTTTTTCATGAGTTTCTGCAAGATCCTTTATTTCAACATCGCTGAATTCAGCTTGTGAATTATTTTCTGTAAGTGTTTCATTTTCCATAATCAGTCACCTCATTACAGAATATTATAAATAATCTTAAAATATGCACTTGACTTTTTATTCTTTTAATGGTAAAATTGAAAATAGAAATCATTTTCAATTTTAGGTGAGCAAATATGAAGAAAAATAATTATAATACAAAACAGAAAGAACTGCTTCTTGACTTTTTAAAAAATAACGGTTCAAAGCATGTTAATGTTCAGGAAATAAGCTCTTATCTTATAAATTCGGGTAACCCTATGGGAACGAGTACAATTTATCGTCAATTGGAAAGAATGGTAGAGCAGGGAACTGTCAGAAAGTATGTTTTGGACGGACGTGCAGGTGCTTGTTATCAATATGTGAGTGAAAAGCAGGAGTGCGGCTCACATTTTCATCTTAAATGTGTTTCATGCGGAACTTTATTTCATCTCGACTGCAACTATTTAAGCGAGATAGATAAGCATATTTATGAACATCATGGTTTTACCGTAGATAATTCAAAAACTGTTTTTTACGGTATATGCGGAAAGTGCAATGGTGAAAAAACATGAGAAAAAGACTTTTTCTTTTATTCAGCTGTATTTTGTTTATTGTGTCATTATTTACAGGTTGTGCAACGACTTCTGCCGTGTCGGATTCATTGTCAATTGTTACAACCTGTTTTCCGCCTTATGACTTTGCAAGAGCAGTAAAGGGCAGCAGCAGCGGAATTACAATGCTGCTTAGTCCCGGTGCTGAGGCACATTCCTATGAGCCTGCTCCACTTGACATTCTTACCATTCAGCAATGTGATATATTTATTTATATAGGCGGTGAAGGTGAAGTATGGGCTGATAAAATACTTGATTCCATAGATACAAGCAATATGACTATTGTTAAGCTTATTGATTACGTTGAACCCTTGGAAGAAGTTGAAATTGAAGGGACCTGCACCAATGAAGAGCATCATCACGAACATGAACACGAGCATCATGAGCATGAAGAAGAGTATGACGAGCATATCTGGACATCACCTGAAAATGCTGCTAAAATGACAGAGGCTGTATGCAAGGCTTTTATTTCGGCTGATAGCGAAAATTCAGATGTATATGTAAATAACACTGAAAATTATGTTTCAGAGCTTGATTTGCTTGATGCAGATTTTAAAGAAATGCGAGCAAATGCTGAAAATAATCTTATAATAATCGGCGACCGCTTTCCTTTCAGATATCTGGCAGAAAGCTATGACCTGAATTATTATGCAGCATTCAGCGGCTGCAGCTCAGAAACAGAACCCGGAGTTTATACAATGGCATTTTTGATTGAAAAACTTATTGAAACAAAAAGCAAATACGTTTTTTACCTTGAATTTTCTACAAAAAAGCTTGCACAAAAGCTTTGTGATGCATCAGGTGCTGAAATGCTGCCATTGCAGTCATGTCATAATGTTACAAAATCAGATTTTGAAAACGGCATAACGTATATTGAACTTATGCGTCAGAATTTAGAAAATCTCAGGAGGGCATTGTCTTGAAAGAACTTATAAAATGCAATAACATATCTCTTAGCTATGACGGTGTTGATGTTCTCAAGGATATTTCTTTCAGTATATATGATGATGATTATTTATGTATTGTAGGAGAGAACGGTTCAGGAAAGAGTACGCTTATAAAATGTCTGCTTGGCATAAAAAAAGCGGACAAAGGTGAAATTATTATGAATGGCGGACTTAAACATTCCGATATAGGTTATCTGCCTCAGCAAACGTCTATACAAAAAGGCTTTCCTGCTACTGTTGAAGAGGTTGTAATATCAGGCTGTTTAAGCAGCAGGGGCTACCGTCCTTTTTATTCCAAAAAGGAAAAACAAACTGCTGAAATGAACATGAAACGTCTTGGCATTTTGGATTTGAGGAAAAGATGTTACAGGGAGCTTTCAGGTGGACAGCAGCAGAGGGCTCTCCTTGCAAGAGCCTTATGTGCCGCAAAAAAACTTATATTGCTTGACGAGCCTGTTACAGGTCTTGATCCTGTTGCCATTAATGAGCTTTATAATTTGATTGGAGAATTAAATCAATCAGATAAAATAACAATAATCATGGTTTCACATGATATTCAGAATTTGCTGCGTAATACAAAGCACGTTCTGCATTTGAATGAAAGTTCAGCTTATTATGGTTCGGTAAACGATTATCTTAAATCCGAAATAGGAAGTAAATTTATTGGAGAATTAAAGTAATGGCAGAAAATCTTAAATTGATGCTTACACCTGAATTTATGGCGGCAATACTTTTGCCTGCGATTATTGGCGGTATAGCAGTAACATTATGTTCCTCACTCTTAGGTGTAACGCTTGTATTAAAAAAATATTCAATGATCGGCGACGGCCTTTCACATATAGGATATGGTGCATTGTCTGTTGCGGCGGTAATGAATCTTGCTCCGCTTAAAGTAGCACTTCCTGTTGTAATAGCTGCTGCGTTTGTGCTTTTGAGATTAAGTGAAAGCGGAAAGCTGGCAGGTGATTCTGCGATTGCACTATTTTCTACAACTGCACTTGCAATAGGCATACTTGTTTCGTCAAAAGCAGGGCTTACAAATGATGTAAGTCACTATATGTTCGGCAGTATACTTGCTATGAACAAAAGCGATGTAATATTAAGTGTAGCAGTTTCTGTAATTGTGATACTTGCTTATATAGTGCTGTATAACAGAATATTCTCTGTTACATTTGATGAAAGCTTTGCAAGGGCAACAGGAGTTAATCCTGATGTGTATAATCTTATTTTTGCGGTTCTCACAGCAGTAACTGTGGTTTTGGGAATGATGATGATGGGAACTCTTTTGATTTCAAGTCTTATTGTCATACCGTCGCTTACAGCTATGAGGATATGCAGGAGTTTTAAAGGGGTTGTTATTACTTCATCAATAGTATCTGTTATAAGCTTTCTGATTGGTATGCTGATTGCTTTGGCATTTAATACAACACCCGGGGCAAGTATAGTAATTGTAAATGTATCATTTTTCATTCTTTTTTCTTTAATAGGAAAAATAAAAGGCTGTAAGGCGGACTGATTTTACGGAATATATATTTTAACATCATCTTGCTTATTTTTTTCATCCTGAATACTTATTTCCTTTTTTGAATTTATATTTGGTATATAAATTTTTAAGTTTTCGGGATTGCTGTTTGATTTTTGTTTATCCAACATATTACTCACCTCGTCAATATTATTTGTGTTTTTTTAGTTAATATTCATAAAAGATAAAGGCAATACTGCACAAAAATCGTGTGGTGTTGCCTTAATGACTTTGTACGGTATTGCCTTAAATGTTGACTTTTCCGTTTTCATTGTGCTTTATAATTACTTTTATTTGACTGTGTTTTGCTTAAAAATCCAATTCTGACCATATATTTCTTTTTGTTTAGTTAATTTGTTATAATGTTTGTGCTTGAATATGTGTTTTATATGTTGAATATTGACAATTGTATTGAGATGTGGTAATATGAAATAAAGTTTTTATTGTTGGCAGTACAGCTAACAGTTAAGGCAATGCCACACAATCTTTATGCTGTATTGCCTTAAATAAGATTCAGGGGGAATGATGCAATTGTATTTAAAAGGATGCAGTGTTAAAAGGGTAAAAAAAGCTATTTCTCTTTTTTTAAGCGTTGTACTGACGTTTAATATCTGTGCTATCATAAGTCTTAAAACTTATGGTTCTTCACAGAATGAACAGAAAGCAGCGAAGGAAAAAATCATTGAAAGAGCTGTTGCTTACCTTGAAAATGAAGAAAATGCAGATCACAGTATCGGTGACAGCAGAACTATTAATGATACTTCTGATGCACTGTCTGTATTGAGAACATTAGGAGAACATCAGCACAATGAAAGTGTGCAATGGCTGACAGAGCAGGTATCAACTGAAAATACTGATATGACAGCAAGACTTATTTCTGCGACAGGTAATCCGGAGTATTTGGAATATATCAAGGATATGCAGAATGAGGACGGCAGTTTCGGACTTTATCCGGGATATGCCGGTGATGTAATGGATTCCGTTCTTGTTCTTGAGGCAATTAATGATATCGGTTATACAGGTACAGATATTTCATGTACAGACCTATGCTCTTATCTTATAGCTTCTGTGAATGGTGACGGTGGATTTTCTTATAATGACGCAAATGCAAGCGATTACATATTATCTTCAATGGCGGTTTATAATATAGGAAGATTTTTTTATACCAATAATTATGATATGTCTGTTCTCAGTAATTCATTGGATTACATAAATGAAAATACAGGCAATAGTTACAGTGATGACAATATTGAAAAAACAATATATAAATTTCTTGCACTTCAGGCTTGTCAAGTTGAGTTTGACGCTATAGAAGTTGTAGAAGAACTTGAAAAGGCTGAAAAAGCTGACGGCAGTTTCGCAGGGAGTGTTCATATAACTTCACTTGCCATAAAGCTTCTCAGCTCACTGGACCTTGAAAATCGTGTAAGAATAACTGATTTTAATACTGTTCTTAGCAATACTGAAGGAACGACAAATAAGTCTACCTCAATTACAGCAGAGACTAATATCGGATATATAAGCAATTATGATGCACCGTTGGATTTGAAGTTTTCAGTATATAATGGTGAAAATGTTGTTTATGAAAACAACAGCAGCGTTTTGCTTCAGGAAAATGAAACTTCTCTTGTTGTAAATTCAGGTGAATTTCGACTTTCAGAACCAAGCAGTGCAGGGGTTTATACTCTTGTTGAACTTTATAATTGTGATACATTGATTAAATCTCAAAAAATAGTCATTAATATCAGCGATAATGAGACTGTTTATTCTACTGAGATCAGTGAACTGGCTGTAGAACTTGATTCATATTCTGCATATAAAGATTCTGCTGCTGAAGTTGGAGTTTCATATGCTTTGCTGTATGCAACCAATGTAAAGCAGGATGTTAAAATGAAAACCATTGTCACAAAGGATAATAAGGAAATTAATTCTGTTAGCGAGGAATGTGAGCTCACTGAGGAGAAGAATATCCTTTCAGGAACACCGCTTAGTTTCAATCCTGACACTTCAAAGGAAGGCAAGTATGAAATAACCGTTATCTGTTTTTATAATGATGAGGAAATCTGCCGCCGAACAGTTGAATTTGTTGTTCAATCTGCTCCTGTAATTAAGGAAAAAACGGACGACATTGAATCGGAACAATTTGAAGTAACATGGTTTGGTCCTATACTCAGTGATTACTATATTTTTGCAGGAAATGAAACTGAAATTTCTGTTGGTGCAGAGATCAATTATTTTTCCAATTGTGAATTTACAGGAAATATTGAAATTCAGGTTTACAAGGGAGAAGAATGCATCGCTGAAAATACAACGGATATTTCCCTTGAAAAAGGAATTCCAACTTATTTTGAAGGAAAGGCAAATTATCCTGTTTATAAGAAAAACTCTCAACTTTCGTTCAGCGTGAAAAACGTTGGTGAATATAACGTATACGCTAAGCTTTATAATTCAAAGGGTGAACTTCTTAAAGAAGGTGAGTGCAGGCTGCAGGTGCTTGATAAGCCTGTGCAGGATCTTGTACTTAACAGCACAGTAGATGAAGAAGCCTCTGATATGGTCAATCTTTCATGGAACGATATAAGCAATGATGCTGAGAGTTACAGCTATCAGCTTTACAGACGAACACCCGGAGCAAATTGGGAGCCACGTTCTATCTGGAATGAAGAAGAAAAAATTAATGTACTTAATGTATATCCAAAGGGTCCTTATCTTGAGAATTGGATGAATACAACCATAAGTGATACAGAATATCCTGCCGGAAAGGGAATATTCGATATTGAATCGGTACATTTCCCTGTATTCAGTTCTGATCCTTACGGCTGTTTGCTCAATGATGACGGTACATGGAAATATGATGTTATATTTTTTGGTTCTTCTGACTGTAATGACGGATATGATCTTGATGAGACTTCATCAGAAGTCTTACAGAAATTCATTGACAGCGGCAGAGGTGTTCTTTTCGGACATGATACCTTATGCGGAGGTTCATCGTATTACCTTAAACACCATTATTTCAATGATTTTGCTGAACAGGCAGGACTTGTTATAAAAACCCCAAGTCCTGAGGTATGGTACAGAACCACTTCTGTTTCAGTTGTAAAGATTGGTACGCTTACAAATTATCCATGGGTTATAAGAGGAAACCTTACTGTCCCTAATACTCATTCAACCGGTCAGTATCTTTATGGTGCAACAAGATGGATAGATCTTAATGCTACAAAGCGTGTTGACGAAGAAACGGGAGCAATTGATAATTTTTATCTTTGCACAAACAATAACATAGGTATGATACAAACAGGTGACAGCACCGGTCAGGCATCTGACGATGAAAGAAAAATACTTGCAAATACGCTGTTCTATCTTTATCAGATTTCACAGCAGACAACTGCTAAGGATGCCTCTTTCTATGATATTGACGCTCCGAATAAACCGACATTTGTGTCATCTTCTGTATCTGAAGGAAAGATGACAATAGATATAAGCTCTGTTGACAATAAAACAGAATATGAGTATTACATAAGTGCAAATCCTGAAAATACAAAGTCTGAAAACGTACTTTCAAACATAAGAAAACATGAAACTTTAAGCGGACTTGCAGGGTTTGTAGTTGAAGTAAACAACAGCTCTGAGCCAAGCTCTGACTTAATAAAATATGATGAGAATAATGAAAATATTCTTAATCTTAATCTTACTGATTCAAATGGACAAGCAAAGGTAACGGTTTCACCTACTGACTTGAGTGAACCGCAGTATATCCACATATTTGCTGTTGATAATGCCAATAATGTCAGTGAAGAATTAATCGTGCCTTTCTCTGATGCGGAGCTTGTTACAAATATTGAAACAGACAAAAAACTTTATTCATGCGGTGACACAGTAAGCATAGATACTTATACAGTTTCTGCACCATTTGGAAGAACGGCTGATATGACTATAGATATATATGATGAATTTGATAATAAAACTTCTGAAATAGCATCTGAACCTCAGCAGATTCTTACAGCAGACGAACGCTTTATAAGTTCTGCTGAATGGAGTGTGCCGGATAATTTAGTGGGAAGATATAAGGCTGTAATAACATGGGAGAATGATAATGATATTATCGCTAAGGCAGAAACAGAATTTAAAATAGCTAACGAAGAAAGTGTGCTTAATACAGTAAGCAGTGATAAAATGAGCTATTCTGTAAGTGACCCGATAAATCTTGAAAATATTGTTTATAATAAGAGTCAGGGAATGACTGAAAATGACCTTATACTTAATATTAAGGTATATAATACAGATACTTCTTATGAAGCTGCATCATTTGAACATTCTATCGGATTAATAAATCCGAACAGTTCAGCAGATTATTCAGACTCAATTGCTCCCAATGTTCTTGTAAGCGGTAATTACAGAGTTATATCTTCCGTAATTCAGGGCAATAGTGAGATTTCAACGGATACAGCAGAATTTACAGTTACTGATGATGTAACATCATTTACAGGAAAACTTAAATTTAATTCGGATGTAAACTCCGCATCGGCTGACTTTAGCGTGACTAATAACGGAACAGAAAATGCTGATGAAGCTCTTATAACATTATCTGTTTATAAAGAGGGTGTGACAGAGCGTATTTACACATATAGCGAATCTGTTTCTATAGGCATCGGTGAAACTGTAAGCCGCAGTCAGAAAATAGATGTACCTCTTACTGACTGTGAATACTATGGTGTGTTAAGTGTAAATTATAAAGGCAGTTCTTCTGATCTTGATTATGATGGTTTTAAATTAATGCCGTTAGTTACTACTGTTTCAAATTCTGTTACGGATATGGAAACTGCTTCAACAACATCTGCTTCAAAGAAAACTGTAACAAAAACACAGAATCTGGATTCTCCTAAGACGGGAGTAAAGGATATTCCGACTTATATGTGGGTAATCACAATACTCAGCTTTGTGGGACTTATTGCAATAAAAATGACAGGAGGCAGTGAAGATGAGAAAGACTAATCTTCTTAAAATGGCAGCTTTAATTACTGCCTCAGCTTATATTTTTTCCACATCCGGAAGTATTTCAAATGTTGTTAAAAATGAAAGTAAGGAAACTCCGGAAAAATCAGTTTCAGTAAGCGTAGTTTCAGAGGAAAGCCGCACTTCTTCCGTAGAAAAGCTTAAAAATGCTTTTGAGGAAAATGGCGAAACACTTAGTTTGTGTGACGAGATAATCAGAGAAGTGAATATCGAAAAGGAAAAACTGGATTCGGACGTTATTGATATATCGGATTGGGCTGATGATGTAATAATTGCACGTCAGGAAAAGTATGAGCATGAATTATCAATAAAATATGCCGAAACCATTGAAGCTCTTACTGAGCTGAAAAATGGTGAGAATATCAATGAAAATCTTGAAATCATTAATAAAAATCTTTCTGAGCCTGAAGAATATCATAAATCAGATGCTGTTCCGAATACAGCAGTCGATATTAGTGATATCAGTCTTGTTCCGGGTACAAGATCAGCCCAAAGTGTAGAGATCACTTCACCTGAACCTTCATCTGATGACCTGATATATGATGCAGATACAGTTTATCCGGAAGTGATAAAGACATTTGCCGAAAAGCTTGGAGATGTCAACAGCATATACCTTTATGTAAAGAACAATATTTATTTTGAAGCTTATTCAGGCTCAAAGAAGGGTGCAACTGTCACTCTGGAGCAGCAGGGCGGCAATGATATAGATCAGGCTTCGCTTCTTATTGCTATGCTCAGAGCAATAAATATTCCATCAAGATTTGTCGGCGGAACAATAAGAATAACAGCAGAACAGGCTGTGGATATAACAGGTGCGGCAGATGCTGTAAGTGCAGGACGAATTCTTGCTTCAAGATATAAAAATGTTACAGGCATTACTTATAATGGTCAGCTCATTGGATATAAAATGTATCATACATGGGTAGAGGCATACATTCCATATACTGACTACCGTGGAGCAGGCAACAAATCAGGCAGCAAAATATGGGTACAGCTTGACCCAAGTTTTAAAAAGCTTGAAAAGGTTTCAGAGTCGATTGTTCCTGAATATACGGCCGAAGATAAGGCACTGCTTAAAACTATCTCCGATAATGCTGAGCTTTATCCGAATATTTACAAATCTATGGAGCCGATGCCTGAATCAATAAATTATAATGGTACAACTATTGTAAGCACCAATGAAAAATACATTCCAACATCACTTCCATATACAGTATTGAGTGTTGATGAGAGATATTCATTTGTAAAAAACAGTGATAAGGACAGCATATCCATAGAAATTAACGGAGAAACTTTATTTTCATCTCCAATATCAGAACTGTATTATAATAAAATAAACATATCCTATGAACCTGCAACTGATTATGACAGATCGGTTATGGAGCATTACGAAAAGATAACAGATGTTCCTGCATATCTGGTAAATGTTGTTCCGGTAGTTACTGTTGGTGATAAAAAGTATGCAGGAAGTGAAGAGGCATCTCTTGGTTCAATGCAGCAAATGATTACTACTATAAGGAACAACGGTGGAACAACAATGCTGGATGACAGTGTTTACTGCGGTTCAATGTATGCAATAAATCTTGATCTTCAGCGAATTTCTCCTGAGGATGCTGAAGCTGCGGAAAAAAGACTTGTTAAAGCTGAACAGATATTTACAACAGCAAATGCTTGTTCTACAGATGTTCTTGGCTCAATGCTTGATTATGCAGGCAAGTATTATTTCAGTCTGTGTGACGCTCAGTCAATGATTCAGGCGGCAATTATGGATATAAATCAGACAAGACAGCTTGCCCTTGCAATAACAGGTTATCAGTTCCATAGGTTAAGCTCATTTGGTATAGTAAGATCTCTTGACTTTGGGGCATTCTATATAGATGTTGCTTATAATAATGTTGCTGCTTTAAGCTTGACTGGTGATAAATCTGCTGAAAGAAAGTACATGATGTCTGCTGGTGCAGTTGAGTCATTTTATGAAAGCTATATATGGCAGCAGCTTATTGATAATGAATCTACCTGCATATCTACTGTCAGCGTATTTGATATTGCACATGATCAGGGAATTAAATCAAGATATATTTGTTCAGCAAATCTGGAAGATGAGCTGAGCCAATGCAATATCAATGATTCAGTTAAAACTGAGATAAGAAACTTCGTTAATCGTGGTCTGCTGGTCGAGATAGTTCCTGAAACACTTACCATAGGTGACTGGACGGGTACAGCTTACATAGCAATGAATATGGATAACGGTTCTGCCTCCTACATGATTTCCGGAGGAACAGCCGGCGGCTCGTCCATGAACTTTGAAGATTTATTCAATTTAAATATGAGGCTGTTTGTAATAAACACCGAGTTTACTTGTGCAAGCATGATGAAAGGTGTAGTTAATTTTGAGTGTGGAGTTTTTACATATAACGGAGCAAAGCTTTTTGAAGGAGCAAGTAGTCTTATAGGAGGAGCATTCACACTTGCTTCGGCTTTTCAAATGAGATATGATGCCATTGACTTTATTTTAAGATATGCCGAAGAGGGCGAGGACTGCATGAAAGAATTTAAAATAATGACAGCACGCAATCTTTTGGATACATTTTTCAATGTTGTTGCAGCCTGCGG
The DNA here is from genome assembly GCA_002438605.1 of Ruminococcus sp. UBA6407. Lineage (GTDB taxonomy): Bacteria > Bacillota > Clostridia > Oscillospirales > Ruminococcaceae > Ruminococcus > Ruminococcus primiciens. The sequence continues at coordinate 150,249 of DJPR01000011.1, forward strand.
TGATCTTATAGGCGGCGCTGCAGGAGATGTTACAGGCTGGACTGCAACTATATATTCATATATCACATATTTTTCAGATCCTGATTTTAAGGATTCGGATTCAGATGAGAGATTAACTAATTCTATTCCTGTTATATGGGATCTGATAAGCAAATTAATAAGCAAGCAATTATAAGACAACATATACTGATTTATAGCAATGCAATAAAGGCAGCACTTCACTAAAAATGTGCAGTGCTGCCTTTGACGTGTTTTGTGCAGTGATATTCTAAAAAGCTCACATCATAAAAGGTGTGACTTTTTTTATCTCTAAAATATGAATAATTTGTAAAAAATATTAAAAAGTGCTTTGGAAAACCACGAGAAATTCGTGGCTTTCTTGTTTTTTAACAATGAAGTTCCTAAAATTTTTGCTCAAAGTGGTTGATTTTTTATTTAAATTATGATACACTATAACTAATTAAACAATCAGTTATATTATGGAGGCTGATGTGTGCATATGAGGACGCCACAGCAACACAATGAAAAAAAGATAGAAATTATGGAGAAATGCTTTGAATGCTATGCTGAAAACGGTCTGACCGGTACCGGCATTAAAGCACTTGCAAAGGCTTGTGACTGCACGACCGGAAATCTGTATGTCTATTTCAATAATCTCGATGAGCTGATTATTGAATCAACTGCTTACTGTATGGCTAAGGTGGAAGATGAATTCATGGCAAAAGCTCCACATAATCCAAAGGATGTTATGCGTTTTATCGAAGAAATTCCTTACTGGACAGCTGAAAAACATGGCAAAAAATATAGGCTTATGTATCAGATTTATACCCATCCGAAATATATTGAATACGGAAAAAAGTTCTTTGAAGGTGTCAATGAGCGTTATACCGCATATGCAAAGCTGCTTGAACCACAAATTGGCATACCTTATACGGTAATTGTATCTCTTATCTTCATTTTCGTCCGTGCATGCGTCCATTACGCTATGTTTGAGGATGAGTATTATCTCAAAAGTCAGATGGAAGTATTGAAGCAGGCAGTCAAACTGTTTTCGGATAAATACCGTATTGAATTTTCAGACGGATATATCGGACAATAGAATTACAAATAAAAAATATATTATGGAGGCAAAAATATGATTATCAATAAAAAATCTGAAGGCGAAAAATTAACACTTATTATATCGGGACGGCTCGACACAAATTCATCTCCAAAGCTTGAAACTGAGTTAAGACAGTCTGTAGGCGGAATAAAGGAACTTGTCTTTGATTTTTCTGAAGTAGAATATATTTCCTCAGCAGGACTTCGTGTTCTCCTTGCAGCACAAAAGGTGATGAATCGTCAGGGCAGCATGAAACTGATCGGAGTTAGTTCGGAAGTTATGGAAGTATTTGAAATTACAGGCTTTTCAGATATATTAACAATAGAGTGATTAAAAAATATGAAAACATTTTTATGGCTTTCTCTTATCGCACTGTTTCCTGTGGTTTTGTCTGCTTTGATTTACCTTACGGAGCGAACAAAAGTGGCAAGCAAAATGTCGTATATTGCAAAGCAGTTAATAACAGGCATTATGTTTGGCGGACTTGCAATTCTTGGAACAGAATTTGGTATTAAAATTGACGGTGCGATTATAAATGCCAGAGATGCTTCGCCTATCTGTGCAGGACTTCTTTTCGGTGCACCTGCGGGAATTATTGCAGGTATTATAGGCGGAGTGGAACGCTGGCTTGCAGTTATTTGGGGTGCAGGTGAATACACACAGCTTGCCTGCAGTGTTTCAACTGTTCTTGCAGGTGCTTTTGCCGCCGCATTGCGAAAGTACATGTTTGACAACAAAAAACCAAAGTGGTATTACTGCCTTGCAATAGCAGTGATTACAGAAATCGTGCATATGTTGATGATATTCCTTACGAATATGAATGATGTGCGAACTGCATTTTCTTTTGTGCGTATATGCTCGCTGCCTATGATTGCAGTAAATGGTCTTGCGGTGATGCTTGCCGGAGCATTGCTCTCACTTCTATCCGTAAGAGAGCATAAAACTGCACATCACGATTTGAAAAATATTTCGCAGTCATTTCAACGTTTTCTTCTCGTATGCGTTACGGCAGGATTTCTTATGACTACCGTATTTACATGGGCACTTCAGACCGAGCTTGCGAAAAATGAAGCAAGCGAACTTGTTAAGCTTAACATTGAGGATGTTCGTGAGGATATACTTGATGCTTCAAACAAAAATCTTCTTGAACTTACAAAAAAGATAGCCTCACGTCTTAATTCAGCAGGGAAAGCAGATTCAGCACTGCTTAATGAGCTTGGAAAAGAATTTGATATAGCAGAAATTAATGTTATTGACAGCCGAGGAATTATTACTGCATCTACATATGAGAATTTTCTTGAATATGATATGCGTGGCGGAAGTCAGTCGGCGGAATTTCTTGTTTTGCTGGACGGCAAAACAAAAGAATATGTCCAGAACTATCAGCCGACATCATCAGATCCGACTATTTCCCGTAAATACGCAGGAATCGTGCTTAATGACGGAGGCTTTGTTCAGGTTGCATATGATGCTGAACGGTTTCAGAAAGATATTGATGATGTTGTTGTAGGTGTTACACGAAACCGTCATGTCGGAGAAAACGGCTGTATTATCATTGCCGGTGAGGATTGGAACATTGTCAGCGACAGGCATGGAAATGAGGGAAAAAATCTTGATTTTTCAGGCGTTTACATAGACCGCAGCACTATGCCTGAGGGTGACTTGTTTAATGCTGTTGTTTACGATGATGATGCAATTTGCTCATATATTGTTTCAGAGGGATACTACATAGTTGCTGTACTTCCTTGGACTGAAGCAATGTTTTCAAGGGATATATCAGTATACATAACCGTCTTTATGGAGTTTGTCGTTTTTGGTATGCTATTTATCGTTGTATATTTCCTGATCAAAAAACTGGTTGTAGATAACATGGCAAAGATTAACAGGTCACTTGCAAAGATAACAAGCGGAAACCTTGATACTGTGGTTGACGTTCGTACAAATGAAGAATTTGCTTCTCTTTCCGATGACATTAATTCAACCGTTCTGACGCTGAAACGCTACATTGCAGAAGCGGCAGCACGAATCGACAAGGAGCTTGAATTCGCAAAAACAATTCAGCATTCCGCAATACCAACCGTTTTTCCGCCGTATCCGGGACACAGTGAATTTGATATTTACGCTGCAATGGATACAGCTAAAGAAGTGGGCGGCGATTTCTATGATTTCTACTTTGTCGGTGAGAATAAACTTGGATTTTTAATAGCCGATGTTTCCGGTAAAGGAATCCCTGCAGCAATGTTTATGATGACGGCAAAAACGATAATAAAAGGCTATGCCGAATCAGGTAAATCTGTTGATGAAGTATTTACCATAGCTAATGAAAAGCTTTGTGAATCGAATGAAGCAGGAATGTTTGTTACAGCATGGTTTGGTGTGCTTGATCTTTTAACAGGCAAGGTAGAATTTGTTAATGCAGGTCATAATCCTCCGCTTGTAAGACATAAAGATAGTACATTCGATTACCTTAAATCAAAGCCGAGCTTTGTTATTGCAGGAATGGAGGGTATGAAGTACCGCAGGAATGAATTTTTCCTGTCTCCCGGTGACGAGATTTATCTTTATACTGACGGAGTGACTGAGGCAACAGATTCTGAAAACAGACTTTATGGTGAGGAGAGACTTGTCAGGTTTCTGAACACTCTGCATGGACTTTCAGGAGAAGAAATTTGCCATGCTGTCAAGGCTGATGTGGCAGATTTTGTCGGTGACGCTCCTCAGTTTGATGATATTACAATGCTGTACTTGAAATATAACGGAGGTGGCGAAAAATGAAAGAACTGACTATTCCGGCAACTATTGAAAACATTGATCTTGTTACAAATTTTGTGAATGAGCAGTTAGAGGAAATCGACTGTCCGCCAAAAGCACAGATGCAGATTGACATTGCTATTGACGAACTTTTCGGTAATATAGCACATTATGCATACAATCCGAAAACAGGTCCTGCTACGGTACGTGTTGAGGTTACGTCAGCTCCGATTTCAGTGGTCATTACTTTTATCGACCATGGCATACCGTATGATCCGTTGAAAAAGAACGATCCTGACATCACTTTGACATCAGATGAGCGTGAGATCGGAGGGCTTGGGATATTTATGGTAAAAAAGACCATGGATGAAATCACTTATGAATACAGGGACGGTCAGAACATTCTTCGTATCCGAAAGGATATATAAATCCTATTTTAATTTATTATATAATTTAGGTTAGGGGGCAAAATTATGGGCAAAACAATATTTCGCCAAAAGAGTATGCAGAAAATCACATCTCCGGAGCAGATGAACGATTATATCCGTGTTTCAAACCCAAGTGTATGGATGATACTTGCAGCAGTCATTGTATTATTAGCAGGAGTATGCGTGTGGGGCGTGTTCGGGCATCTGGATACTGTTTTGCAGACAGGCGGTGTCTGTAAGAACGGACGTCTGGTTGTTTATATCGGCGAAAAGGATTTTGCTGAGATTGGCGAAAATACTGTTTTTTCAGTCAATGGAAGTGAATATGCATTGTCCAATCTTGACGATACGCCCGTTCAACTTGACGAAAATTTTGATTCGTACCTTATTCACCTGATAGGTCTTTCCGAGGGTGATTGGGTATACGCTTTGGAAACCGATGTTTCAGGCGTCAAAGACGGCACATACACCGTGTCGGTTATAACCGAACGTGTCAAGCCAATTAATTTTGTCCTGAATTGAGGTGTGGGAATGAAGGCAACCGAAAAAATAAAATCACCGATTACAAAGGGCGTTGCTAAAGTACCTGTGGTCATGCAGATGGAAGCATTGGAATGCGGAGCTGCAAGTCTTGCAATGATTCTTGCTTACTACGGAAAATGGATTCCGCTTGAACAGGTACGCCTTGACTGTGGAGTTTCACGTGACGGCTCTAATGCGAAAAACATTCTTCGTGCTGCCCGCAGTTATGGACTTTCTGCAAAGGGGTATCGCTATGAGCCTGAAGTCCTGAAAAAAGAGGGCAGGTTTCCATGCATTATCCACTGGAATTTTAATCATTTTGTAGTTCTCAACGGCTTTCGGGGAAATAAAGCGATACTTAATGATCCTGCAAAAGGGACATATACTGTCCCGATGAGCACCTTTGATGAATCATTTACCGGAATTTGCCTGATACTTGAGCCAAATGAGAATTTCGTTCCGGAAGGCAAACCTCAGTCCATGCTTGCTTATGCAAAAAAGAGACTTGTCGGTGCAGGTGCAGCAATTGTATTCGTTATCCTGACTGCTGTTATTACGTCACTTCTCGGTATTATTACCCCTGCATTTTCACGTATTTTTCTTGACAGATTACTGACGGGCGAAAATCCCGATTGGCTCATGCCGTTTACGTTCGCACTTGCAGGCATAAGTGTGGTTCAGCTTGTTGTTGCATGGATACAGGCGGTTTATTCGCTAAGAATCAATGGCAAGCTTGCTATGGTTGGAAATACCACATTTATGTGGAAGGTTCTGCGTATGCCGATGGAATTTTTCTCTCAGCGTATGGCAGGTGATATTCAAAGCAGACAGTCGTCAAATGCTATGATTGCCGGACAGCTTGTAAACACCTTTGCACCGCTTGCACTGAATGCGGTTATGATGAGTTTTTATCTTATTGTTATGCTCAGATACAGTGTAATACTCACACTTATCGGGCTTGCTTCGGTGCTTGTAAACCTTATTCTTTCAAGCATTATTTCAAAAAAACGCATTAATATTACTCGTGTTCAGATGCGTGATGCAGGTAAACTTGCCGGAACAACCGTTGCAGGCATAGAAATGATTGAAACAATAAAGGCGAGCGGAGCTGAAAACGGTTTTTTTGAAAAATGGGCAGGATATCAGGCAAGCGTCAATACGAATATGGTTCGTTTTCAACGCATGAATCAGCTTTTAGGATTGCTGCCGACTCTTGTAAGCTCACTTTGCGATACAGCTGTACTTATGACGGGTGTTTTCCTTGCAATGAAGGGAGAATTTACCGTTGGCATGATTATGGCATTTCAGGGATTTCTTTCATCATTTATCTCTCCTGCAACAACACTGATTTCCGCAGGTCAGACCTTGCAGGAAATGCGTACTGACATGGAGCGTATTGAGGATGTTATGAAATATCCAACAGATGTCACTTTTGAAAATTTCGACGGCAGTGAAAATATCGAATATGATAAACTTTCCGGAAATATTGAAATCAAAAATGTTACTTTTGGTTATTCACGCCTTGCAGAGCCGCTGATAAAGGATTTCAGTATGTCACTCAAATCCGGCAGCCGAGTTGCATTTGTCGGTCCTTCGGGGTGCGGTAAATCCACAGTTTCAAAGCTCATATCCGGACTTTATAAGCCATGGAGCGGTGAAATACTTTTTGACGGAAAACCTATGTCAAAAATTGACCGAAGTGTATTTACCGGTTCTCTTGCAGTTGTGGATCAGGATATCATTCTGTTTGAAGATACGATTGCAAACAATATAAAAATGTGGGACAATTCCATTGAAGATTTTGAAATGATTATGGCTGCACGTGATGCACAGCTGCATGAGGATATTATGCAGCGTGAAGGCGGTTATCAATATAAATTGACTGAAGGTGGAAAAGATTTTTCAGGCGGACAAAGGCAGCGTATGGAGATAGCCCGTGTGCTTGCACAGGATCCTACCATTATTATTCTGGACGAAGCCACAAGTGCTCTTGATGCAAAAACCGAGTATGATGTGGTGAAGTCCATAAAAGACCGTGGAATAACCTGCATTGTTGTGGCACACAGACTGTCAACTATCCGTGACTGTGATGAAATTATCGTAATGGATCAGGGAAATGTAGTTGAGCGAGGAACTCACGAAGAGCTGATGAAAAATGGCGGTGCATATACACAGCTCGTATCAAACGAGTAGGGAGGCAGATGAAATATGGGTTGGTTTGACGAGCAAATAAGAGATCGCAAGCAAAATGACGATGACGCTTTTGCAGAAGCATTTTCCAATATGGCATCTGCTGTAATGGGCAAAAGAATTGAAGCATCTCTTAACGATGACCGTACCGTTACTAAAGATGCAATTGATGAGATTTTAAAATATTACCATGTAAAAAGCCGAGAGGTTCCCGATAATATCTCTGATATGAACGAACAGCTTGAATATTTGATGCGTCCGTATGGCATTATGCGGCGTACGGTTAAGCTTGAAAACGGATGGTATCGTGATGCTGTCGGTGCAATGCTTGGTGTGTTGCGAGAGAGTGGAAAGGCGGTGGCTTTAATTCCGACAGGGCTTTCGGGATATAGTTTTCTTGATATTGAAACAGGTAAGCGTAAGCGTATAAACCGCCGAAATCAGCACTTATTTGATACGGAAGCAATTGCTTTTTATAAGCCTTTTCCGCTTAAAAAACTCAGTCTTGCTTCACTTGCGGTTTATATTGCACGAACACTTTCAGTATCTGATTTTGTGATGATCGCTTTGGCGACGCTTTCACTGTCACTTATCGGTATGATTTCTCCGATACTTAGCAAGCTTTTGTTTGGTAGTGTTCTGCCGTCCGGAAATTTTGACACGCTTCTTTCAATTGCATTTTTTACCGTGTGTGTTTCTGTAAGTACATTGCTTATTTCAGCCGTCAAAAGCATGATTACGACACGTATTGAAACGAAATTGAATATTTCTGTTGAAGCAGCAACCATGATGCGTGTGATGTCGCTTCCCGCAGATTTTTTCAAGCAGTACAGTTCAGGTGAGTTGTCAAGCCGAGCGGCTCAGGTAGGTGCACTTTGCAAAATGCTGGCATCTACTGTCTTGTCAACAGGACTCACCTCACTGTTTTCTATCATATATATATCGCAGATATTTGTTTATGCTCCAATGCTTGTTGTGCCTGCATTAATAATTCTGCTTGTGACTGTAATATTTTCTGTAGTGTCATCACTTGTGCAGATGAAGATAAGCACTCGTCAAATGGAACTTTCCAGTAAGGAAAATGGTATGACCTATTCACTCATTACAGGAATACAGAAAATTAAGCTGGCAGGTGCTGAAAAACGAGCTTTTGCAAGATGGGGGAATCTCTACGCAAAGAGTGCAAAGATGATGTATAATCCGCCGATGTTTATAAAGATTAATTCGGTTATAAGCCTTGCAATAAGCCTTGCGGGAATGATAATTATGTACAGTATGTCGGTCAGGTCAGGTATTTCTGTTGCCGATTACTATGCTTTTAACACTGCATACGGTATGGTATCCGGTTCATTTATGGCACTTGCAGGTATTGCACTCAGTGCGGCACAGATCAGGCCGATTCTGACTATGGTCAAACCGTTTTTTGATACCATTCCCGAAATTTCCGATGGAAAACAGGTATTAACACGACTTTCAGGCGGAATTGAACTGAATAATGTTTCCTTTCGATATGACGAGAACATGCCGCTTGTTGTGGATGATATGTCATTGAAAATTCGACCGGGACAATATGTTGCAATTGTAGGAAAGACGGGCTGCGGAAAGTCAACCCTGATGCGTCTGCTGCTTGGGTTCGAGCGTCCGCAGAAAGGTGCAATCTATTATGATGGCAAGGATTTAGAACGCATTGACCTTCGCTCCCTCAGACGCCGTATCGGTGTGGTGATGCAGAATGGGAAATTATTCTTAGGAGACATTTATTCCAATATCATAATTTCTGCACCGTGGCTGTCTCAAAGTGACGCTTGGGAAGCGGCAGAACTTGCCGGAATTGCTGATGATATCAGAAAAATGCCAATGGGAATGAATACGGTTATTTCCGAAGGTTCAGGAGGCATATCGGGAGGACAGCGTCAAAGATTGATGATTGCACGTGCTATCGCACCAAAACCTAAAATTCTGATGTTTGATGAGGCAACGAGTGCACTTGACAATTTGACACAGAAAAAAGTGTCAGAATCGCTGGCAACACTGAAATGTACCAGAATTGTAATTGCCCACCGCCTGTCAACGATAAAACAGTGTGACAGAATTATCGTTCTTGATAAAGGAAAAATCATTGAGGACGGCAAGTATGACGAGCTTATCGCCGCAAACGGTTTTTTTGCTGAACTGGTTGCAAGACAAAGGCTTGATGACGTAGCTGAAACGGATTCATAACAATTTGCAAATTTATTGCATTGCTATAGGCAGTATACATATTCATTTTGCGGTGTTACCTTAAATAATTAAGTATATTATTTTTACAGGAGGTGCTATATGAAAAAAGAAGAAAAGCAAAACAAGCCAATTGAGGAAATTGCTCCAGAGAAACTGAGCGATGAGGAACTTGGCAATGTAAGCGGCGGTAAAAGAATGATCATTACCTATGATGAGAATGAATCTCTTCAGAAGCCTTTTTGCAAGGAATAATGCAAAAATGCCTGAGAACATTTAAAATTTTATATTTTAAGGAGGAACTGATTATGGAAATGAACAAAGAATTGCTTGCAAAAGCAAAAGGAGCAAAAAACCCTGAAGAGCTTTTTGCTATTGCTAAAGAAAATGGCACAGAACTTACTGAAGAAAGTGCAAAGGCATATTTTGATTTGCTGCAACCGAAAAACGGTGAGCTTTCCGATGAAGAGCTTGATAACGTTTCAGGCGGCGGTTGTTATAATGGCGGCAGACTGATTGTTACAATCTGGAATCGCTGCGATTATTGGGTATGTACAATAGACGGTGAAAGCTATATGGACAGTTGTGCAGGTGGTATTTGTAAGAAATGTGGCTGTGCATCGGTTTGTGAGAACTGCAAGTATTGTTCCTACGAAAAAGGACTCTGGCTTTGCAATAATGATAAAAACAGAAAGAATTAATAGGAGGAAAAATTATGAAAATGAACACTGAACTGCTTGCAAAAGCAAAAGGAGCAAAAACCCCTGAAGAGCTTTTTGCTATTGCAAAAGAAAACGGAACAGAACTCAATGAAGAAAGTGCAAAGGCATATTTTGATTTGCTGCAACCGAAAAACGGTGAGATTTCCGATGAAGAGCTTGACAACGTATCTGGCGGCTGTAACAAAAATGACGGTCGAGAGATTGTTTCAGGTTTAATGAATTGCGATTTATATAAATGCAAAAGATGTGGTGGAACATCGACCTTGAAGGTTCCCGCACTCGTTGAGGTTGTTTGTAAAGAATGCGGAAAAAGAGCCGATTGTACAAAATGCAGTTATTGCAGTTATGAAAAAGGACTCTGGCTTTGCAATAATGATAAAAAGATAAAGAATTAATAGGAGGAAAAAATTATGAAAATGAACAATGAACTGCTTGCAAAAGCAAAAGGAGCAAAAACCCCTGAAGAACTTTTGGCAATTGCTAAAGAAAATGGAACAGAACTCAATGAAGAAAGTGCAAAGTCATATTTTGATTTGCTGCAACCGAAAAACGGTGAGCTTTCCGATGATGAGCTTGACAACGTTTCAGGCGGCTGTAACAATAGTGACGGTCGAGAGATTGTTTCAGCTTTTTGTATATGTGATAAATATGTCTGTAGTAAATGCGGCGGCGGATGTGTAGTGAGCACTTTAAAGAATGCGTATTGCAAGGAATGCGGCAGACTAGCCAATTGTACAAACTGCAAAAATTGTTCCTATGAAAAGGGCCTTTGGCTTTGCAATTACTAAGTAAACGAAACAAATATTAAGACAACACAGCACATTCTTGTGCTGTGTTACCTTTTCTTGAAAACAAGCGGCACGCAAATATTCCGAAATGAATTGCTGAACGAGGAATCTGCGAAAAACCGCAGGGAGGAAAAACAGATGTACTATACTCTGAACGAAAATATAGCACTGCGTTCATGGAATCTCGTTCCTTATGCTTACTACATAAAAGGTGAACGCAATGCCAAAGGACTTAAAAGAGAAGAATTTGAATTTTTGTCGTCATGTGATGGAAGAACAGATTTGCCGACTCAAGAAGAAAACCAGCTTGCAAGTAAATTTCTTGCAAACGGGTTCATTCAAAAAGCGGAAAGCGGTAAGGTATTGTCAGATTGGAGCAAGCCGCGTATATGCTTAAACCGTTATTTTCCGGCAATGAACTGGATGATTACAGGCAAATGCAATTACAACTGCATTCACTGTTTCAATGCCGCAGATAATGCACCGCTTATGAGCGAATGGAGCATGGACGAGGCAGACAAACTTCTCGACCAAGCACGTGATTGTGGAATCAATGCCTTTACAATTACCGGCGGTGAACCAATGCTTCATCGAAATTTTTTTGATATTCTGGAAGGCATTTATTTGCGTGGAATGTATGTAGAGGAGCTGAATACAAACGGGTATTTCATTAATCAGCAAACTCTTGAACATATGAAGTCGATTGGGTGTATTCCGCTTATGAAAATATCCTTTGACGGTATCGGGTATCATGATTGGATGCGTAATCACAAGGGTGCTGAGGAAACAGCACTGCATGCAATAAAGTTATGCATTGAAAACGGATTTCCTGTCAAGGTGCAGACGAATATGAATCGTCGCAATTGTGATTGCATGCTGAAAACAGCAGAAATGTTTGATACTATGGGCGTAGGCGAGATGCGTATAATACGCACAACTGAGGCTCCACGATGGGTACAAAATGCGGGAGATGCCTGTCTTACGCTTGAAGAATATTTTAATGAATCATTGCTTCTTTGGCAGAAATATGCGCAAGGCAATCATAATATGGAACTGACCGTTTGGCAGTTCGGAACATTGTACCCGAAATCAAAATTTTATACGCTTACTGCTGTAAACTCCTGTACGGGCGAATACCGAGACAGTGCACCTGTGTGCAAAGGCAATCGAGGTATGGTCGCCGTTGCGGCAAATGGGAATGTATTCCCATGTCATCAGATGTCTGGTTATTATGAAAAGCATGGTGATACTCTCGGTAATGTGAAGCAGATACCGCTTAGCCAGTTACTGTCCGGCGGAAAATACATTGATGAGGTTTGCACCACGCTCGGAACTCTTCGTGAGAAAAACGAGAAGTGCGGAAAATGTGAATATTTTGAGCACTGTAACGGCGGTTGTCGTGCCATAGCATTAGCTCTTACCGGAGATAAACTTGGTATTGATCCGTCAAAATGCTTGTTTTGGGAAAATGGCTATGATAAGAAAATTTCAGAACATCTTCCGGGCTATAGTACAGTCATATAATTGTATGTATTGCCAACTGTAAGGAAGTGTGTACATTATTTCAACGGGTGGACAAATTGTTAACAAACTATACTTTTACTATTATCAAAAGAGTATTTTGATAATCATTAGCATATGAAAATCATAATTTCTTACACTGTATTCCTGTTTACTGCTAAAATCTTGCTTTACTTTTTTGTATATTTATTTATGGCAACATTGCACAGAGCACGTCAAAAGACTTTGCAAGTTTATGACGACAATCTTTATGCGGTGTTGCCTTACAATTTATTCGCAGTTTGTTCGTACAAAATTTACTCATTAAAATACCTTGTTTTAAATGTTCCAACATATTGACATTTAGATTGAAATGTGGCATTCTTATTATTAAGGCAATACCGCACAATGTTCACATTAACGTTTTGCACGAAATCTGACTTAGCATATTTTGCATAAATTTTTAGTGGCATTGTTTTAACGAGCAAGGGATGGAATTGTTGAAAAAATGGTGGCAAAAGAAGTTTATATGAACATCAATTAAAAAATGAAGAATAAGGAAAATTTATAATGGAAAAAAGAAAAGTCGTTATTGATATGAAAGGCATCAAAAAGAAGTTTAACATCGGGAAACCAAATGAGCTAGAGATTCTTCACGGAATTGATCTGACAATCTATGATGGCGAATTTGTTGCAATTGTTGGAGAGTCTGGTTCTGGAAAAAGTACATTGATGAATATTATCGGTGCCCTTGACCGTCCTACAGAAGGTGAGTATTTTTTTAATGGTAAACAGCTTTCAAAAATGTCTGACAAAAATCTGAGTAAGATCAGAAACAAGACTATCGGCTTCGTGTTTCAGAATTTCAATCTGATTTCCAGAACTTCGGCACTAAAAAATGTTGAGTTACCAATGATGTATGGTCATGTGTCAGCGAAGGAAAGATCGAAGAAAGCAAAAATGCTGCTTGATATGGTGGAGATGGCCGATCGTTACGATCATAACCCAAATGAACTATCAGGTGGTCAGAAACAGAGAGTGGCGATTGCACGTGCAATGGCAAACGATCCTGCAATAATCCTTGCCGATGAACCAACAGGAGCTTTGGACTCTAAAACGGGACGCACCATTATGGACCTTTTTCATAGTCTTCACTCTCAAGGTAAAACCATAGTACTCATCACTCATAACCTGGAACTTGCTAAAGAGACGGAGCGAATTGTTATGATTTCTGATGGTTCAATTGTGGAGGATGTAAGACAAGACGTAACAACACAAGGCACATAAACCGGTGGAAAAATTATGTTCAGAAGCAAATGTTAATGTATAAACAATGGGTAGATGTTCCTTTATATATTTTAAAAATGCATAAATTGTTTATAATAAACAAAAACATAGCTTATTTAACAACTAAATGTTCAATATTTACTGTATCCATATAGTATGATTTAACGTTTTGTTGTATTGCTATAATAGTTTTATATAATATTAAAAGCAATATCGCCGTTTTTTATACATGTGCGGTGTAAACCAAACTATAATTGAAAGGAGAAAAAATGAACAATCATTTTGTATCTTCAATTTTGACATTGATTTTTGTCTCATCTATGCTAGTTGGCTGTAAAGAAAGTAGTGAAGACCTTGTTTTTTATGTTTCTGCTGATGAATGCGATGAACATATGCTTACAAAGAATGTTAATATCACAGGAGTGGTTGAATCAGAAGATGCGGGGGTTTATACAGTTTCAACAAAACTTCAGAGTTTCCGTATCAAATCCTTAAAAGTCCGTAGCGGTGATGAGGTTAATGAAGGTGATGTTATCTGTGAACTTGATAGTGATGAAATTGAAAAAGATATAAAGGCTGTCGAGGAAAGACTTAAAAATGCACAGAGTATAGATGAGCAGAATATCAATGAATTGAATGCGGAGATAAGTAGAAATAAAAAAATGCTCGATCTGAAGATCAAGCAGATTGAAGAAGATATAAGCTCTGATCAGAAGAAGTACAATGAGGCAGAGCAGAACTTCAATCGTACTAAATCAGAACTTGAAAGCACTGAAAGAGCGTATAGCGATGCTGTGAATAATCTTGCAAATGCTGTTGGTGACGAAACAGGTTATTACTCTGAACTTTGTGAAAATTTGCTTCAAAAAATCACTGTAAGTCGTAACGAAATGGAAAGCTATTCTTCCGTTATGACTAGTATCAAAACAAAACTTGACGACTATAATTATCAGATTGAGATCACAAAGCTTGAATTTGAAAAGAAGATTGCAGATTCACAGCTTGAAATTGACACATATCAGTCTAACGATGAACTAAAAGAGCAGTTGCGTGAGCTTAAAGAGTCTCTCGAGGAGTGTATTGTTTACGCTCCTTGTAATGGTATTGTCAAGGATGTTTATGTTACCAGCGGTCAGGTAAGCAGCGAAAGCAGTATCGTTACAATAGTCCAGAAGGATAAAAAAATCATCCACGCAAGTCTTAATGATAATGATGTTTTACTAGTGGATGAGGGGATGAAAACTGAGATAAACTTTGGTCAGGAATCCGTTATTGGTGAGGTTACCAGAATTAACCGTATCAAAGGTGAAGACGGCTTTGATGTGTACATTGATGTTAGTGAAACGAATAAATTAAATATCGGTATGTCTGTTACCAACAGCATAAGGATCTTTGAAGAAGAGGCTCTTTCTGTAAATAAAAATGCTCTTATTGAAGATAATGGCGATTACTATGTTTATGTTGCTGTTCCTCAGGCTAACGATAGTTACATAGCCGAGTATAAGCCTGTTACTATTGGTATTCAGGATGATGTAAATGCTGAAATCTGTTCTGGTATCAGCAAAGGTGATATTGTGGTTACTTCAGAAATGGAGTACCTTGAGGATGGAGCATGTGTCGAGATAAAGACAGCTTCTGATTATAAATAACAATGATGAGGAGAAAAAATGATATATTTTTTTGAACAGGTCGGAGCAATTATATCTGATATGCTGAAGAACAAGCTGCGGATATTGCTTACAATGTCTGGAATCATCATTGGTGTATTATCAGTGGTATTGATCCTATCAGTTGAAAATGCAGCATCTTCAACCGTAAATAACTATTTTATAGGTACACTGGGGAAAAACAGCATTTCCTCAATGATTCCGATTGCTTCCAAGGTGGATTATCGTTTCACTTACAATGAATTAAAAGATATAGCTTCAAAAATTGACGGAGCTATCGGAGCGTTGGTTAAATCTCCTGATAATATTTCCGGTCGTATCAGCATTAACAGCGAAAAGTACTCAATTGCCAGTGTAAGAGGGGTAACACCTGCATATGCTAAGGGTACAAACGTGCTTATGGTGAAAGGGCGGTTCATAAACGAATATGATTGTGAGAAATGTTCCTCTGCAGCTGTTATATCCGATATAACAGCTGTTAACTGCTACGGCAGCGTTGAGAATGCTATAGGTAAGACCTTTGTGATGCGCAGCGGAACAGTTAACGTAGAGGCTACTGTTGTAGGCGTATACAAATGCCTGGATACTACAGGTAAGATGGGTAACACCAAAGATTTAAGACAATGGAAATCTGATGTTTATTGTACATATGAGTACGTTAATAAGTGTCTTGGGGTGGAAACCTCTTCCCTTAAGTATTATAAGGTAACTGTTATACTTGAAAATGACGCTGACGCTGAATTGGCAATGTATGAACTTGACACGCTGATGAATCGACTTAGATCAGGTGATGATTACGTTGTTACTACATACATGGGATTTTCCATTGCTGATGAGACAAAAAGCATTATCAAAACAATTACACTTGTATTTATCTGTGCGGCTTCGCTTTCACTTATTGTAGGAGGAATCAATCTGATGAATACCCTGCTCGTTACTGTTAAAGAACGTACAAGAGAAATCGGTATAAAGAAGGCACTTGGAGCGAGCAACAGGAGAATTATTTTACAGTTTCTTCTTGAATCGGTTATCATCTGCCTTACAGCTTGTCTTATTGGTATTATAATAAGTCTGGTTTTCATAGCAGTTTTAAGACAGAATATAAATTTGCTAATATCAATGATACCTGATGAGGCTTTAAGACTGTTTCTTGCAGCAAATGGAATAGATATCAGTATTAACCTGACATCAGTGGTGGTATCAGCAGCATTTTCCATCAGTGTTGGTTTAATTTTCGGTATTTATCCTGCTTTAAAGGCTTCGAAAATGCAGGTAATAGATGCACTTAGATATGAATGACAAGGAGTTTTTAGATGAAAAGAATCTTTAAGATAATTTCTATTTCTGTTGCGGCAGCAGTTGTTGTCTTGACCGGTTGGTTTTTTCTGAAAAAACAACCTGTTTATGATAATTATGATGAGATACAGCTTTTTAAAGTAAAAAGAGAGAATCTTGATAACAGTATATACATTTCCGCTATTGTTGTATCAGATGAAAGCGAGTATGTGTATTCATACGTTGATGCCCCTGTTGCCGATGTAAAGGTAAACAAGGGTGATACTGTCAAAAAAGGTGATGTCATCTGTATATTTGATTGTTCTGAGCTTCAGACAGAATATGATAATTACAAGGCTATTCTTGATCACCTTGAGAACATTGATAACATATACTCTGATACATTCAATGAGAATTCTGCTATAGAGCGAAATATTCTTGAAAGTCAGATAGCACAAGTTAAGAAGCTTATTGAAAATTACCAGAAAAAGTATGATGCGGTTCAGGCTATGGAGGCGGAATATCGCATTATGTATGAAAAAGCAGTTTCCGAACAAGATGAACTTCGCAGCAGCATTGAGAGCAGAGAGGTTTCTGCCGATAACACTGAAGAAAATAAGAATGTTGACTTAGAAAGTAGCAAAGCCGGGGAAAATTCCAATGAAAGTGAGAGCGACAGGGGCAATAATATGGAAACTGCTGGTTCAGATGTCAACAGCAGCTATGACAATATAAATGAACTTTATTCCCTTGCAGCTCAGAAAAAGGAATATGCCTATGAAAAGCAGCAGGAAATGAAAAAAAATGCTGAAGATATCTATGATGAGCTTAACAGCTACCGAAGAGAGCTTGATTCTCTTACAATTATGTATAACGATTCATCTGCATTTACAGAAAGGTATTTTACTCCAGAAAATCTTACAGAGATGATTAATTCTTATACTGATAAGCTTGCCGAACTTCAAAATATGATTGACAAAAACGTTATAACTGCCACTAGAGATGGTATTATTACTGATCTTTATGTTACACCAAATGATTATGTTTCCAATAATATGATATGTTGTATACAGAATCCTGATAAAGTGCATTTTAATGCTGTTCTCGTGCCTGATGATATCTCTGATATATCTTTGAACAGTCGGATTGTTGTAAGCATGGCTGCAAACCAGTATGGAGAGAGCGAAGGCGAAATACTTTTTATAAGTGATTGCTTTGACCCACAAAAAAACGGTTATGAGATTAACTTTACTATCGATGATATAGATGAGTATAATCTGTATCCGGGATTTGAAGCTTCGGCAAAAATAGTCATTGAAAGTGAAACTGATACTCTTATTGTGCCATATGATGCAATATTTGATATTGACGGTCAGGAATATGTACGCAAATACAATGAATCGGGTGAATTTGAGGATATTCCTGTAAAAAAGGGGCTTGTCACGAACTACTATGTGGCAGTAGAAGCTTCCGGACTGTCTGAAAATGATCTTGTCGCAACAGCAATGCTGAATTGATAGGAGATTATATGCTGGATTTATTAATATACTCAGTAAAATCAATATTTGCAAATAAAGTTCGTTCGTTCTTGACCATGTTGGGAATTATTGTAGGCATAACTTCAATGCTTATAATTTCAGTAATAGGCAGAGCTTTCAACGATACATTTGCAAGCGTTACAGAACGTCTGTATAAAGCTGATAGAATGACAATGACAATAGTACCATCTGATGAAAACAAGACTTATGCTACTTATGAAGATGGTACTGTAATTGTACCGGAAACGGTAAACCTTGATATTAGTAAGATCAATGAACTGCTTGAAAGCAAAGAGTACAGCGGAGCATATGTTTCAACGGGAAACTTTATTGATTATACTTCAAAAGGTATGTATAATAGCAGAATAGATAATACGATTATCTGGTCAGCTTATGCCAACGAATTGTCAAACAACGACGATTTTTTGTTGAAAGGAAGGGACATATCGCTTTCTGATAACAAGGAATGTGCTGCGACCGTTGTAATTTCAGATGTTACTGAGCGTAATCTTTTTGGAGATGAAGAAGATTCTATCGGGAAGACTATTCTCATTCAGGTAGAAAATTCAGTTATTCCTGCTATAGTTGTGGGTGTATATATGGATTTGAGTTACTCAATCTACAATGCAGGCATTCTGTATCTAAATCATAGTTACATTGAAACGAAATACAGTAATCTCCTGAATAATCAGTACTGGCAGCGTCAGGAGTTTACTATAACAATGGAAGATATTGATAATAAAGAACTGTTCAAGCAAAAGGCAGTAACTGATATTAACAACATTCTCAATGACAGTCAGTGGCAGCTTAATGCTATTACTTACACCGAATCACTGGAATCAACAAGGAACCTTGTTTCAATAATACTTGATATAGTGTTTGCAATTGCATGCATATCACTGTTTATAGGCAGTATAGGCATCATGAGCGTCATGATAATCACAGTAACCGAGCGAACAAGCGAAATAGGTATTAGAAAAGCCCTTGGAGCGTCTAATACGCTTATTATGTTTCAGTTCTTATTTGAGTCTTTAACCCTTTCGTCACTTGGAACAGGTTTAGGTATTTTATTAGGAATGATCATGTCAAAGATAGTAGCTATCAAAGCATCAAGTTATCTTAGTGAGGAATTTCATATGCCAATAGCAGTTAACTTAGTGTTACCTGTGGAAATGTTGATCAGTGCAGTTTTATGTGCCATATTCATAGGGATATTATTCGGTCTTTATCCTGCATTTCGTGCTTCAAAGCTGGAGATTGTTGATTCAATTAGATTTGAATAAGAATTGTCAGTTCTTGCTCATTTTCTATAGCATTTTGTTGTATTGCTATAGAGGCAATATTACTGATTCTATTAAGCTAAGAAAAGCAAAAAATAGTCGTAAGAACATTGAATATTCTTACGACTATTTTACTTTGCTTAATGATATTAATCATTTAAATGAAAACTGTTAATTATGTCTTAATAATGACACAGCCAATTATTTGATTTTTTGTATTATGTAATCGCAAATGTTACACTTGCAAGCTCTCTGCCACCGTAGTCACTGCTGTAAATACGTAAATCGTACTTTCCGCTGATACCGTCAGGAATCTTCAGTCCGTTAAATGCACCGCTTTCAAAACTGTTTAGTGCTATGTAGGCAACATCCACATAATCTGCCTCCCGTTCATTATGTGGTGTATCACTGGGAACAACACCGATCCAAGCATTATTGTCATCAGAAAAATTAGCATAGGTAACATCTGCTGTGACAGAGCGAGTATCTTCGTTCCACTGCACATTTGTGATCTCCGCCTTAGGACCGTCAATAAAGAATGTTACACAAGCAAGTTCACGACCGCCATCATCATTTTCATAAACACGCAAGTCATAGTTCCCACTCAAGCTGGTGTCTGAAAGCTCTAATCCCTCAAAGTTGCCACTTTCAAACTGGGAAAGAAGTTGATACTCAATGCAGACAAAATCTGCGTCTTTTTCATTATGAGGTGTATCACTTGGCACTACACCAATCCATGCATCACTGTTATCAGGCATATTCTTATAGCTGACATTTGCAGAAAGAGTTCTGTTTTGTTCATTCCATGTAAGATTTGAAATATCTGCACGAAAAACAGTATCAGGCAGAATTTTCACTAATTCTGAACGCATTATTGAAAGGTCAAAACTGTCAATACAGCCGTCATTATTAATATCGCCGTTTTTCCAACTGTAAAGAGTTCCTTTACCGAGTATCCATTTCTGCATAAGTACCATGTCAGCAATATTAAGCTTTCCGTCGATATTTAAATCGCCTTTTATATTGCTTTTCCGTACAGAATTGAAATGAACAGTTACATTGTCCATAACTGATGGGTCAGTATTATACTCAGAAAAATCCCAATTTTTTATGAGGTTATTCCATTCCGCCTCAGTACCTGCAAAATAAATATTAGGAACAAGCTCAAGTTCACCTATTGAATAATCAGCAATATCCGTATCTAGTCTGCCGTCCTCATGAATTACAAGCAGTTCGAGATATCCTGCATTTCTGGCAATAGCTGTTGGTTTAATTTCTTTCAGACTTTTCGGCAGATAAATTGCATTAAGATTTTTGCAGTTCATTGTATACCACTCGTTTAAGGTAGTTATTCCTTCGGGATATTCCAGAACAGAGAGGTTAGAATAATCAAATGCACGAAATCCTATGTTTTTTAAAGACTTTGGCAGTCTTACGTCTATAAGATTACTGCCATAAAACGCACCATAGCTGATTTCTGTAACTCCTTCAGGAATTTCAATAGATGTAATTCCGCCATATTTATGTTCACCAAAGTCATCTGTGCCGCCAATACAATTAAAAGCATATATACCGATTTTTTTAAGTGTATCAGGCAGTATTACACGCTCAAGGCAAGTGTTTTTTTCAAATGCAGCATCTTCTATTTCAGTAACGCCATTGGGTATAATAAGCGTTTTAAGATTACAGCCGCAAAAAGCATATTGAGAAATTTTCTCCATATTTTGAGGCAGTGTTATTGATTCAATTCCACAATTTTCAAAAGCGTATTCACATATTTCCACATCTGATTTTGGAAGAGTTACATCAGTGAGAAAACGATTTCTATAAAAAGCTCTTGGGCCTATGTATTCAACAGAGTCAGGAATGGATATGGAAATAAGTCCTACTCCTTCTCCTTCTCTTGGTGAAATAATATCTCTGAAGCAGGCAAATGCTGATTCTCCAATTCTTTTAAGATTAGACGGCAGTTTTATTGTTTCTATTTTAATAGGTCCGTAAAATGCATATGAACCTATTTCCGTAATGCTGTCCGGCAGAGAAACATCAGAAAGATTATAACACTCTTCAAATAAGCTGTCAGGAATAGAAGTAACTTTTGGAGGAATAATTATTGAATTAAGACGTACATTTACGGCAAAGGTACCCTTTCCAAGTGTTGTAAGAGAATCAGGCAGAGAAATTTCTTTCAGTGTATAAATGCCGGAAAATGAATAATCCCCAACAGAGTGCAGTCCGTTTTGAATGTTAAACTGAATAGAATCATTTTCAGTGTAATCGTTATAATTTTTACCGCAGTTGGTAAATGCATAGTCTCCTATAGAAGTGACTTTTCCATGAATATCAACATTTTCTAAGCTTTGACAACGCCAGAATGCATGATTTCCTATAGATGTTATTTTAGACGGAATTTTAAGATTGACAATCTCCTGATGATCGCAAAATGCATAATCTCCAATTTCAGTTACACCGTTAAAATCAACAGAATCGAAAGCAATTGCTTTTGGGACAGGACCTAATGTTTTACCGTCCTTGCTGTAAATTATTCCGTTAACTGATTTGAAATATGGGTTTTCACTGCTGATTGACAGTTCTTCCAGTTTATCACAACCTTCTACCCATGATGCATAACCGAAATGACCTGATTCAATGTCATTTATATATAAATCTTCTGTATAACCATCAAAATTATTCAGAGTTGACGGAAAATGAATTTTTTTCAGGCTTTCACAGTTGGAAAATGCACCATATTTTATTGTAGTGACGCTGTCGGGTATAATAATTTCTGTAATGCCGCAGCCGCTGCCGTCATGAGTTGCTCCCATTTCAGCAAGTTCTTCGTCAGTATAACCGCAACCGCTGAAAGCTCCAACTCCAATTGTTGTGACCGGCTTTCCTGCAATTTCAGACGGTATTTCTGCCACTCCTGTTTTGTCTGCATCACACCCTGTTATCTCGACATATCCGTAATTGAGGTGTGACCTATACTTAAAACCATCTTCTTCGCCATCAAGCCACATTTCTATTGCTGCATTTGTGCTGAAAGCAGGAACAGATATAAAGATTGTGCTTGCCGAAAGAAATACAGATAAAATCTTTTTTGCAATATTCTTCATAAAATACCTCCTTAATTTTTATTTATATACATTATACCACGTATTTAAACTCAAATCAATGTATTTTATGTAAATTAATAGCAATACAGCAAAATAATGTAACTAATCTGACAATTCAAACCGCATATTACCGCGTTGTCCTCCTCACCATACGACATTATGCTTTTGTCGTCCGCCTTGTACTATGCGGTTTGATTTTGCCATCTTATGCTGCATTATTTTATTGCATTGCTATAATCATAATATTTCTTGCCTTAAAATTTTATTGTATATAACAAAAAGAGCCTTTCATTAAAGAAAAGCTCTTTTTTGTAACCAGACCGATAAGCCGAGTTCTGTCGTGTGCGGTAATTTATCTAGGCTTATCGTCGCCGATAAGCTCAAGCCGTCATTACTTTATATCCACCGAGCAGATGTTATGATATAAAGCACCAATAGACGTTGCATCGAATAGGGTTTACATAGCAGCACAGTCTCCTGTACTCTGGTAGGCTCTTACTCTACCTTTCCACCATCACCTTGAAAACACAAGGCAGTATATCTCTGTTGCACTAGCCCTAAGGTCGCCCTCGGCTGCCGTTAGCAGCTATCCTGCTCTGTGATGCTCGGACTTTCCTCGTAAACTAAAGCGTTTCCGCTACCGCATAGTCTGCTCAATATTATTTTAACTTATAATAATGAAAATGTCAAGGATTTTATAAAGGCAATTTAAGGCAGAAACGCACAAGAACTATGCGGTGCTTCCTTAATCCATTAGCAGTTGTAATATTTTCTGAGCATCTTTTAGTTTTAACGCTTTTACAACATGACCTTCTGTAATTTCACTGTTAAAGTAAAAAATAACTGAACATTTCTTAAAAATTTTTTGAAAGGGCGATTGTGTTATTGCTGCTTTGGCGAGTTTATCTTTTTCGGCGATTAAAGTATAGAAACTGAATGTTCTTGAATATCTGAGGTAAATTAAATTTCCGTCAATAGTGACTCCGCTTGTCAGAAGTGCTGCAAATCTTATTATTATATACCAAACAGCAGGAATTTCAGCCATTACAGTAATAAAAATAACTGCATCATGCAGCTGTTCATTATGAAATGATAAAAAACGTGTCGCAGGAAAAATGCATATTGCAATTATAACAGATGCCCATATATATTGCCAGAAGCTTGTAATTTTAGGCTTATACTGTCTGTTTGTCTTGTATTCTATATCGGTTGCTGATTTAAGATTTTCTTTAAACTTGCCTTTGGTCTGAACAGGTAAAAGAACAGGTAAATTTTTTTTCTTGCTGGTTCCATATCCAGAGCAGTTTACATTTACAGACATTACACTAAATATTTTCATAAGAAGATTTTGCTTAAGATATATATAGTTTATCTTATTTTGACACAGTAAAAATCTTCGTGGAGTGATATTGCCGCTTTCTATTTCAATAATATGTTCATAGCGTCTGATAAAAAAACCTGAATATCGCACCATATTAATAATAAACGAAATAATCCATGCTCCCATAATTACTATAACAATGGTAAGTACAGCATACGGAATATTTATAATGAGAAATTTTGATGCCTCTGCTGTAAGCTGGTCAACAGATTCGGAAATTAAATCCTTGGCAATCTGTCCGCCCTGAAAGAAAAAAGCTGATATATAAATTACTCCTGAAAAGCTGCTTGAAAATAAAACGGAGAAAAATATGATTATAATAGACTTCGGTTTATGCCTGTATACAACAGAGCTTTCAGATTCAGCCTGAGGCACTGTTCCGATTATTTTCTCACAGACTTTGTTGTTCAAAAGCAAAACCATATCCGGAGTTTTCAATATTCCCGCACAGGTATCAGCATAAAATCTTACTGCCTTAAAGCATCTTAGATAAAAGGAATGTTCTCTTGTAATGGATGCGATATTTTCGTATGGTATTACCGTTTTTGTCTTAATAACAATACCGTTTGTATGAATAATTGCACTTTCAGTAACATCAATTTTAGAGAAAAGCCATTTAACACAGCCGAATAAAATAATAAGCAGTATAAAAAGTATGTCAAACCATGCACCCTTCAGCCATGTATAAAGCTTATCGACATCAAGTTTCATTGCCCATATTCCTCGTAAAAGAGGAAAAATCAAAAGCCATATATTTTTAATTGAGTATTTTAGTATTTTAAGCGGATGTTCTCTATACATTGATAACCTCCCTCTGCTGCCTTAACAGTAGTCACTTCCCATGCTTCTTAATATTTCCTTAACGTCTTTGGACTTTAAAAAAAACAGCAGCATTTTTCCGCCGTAAACATAGATTATAATGAAATTAAGTCCTGTTATTTTTGAAAATGGGCCTGTAATTATACTTGAATATTGTATAGAAGAATATTTTATGGCCTGTTCATTTGTAAAAAATGCACCACTGCGTTTGGTTATACTTTTCTCACCAACGTAATAACGCAAATGTGAAAACCATAAAGGCAGATATATAAAAACCGTAAATATACCTGCTGCTGAGAATAGTATGCAAACTATTAACATAAGCATGTATATAGGTATAAGATTAAATGCAAGAATTACGATTAACGCTGAAACAATAAGAATAATTGACTGCAAAAAAGAGAGAAATGTTTTATCAGCAAAAAATATTTTCATTGTATCACCTCAATTAATATATTATACCATATTTACAATCTGTTTTTCAAGGAGATGCCATAAAAATGTATTTTAATCATATTTTGGACAATATCAGCTCATTTATATGGGGCTGGGGACTTCTTTCACTTCTGCTTTTTACAGGATTGTTTTATACTGTAAAGCTTAAAGGAATACAATTCAAGCTGCTTCCGTTTATGATAAATGCACTTAAAACTGAAAAAAACAAAGATAATTCTTTGAATGGTATATCACAGTTTAAATCGGTATGTGCTTCGCTTGGTACTGCAATGGGTACGGGGAACATAATAGGGGTTTCTGCGGCACTTTCAGTCGGAGGACCGGGAGCTGTTTTCTGGATGATTATATCGGCATTTCTGGGTATGGCACTTGTTTACAGTGAAAATTATCTCAGCATTTTTTTTAGAAACAGAAATACAGACAGTTCTTTCAGCGGTCCAATGATATACATTGAAAAAGGTTTAGGTTCACGTATTATTGCAGTTATATTTTCAGTTTTTTGTATTCTTGCATCATTTGGAATGGGTGGAATGGTACAGTCCAATTCTATTAGCACATCACTTGAAAAATGCATATACATAAATCCTGTAATAATTGCGGTTGTGATTTTTATATCGGTATATTGCATAGTTTCAGGAGGGATAAAAAGAATAGGTACAGCGGCACAATTAATAATCCCAGTTGTTACAGCTGTTTATATGTTTGCTTCAATAATTATAATAATTATGTTCAGAGAAAATCTATCAGACGCCGTAATAGATATTTTTTCAGACGCTTTTAATTTTAAATCAGCCGCAGGAGGTACAGGCGGATTTGCACTTTCTCAGGCGTTTTCCATAGGCATACGCAGAGGAATCTTTTCAAATGAAGCAGGACTCGGCAGTTCTCCTATTATGCATGGTGCTTCAGCATGCTGTGAACCTCATCAGCAGGGGATGTGGAGCGTTTTTGAGGTTTTTCTTGATACTGTTGTATGCTGTACGCTTACAGCTCTGGTGATTTTAACATCAAAAGCTGAAAATTACAGTGTAAACAAAGCATTTGAGCATATTTTCGGCAGTTATTCAAATGTATTTATACTGGTTTGTATTTCGCTTTTTGCTTTCTGCACTATAATCGGCTGGTATTACTGCGGAGAAACAGCTTACCGATATGTAAGTAAAAACAGGTATGTAAGGATCTACACATTTATGTATTCTGCATTAACTGCAATTGGTGCTGTTCTTGCACTTGAAGCAGTATGGACTGTTTCGGACATTTTCAATGGTCTTATGGCTTTCCCAAATCTTCTTGCACTTCTTCTGCTATCAAACTTTGTTAAAAAGCATAAACATTTCTGAAACCGTCAATATTATCATTAAAAGAATTGTAGTGTCTAAATAATTTTAGGAGTTAATAAAATGAGCTTTTACGGTGAAAACAATTTATTCAGTTTCAGAGATAATATTTGTGAGCAAATAACAAAAGAACCGTTAACTGCCTCTCAGCTTGCAGAGTTTGGCAGTAAAGTAAATTTTAATGGAAAAATAATTGCAGTCGGTTTTGAATCAGATATGCTGAAATCCTATGCGTATAGCCTTGCATCAGGAATTGCACAGCAGGGATGTAATGTGATAATAACTGAAAATGCTGTTCTGCCTGCATTTATTTGCGGATTAAACAAAATCTCTGTATCATACGGACTGTATATTTCTTCTGCAAATCCGCTTATTATTCAGATTTATAATGGCTTTGGAGTTCCTTGTTCTTCTGAATTTTTGTTAAGCAATAGTAAGAAAGAAAAAAATTGCAGTAATATCGGTAAAATTTCATCATATTTACACATAAATGAGTTATATTTAAATGAAATTCACAACAGCTTTGAAAACGATACCAAGATTAATGCAGGCATAAGCTGTGGAAACAAGAGTATTATCAATATGTGGAGTGACTTTTTTGCAGATAACAGTGATGAAATTATACTTCAGATTTCACAGTGCGGCACAAAGGTGAATATATACAGCAGTGAAACAGGATTTATCAGTCATGAAAAATTAATGCTTGCCTATGCTCTGAACCTTATGAAAAATAAAGAAAATCCCGCTTTGCCTGAAAATATACATTTTATTGCTCAGGAACTTGCAGAAAAGCATAACTGCAAAATTACGGAAGGCGGTTCGGATTATAACAGCATAATTTTAAAACAACGATTTACCATTGATCCGCTTTTTTTATGCATACAGCTTTTAAATAAAATTGACAGCTTTTATGAGCTGTGCAGTGAAATTCCTGATTTTTATACTGCAAAAAGAGAATTTTCAACCGAATATTTCGATTTATTTGCAGAAAAAACAATTATAGACAACAATGGCAGAATAAAAATTTCAAACAGCGGAAAAAAGCGAATTACTTTGACTGCACAAGCTTATAATGCTGAAACAGCAGCTGAATTATGCTGTTTCTGGCAAAATAAAATCAACAGCTTTTCTCATAGTCACAATTGAGGCAAGCGGTTTTACAAATTTTTTTAAAAATAAATGCTTTTTTTATAAACTACTTATAATTATATTAAATCCGCTTGACATAAAAATTTCTAAGACGTATAATTATATTGAATAACAATATGCAGGAACTGCTGTCTGACACAGCTGTTTTGCTCGTTTTTAGTCTTTATTGGTATATCAAAATACCTTTAAATATATTTAAGCCGGGATATAAAGCAACACCGTATAAAGTTATAAGAAGCTATTTTTACGGTACTGCTTAAGGCAATACTGCACAAAACATGTTAAAAGACTTTGTTCGGTATTACCTTAAAACTGTTTCTTGAATTTATGGCAAAAATATTGCTCGGAAAAACTTCTCTTAATTTACAGCAAGAGCTGTAAAATTTCAAGAAATTTATTTTAAAAGTCATTAATGCAGTAAACAGTAAAAAAGTATTTGTCTTATTGTATATGTAAGGCAATACCACACAAAGTCTTTTGACGTGCTTTGTTCGGTGCTGCCCTAAGAATAAGTTTTAAAATTGATTCTTAAATTGTGCTTAAATACTTATATCACACGCATTTTAAACAGTGCTTATATACAAAATCTCATCAATCAGTCCTTGTTATTGTATTTTATCATTGCACTACATCAATGAAAGAGAGGTTCTATAGTGAACGAAAAGGAAAATCAAAGAAAGAACACATCACAAGCTAATAACAGAAGAAAATATGTAAGAAAGAAAAATACGGAATCAGCTACTTCTTTGCCTGTAAAATCAGAAGCTCCCGTAAAAAGAACTAAAGAAGTGAGAAGAACTCCTATACGCATAATTCCTCTTGGAGGACTTAATGAAATCGGAAAGAACATGACTGTTTTTGAATGTTCAAACGATATGTTTATTCTTGACTGCGGTCTTGCTTTCCCTGACGCTGATATGCCCGGCGTTGATATCGTTATTCCTGACTTTACCTATGTTGAAAGAAATCAGGACAAGCTAAGAGGCATCGTTCTTACTCATGGACACGAAGACCATATAGGCGGTCTTGCGTACCTTCTTAAAAAAATTAATATACCTGTTTACGGTACTAAGCTTACTCTTGGACTTGTGGAGGGAAAACTAAAGGAACACGGTCTGGACGGCAAGGTAAAGCTGAATATCATTGAACCTAAAAAGACAGTTAAAATGGGCTGTATGGCTGTTGAATTTATCAAGGTCAATCACTCTATTCCGGGTGCTGTGGGTATGGCAATTCACACTCCTGCAGGTATTGTGGTTCATACAGGTGACTTCAAGGTGGACTATTCACCTATTGACGGCGGGATTATTGACCTTGCACGTTTCGGCGAGCTTGGCAGCAGGGGAGTTCTTGCTCTTATGGCGGACTCCACAAATGCTGAACGTCCCGGATATACTCAGACTGAAAGAAAGGTCGGAGAATCATTTGAAAGTCTTTTTAACAAGGCTGAGGGAAAACGTATAATTATTGCTACATTCTCTTCAAATATTCATCGTGTTCAGCAGATTATTAATTGTGCTGAAAAGCATGGACGCAAGGTTGCTGTTTTCGGACGCAGTATGGTCAATGTTATTACAACTGCCATTGAGCTTGGCTATCTTTCTGTTCCTAAGGGAATAATAATTGATATAGAAACAATGAACCGTTATGAAAATGAACGTATTGTTCTTATCACAACAGGAAGTCAGGGAGAACCTATGTCTGCCCTTACAAGAATGGCAATGAATGACCATAAAAAAGTAAACATTACTCCTATGGATTTCATTATAATTTCAGCTACACCTATCCCGGGCAACGAAAAATATGTTACAAGAGTTGTCAATGAGCTTATGAAATCTGGAGCTGAAGTGGTTTACGAAGCAATGTATGAGGTTCATGTTTCAGGTCATGCCTGTCAGGAAGAACTTAAACTCATGCTTGCTCTTACTAAGCCGAAATTCTTTATTCCTGTTCATGGTGAGTATAAGCATCTTAAAAAGCATGGTGATATTGCCGTTGAAATGGGAATTCCAAGAGAAAATGTCATAAAAGCGGAAATAGGCAATGTTATTGAAACAGACGGAAATAAAATGAATATTGTTTCTCAGGTACCGTCAGGCAGAGTGCTTGTAGACGGGCTTGGTGTTGGAGATGTCGGTTCAATTGTTCTTCGTGACAGAAAGCATCTTGCTCAGGACGGTCTTATAATTATCGTAATCGGAATTGAACGCTCCTCAAACACAATTGTTGCAGGCCCGGACATAATTTCAAGAGGATTTGTTTATGTGAGAGAATCGGAAGAACTTATAATTGAAGCTAAACAAATTTTAAATGATACTCTGTTCCATTGTTCTGTTAATGAATTAAAGGAATGGAATACTCTTAAAGGTAAGCTTCGTGACTCGCTTTCAGACTATATTTATCAGAAAACAAAACGCAGTCCTATGATTCTTCCTATCATAATGGAAACATAGTTTAAGGCAGTCAGCAATATCGTTTTAGTTTTTCATGACTGACTTGTCTTATTTACCTACAGTTACAAGGACGGTGATAGTAAAGTGAAGAAAAAAATGCCTGCGGCATTGATTATTATTTCTATTCTTATGCTGACAAATGTTATTGTGTCAGCGGCAATGCTGAGTATTTACAGCAAAAAGCAGTTCCTTATGGTAATAATCCCCGGAGTATTATTTACTTTGATTTATATAGGCATACTTATATATATGTCAAAGTCATTGTACAGACATATTTCAAAAATGAACAGAAATCTTACTACAACTGCGGCAGAATATATGAATTCACTGCCCGTTCCTGCCGCTGTTATTGATGATGACGGGATTGTAGTCTGGTATAATGAATTTTTTAAAGAAAAGGTTGCTATGGAACGTGACGCTTTTGGTCTTGATCTTCGTGATTACATCAGTATAGACATTCATACCTTAAAAAAAGGTGAGGCCTGTCCATGCATAGTAAATGGAAGCTATTATGAGGTTACTGCCAAGAAAAATGAATTCAGGGATAACACTCTTTATACACTTCACTTTCATGATGACACCGATTTATACAATCTTCAGAAAAAGTATAATGATACACGTCAGTCAATGCTGATTATTATGATAGACAACTATGATGATATAATGCAAAATGCTAAGGAAAGTGAAAAAGCCAAGACTTCCGTTGAAACTGAACAGCTTATCGAAAACTTTATGAATGGTACTGACGGTATTGTAAAAAAAGTTTCAAGCAATACTTTTCTTGCTATTATTGAGGACTGTCACCTGAATAAAATTATTGATGAGAAATTTAAAATTCTTGACGGTGCAAGAAATATCAAGGTTGACGGAAAAACTCCGCTTACGCTTTCAATAGGAGTAGGGCAGGGAGCTTCAAACCTTGCGGAAAGTGAAACCCTTGCAAAACAGTGTCTTGATATGGCTTTGGGCAGAGGCGGCGATCAGGCTGTTCTCAAAACTGAGAATGGATACAGATTTTTTGGCGGCGTTTCAAAGGGAGTCGAGAAGAAATCAAGAGCTAAAACCCGTATTATTGCCAATACAATGCAGGATCTCATTTTAAATTCGGACAGAGTTTTTGTAATGGGTCATCGCTTTGGTGATCTTGATTCAATAGGTTCAGCGGCAGGTATTGTCGGAGCTGTACGTCTTATGAATAAAGAAGCATTTGTAGTTGTTGACAGAAAGAAAAATCTTGCTTTACAGCTTGTTGAAATGATAGAAGCCAATGTGGAAGAAAAAATCTTCATCAGTCCGAATGAAGCTGTTGATTATATTACGCAGGATGATTTGCTCATTATTGTTGATACTCATAATAAAGACTTTATTGAAAGTGCCGACCTTTACAAAGAAGCACGTCAGGTTGTGGTTATTGACCACCACAGGAAAACAGTTAATTTTATTGATAATGCAGTTATATTTCATCATGAACCATATGCTTCGTCAGCATCTGAAATGGTTACAGAGCTTATCCAATACTTTAAGCTTGATGACGATAACCTCGCATCATGCTATGCAGAAGCTCTAATGGCAGGAATTGCTTTGGATACTAAAAATTTTGTTATGCGAACAGGTGTAAGAACATTTGAAGCTGCTGCTTTCCTGAGAAAAATCGGTGCGGATACCGTTGTTGTAAAGTCGCTGTTTTCAAGTTCAATTGAAACATATCAAAGAAAAACCAAAATAGTTTCATCTGCTATAATACATAATCGCTGTGCGATTGCAGTTACCGAGATGAAAAGTGATGATATACGACTTATCTGTCCGCAGGCTGCGGACGAGCTTCTCAGCATAACCAATGTTGACGCTTCATTCGTTATTTTCAGAACAGGTGATATAATAAACATTTCAGCACGTTCTCTGGGAGCTATGAATGTTCAGGTAATTATGGAGTGCCTTGGCGGCGGCGGACATCAGACTATGGCTGCTGCACAGCTTGAAAATGTTACATTGCAGGAAGCAGACAAGCTGCTCCGAAAGGCAATCGATGAAAATACCCAATAATATAGAAAGGTGATATAAAAATGAAGGTAATTTTTTTACAGGATGTTAAAGGTTCAGGAAAAAAGGGAGAAATTAAAAATGTTGCAGACGGATATGCAAGGAATATGCTCTTTCCTAAAAAACTTGCCGTTGAAGCCAATGCTAAAAATTTGAGTGAGCTTGAAGGTCAGAAATCATCTGCACAGCACAAAATTGACCTTGAAAAGCAGGCTGCATCTGAAATTTCCGCAAAAATAAATGACAAAAAGGTCATTATCAAGGCAAAAGCAGGAAGCAACAGCAAGCTTTTCGGCTCTGTAACATCGGGTCATGTTTCTGACGCTCTAAGCGAGCAATTCGGAGTTAAAGTTGATAAAAAGAAAATTAATCTTAAAAATGATATTAAAAACTTCGGTACATATGACGCTGTTGTAAAGCTCTATACAGGAATTACGGCTAATATTACCATTGAAGTTATTGACGGCTGATTTATCGGTGCTTTGAATGGAAAACAGTAATTTTCAAAATACAGACAGGGAATTGCCGCACAGTATAGAAGCAGAACAATCAATTCTCGGTGCTGTTCTTGCTGATCCTTCAACACTGTCAATAGTTGTTGAAAAAATCAAGCCTGAATATTTTTATAGTGAACAGCACAGAGCCTTGTACTCAATAATTTTGAGAATGTTTACAAGCGGTTCGGCTGCCGATATAATAACTGTTCTGAATGAAGCAGAAAAGCTGCATATTTTTGATTCAGCTTCAGAGGGACGCCGCTATCTTGCAAACCTTGCTGACATATTGCCTTCAACGGCAAATATTGAAAGCTATTGCAGAATTGTTGCGGAAAAGTATTATATTCGCAGTCTCAGCTATGCCGCAAGAGGAATTTTGCAGGAAATTCAATCCGGTGAACATAATGCACAGCTGCTTCTTGATTCTGCTGAACAAAAAATCTATGATATAAGACAGGGGCGTAATATTCAGGGGCTTATACCTATTGGTGACGCTATTTCAGAGGCGTATGACCGCTTGGGCAAAATTGCAGGTCCTGACAAAGAAAAGTATATAGGTGCAAGAACCGGCTTTACTTATCTTGATGCTATTACGTCAGGATTGAATAAATCAGACCTGATTATTATTGCGGCTCGTCCGGGTATGGGCAAAACTTCATTTGCAATGAATATTGCTACAAATGTTGCAAGACATTCAGATAAGGACGTTGTCGTTTTTAACCTTGAAATGTCAAGAGAACAGTTGGCAACACGTTTGCTTTCGACCGAAGCTCTTGTAGATTCAAACTGTCTGCGAAACGGACGTATTTCAGGTGATGACTGGGTAAGGCTTGCAACAAGTGCCGGTTATCTGAGTGGTTTGCCTCTTTATATTGACGATACAGCAAGTATGACTGTACCGCAAATGAAAGCAAAACTCCGCCGCACTAAAAATCTGGGACTCGTAATAATAGATTATCTTCAGCTTATGGAGTCCACTACAAAATCAGACAACAGAGTTGTTGTTATTTCTGAAATAACAAGACAGTTAAAGGTTATGGCAAAGGAACTTAATGTTCCTGTCATACTCCTTTCACAGCTTTCACGAAGTGTTGAAAGCAGAACAGATAAACGTCCTATGCTTTCCGACCTGAGAGAATCAGGTTCTATTGAGCAGGACGCTGATATAGTTCTTTTTCTTTATCGTGACGCTTATTATAATAAAGAGAGTACACGTCAGAATATTTCTGAATGTCGTGTAGAAAAAAACAGACATGGTGAAACCGGTACTGTTGAGCTTATATGGGACGGTCAGTATACAAGATTTTCTAATCCTGACTTCCATACAGAAACAGAACCTTCTTAAAAACTTCATAATATGATTGAAAAAATAATTGAATTTGCAAAAAAATATGATATGCTTCAGCCTGATATGACCATTATTGCAGGTTTGTCAGGAGGAGCAGACAGTGTCTGCCTTACAGCAGTTCTTAATGAGCTTAGTAAAACTATTGGCTTTACTGTTGAGGCAGTTCATGTTAATCACAATCTTCGTGGTGAGGAAAGTATGCGTGACCAGCTTTTTTGCACAAAGCTTTGTGATATGCTTTGTATTCCGCTTACTGTAATATCATGTGATGTTAATGAATATGCATTGAAAAATAAGCTTTCTACTGAGGAAGCCGCACGAATATTGAGATATAATGCTTTTTCTGAAATCTCCAAAGGAAAATTAATTGCAACTGCACATAATGCTGACGATAATCTTGAAACTGTTATCCACAATCTTACAAGAGGGACTGCTGTAAATGGATTATCCGGTATTCCGCCTGTAAGGGATAATATTATACGTCCCATGCTGACTGTTACACGCAGAGAAATCGAGGCTTTCCTTGCTGAAAGGTCGCTTGATTATGTTGTGGACAGCACAAACCTGAGCAATGATTATACCAGAAATAAAATAAGGCATAATGTTATACCAATGCTTTCAGAAATCAACAGTTCTGTTGTCAAGACGTCTATTGGCAGTATTTCTGCTATCCGACTTGAAAATGACTTTATAAACTGTGAAGCTGAAAAAGCTTATAAGCAATGCTTTAATGATAATTCATTTATAGGACTTAGAGTATATCATAAGGCTGTACGTCACAGATGCATTGCCAAGCTGCTTTCAAATAATTTTCTCTCATATAGCTATGAAAGGCTTGAGCAGATTGATAAGCTTTTATTTTCAGATGGTAAAATAAATATATCAGGTGATTTGTATATCGTCAGCAAGAGAAATAAGCTCTCACTTATAAAAATTGACAAAAAAACCGATTTTAAGAAAAAAGAAATACCACTCAAGATTGGTAAAAATATGATTTTTGAACATAAATTTCTGCTTGCGGAAGTAATTGATGCAGCAGATAATAATAAAATAATAAATATTAACAATATGTTTGCAAATTATTATTTGGATTATGATAAAATAATAGGTAGTGCTGTCATCAGAGAAAGAAAAAACGGTGATAAGATTCAGCTTGCAGGAAGAAATTTTACATCATCTGTTAAAAAACTGATAAATGAGAAAATCTCTCCAGAGGATAAACCGTTTCTTCATTTTATTGAGGATGAAAAAGGAACTGTTTTCGCAGAAAAGCTCGGAATTTCGCAAAGAGCTGCTCCTGATGAATTAACTCGCCGTATTTTGAGAATAACTATAGTGGAGAATGAAAATGGCTGATTACTGCAATGAAATATCTGAAATTTATATTTCAGAAGAAAAAATCAAGCAGCGAATTGTTGAGCTTGGCAATCAGATTACTAAGGATTATGCTGATAAAAATCTGCTTATGATTTGTATTCTGAAAGGTGCTGTTATTTTTATGTCAGACCTTATGCGTGAAATAAAAATTCCTGTTGCTATTGACTTTATGACAGTTTCAAGCTATAAAAACAGTACCTCTTCAAGTGGTGAAGTTGATATTGTTAATGACCTTTCAAGAAGTATTGAAGGATTAGATGTTCTTATAGTGGAAGATATAATTGACTCAGGAATGACATTATCCAAGCTTGTTCCAATGCTGAAAAAAAGAAATCCGTTGTCGATTAAAATATGTACACTGCTTGATAAGCTTGAAAGAAGAAAGACGGAACTTAATGCTGACTATGTTGGTTTTAGGATTGAAAATAAGTTTATAGTCGGATACGGTCTTGACTATGCCGAAAAATACAGAAATCTTAAATATATTGGTATATATAACGATTAATAAAAGGAGATGGTATTTTGACACCAAGAAAAAACAGAGGCATTTTCGCTTATCTGCTGATTTTTGTTCTTGCAGTTATGGGTGTTTCATATGTAATGTCAAAAATCAGTGACAGCGGCAAAAAAACAGAATATTCAGAAATTATCAGTCATTTTGATAATTATGAAGTAAGCTATTATACGCTTGATTTAGGAAGCGGTGAGCTGAAACTGAAATTAAGAGGTGAGGATCAAAAGCTCACCTATGAAGTCCCGAATATAAACATATTCCTAAGTGATACTGAAAATTATCGTCAGAAATATAATGAAATGCATCCTGATGAACCGTTAACTCAGGATTACTACAAAATAACCGACAATTCATGGCTTCTTTCCATAATCCCGACAGCTCTTATGCTGATTCTGGGCATTGTATTCATTTATCTTATGATGCGTCAGGCAGGCGGCGGCGGAAAATACACCAATTTTGGAAAGGCAAACTTGAAAAGTCAGGCAAATGCAAGAAAAGCTACTTTTGATGACGTTGCAGGTGCTGATGAAGAAAAACAGGAGCTTGAAGAAATTGTTGATTTTCTTAAACATTCAAATAAATATAAGGAAATCGGAGCTAAAATTCCAAAGGGTGTACTCCTTGTAGGCCCTCCGGGTACAGGTAAAACATTGCTTGCAAGAGCAGTTGCAGGTGAGGCAGGGTGTCCGTTTTTCCCTATATCAGGTTCTGATTTCGTTGAAATGTTTGTCGGTGTTGGTGCGTCAAGAGTTCGTGACCTTTTTGAACAGGCTAAAAAGCACGCACCTGCAATTATATTTATTGATGAAATTGATGCTGTAGGACGTCACAGAGGTGCAGGTCTTGGAGGCGGTCACGATGAACGTGAACAGACGCTTAATCAGCTCCTTGTTGAAATGGATGGATTTACAGGCAATGAAAGTGTAATTGTAATTGCCGCTACAAACCGACGTGATATTCTTGACCCTGCTTTGCTTCGTCCGGGACGTTTTGACAGACAAATAGTTGTCGGATATCCTGACGTTAAGGGCAGAGAAGAAATTCTTAAAGTACATTCAAAAAATAAGCCCATCGGTCCTGATGTAGATCTTGGCATTATTGCAAAAACAACACAGGGATTTACAGGTGCAGACCTCGAAAATCTCCTTAATGAAGCTGCACTTCTTGCTGCAAGAGCAAACAGAAAGGCAATTACAGAGTCTGATATTGAAGAGGCTACAATGAAAGTAATTGCCGGACCTGAAAAGAAATCCAGAATTGTTACAGAAAGAGATAAAAAAATTACTGCTTATCATGAGGCAGGTCATGCAATCGTAGCATATAACCTTGAAACTCAGGATAAGGTACATCAGGTTACAGTTATTCAGCGTGGCATGGCGGCAGGTCTTACAGTTACACGTCCTGCAAATGACAATAATCACGTTTCAAAACGTCAGATGACTGAAAGTATTGCAATGTGCCTGGGGGGACGTGCAGCTGAAGCACTCGTTCTTGATGATATATGCACAGGTGCATCAAATGATATGGAAAGAGCTACAAATGCAGCTCGCAGCATGGTCACAAAGTACGGCTTTTCCGAAAAGCTTGGACCTGTTGTATACGGCTCTGATAATGACGAAGTATTCCTTGGAAAAGATTACGGTCACACTAAAAATTACAGCGAAACTGTTGCTACTGAAATTGATAAGGAAATCAAGAGAATTATTGACAATGGTTACAAGCAGGCTACTGAAATTCTGTCGGCTAATCTTAATAAGCTTCATCTTCTTGCCAACTATCTTATTAAATATGAGAAAATTGACGGAAATGACTTTGAAAAGCTTATGAAAGGCGAGCTTGAAACAGATGTAAGTGACACAGAATTTGTGCCGCAGGAAAAAACAACTCCTGATTCTGAAAAGAATTATTCTGCAACAGAAGAAAATTCAGATGCATCAGATACAAACGAGTAATATTATTACAAAGGCAACAGCGTATAAAGGCATTTTATGTTTTTGTACGCTGTTGCCTGAAATTATATTTATTGTGAAATTGTTAAAATCACTTGACTTTTTTTCAAAAAAATGTAATAATTATGATATATAAATGTGTATTCTTGGAAAGTTAAAGAGGGGAAAATAATACGGTATTTTCAAGATAAGAACACTAATGATATGGTGTTGTTTCAAAAAATTGAAAGGAGTTTTTGTTATGTTTAAGAAAATTACAAGCGGAGTGATTACAGCTGCTATGCTGGTAACTGCAGTAAGCGGCGGTATAACACTTAACACTGACGCTGCTTTTGAAGCAAATTATGCAGAAGCACTGCAAAAGTCACTTTATTTCTATGAGTGTCAGCAGGCAGGCCCGCTTCCTGAATGGAATCGTGTTGAGTGGAAAGCTGATTCTACAATGACAGATGAAGTGCTTGGAGGTTGGTATGATGCGGGTGACCATGTAAAATTCAATCTTCCTATGGCTTATTCAGCCTCAATGCTCGCATGGGGACTCTATCAGTATCCTGACGGTGTTGAAAAGTGCGGCGAAATGACAAATTATGTTAATAATCTTGAATTTGTACTTGATTATCTTGCAGAATGTGACAGAGGAGATGAAGTCGTTTATCAGGTCGGCAACGGAACAATTGACCATACATGGTGGGGACCTGTTGAGCTTATTCAGTACGGTATGCAGGACTCCGGAACATCTTATGACAGTGCAAGAGCAATTTTAGTAAGCTCTGACGGCTGTTCAGCCGTATTTGGCGAAATGGCTGCAGCTTTGGCAGCAGGTTCTTGTGCATTGAAAGATAGAATAGACCAATCAAAAATTGA
The DNA here is from genome assembly GCA_002438605.1 of Ruminococcus sp. UBA6407. Lineage (GTDB taxonomy): Bacteria > Bacillota > Clostridia > Oscillospirales > Ruminococcaceae > Ruminococcus > Ruminococcus primiciens. The sequence continues at coordinate 188,816 of DJPR01000011.1, forward strand.
TGATTATATTGCTCATGCTGAAAATATATTTAAGCTTGCTGACTCATCAAAGAGCAATGATGTATATAATGACAGCAATGCCTCAGGATTTTATCGTTCAAGTCATTTTTATGATGAACTTTTTTATGCTGCAAACTGGCTTTATATTGCAACAGGTGAGCAGTCATATCTTGACAAAGCAAAAAGCTATATCCCAAATCTCGATAAGGAGCTTGGTTCTGATGAACTGAAGTATACATGGTGTCAGTGCTGGGACGATGTTATGCAGGGCGGTATGCTCCTTTATGCAATAAATACAAATGATGATTTCTATATTAATCGTGTTGAAAAGCATGTTAATTACTGGACAAATACAATAAAAAAGGTTGACGGTGCATTAGGCTACTGTGATACATGGGGTTGTACAAGATATGCTGAAACTGCAGGATTTATTGCAGCTGTAGCATGCGATACAGTTCTTGCTGATAAAAACAACTCTGATTATGTTAAGTTTTACGAAACTCAGATGAATTATGTTCTTGGAGATAATGCTGACGGTCAGAGCTTTGTTGTAGGATACGGAGAAAAATCACCAAAAAATCCGCATCACAGAACAGCTCATGGTTCATGGAAAAATGACCTTGCTATTCCCGATACAAACAGACATATTCTTTACGGAGCACTTGTAGGAGGTCCTAATCAGGACGGCTCATATGAAGATGACCGTCAGAATTATATTAACAATGAGGTTGCAACTGACTATAATGCCGGCTTTACAGCTCTTCTTTGTAAAATGGTTGATAAATACGGCGGAACAACTGATTCATCATTCCCACAGCCTGAAAAGCACGATGGTCCTGAATTTTATGTAGAATCATTGGTTAAGGGCATGGACGACAGCGGTGCAACAATCAGCTTCAAAATGACAAACCATTCTGCATGGCCTGCAAGAGTTCAGGATAATCTCTCATTCAGATATTATATGGATTTATCAGAGCTTATCAGTGCAGGATATTCACCGTCTGACCTTGTTGTAAGATGTGATCGGGATCAGTCTGCAATGTATGCATCAAGCGGATATTCAAATGCTGAAATATCACCTGTTACACAGTATGACGGAAACATATATTATGTTGAAGTAAGTTTTCCTGACGGCAGAGTAGTTCTTCCGATTTCAGAGGGAATGCAGCAGTGTGAAATACTCCTTGCTCTTGTATTCCCGAATTACGGAAGTGGCTGGGATGCATCAAATGACCCTTCAAATAAGGAACTTCTTAATTCTGAGGACTCCATAGTTTCAATGTATGTACCTGTTTATATTAACGGCGAACTTTACTATGGTACAGAGCCGGACGGTACAACTGCTGGCGGCAACAGTTCATCTGTACCAACTACAACATCACCGACAACTACTGCAACAAAGCCTGCAACAACAACTACTGCTGCTGAAGAAGTAATTTACGGTGATGCTAACTGTGACGGAAATGTGGATATATCAGATGCAGTTATGGTAAAGTGTTATCTTATAAACAATAAAAAGTTTGCTCTTTCAAAACAGGGACTCCTTAATTCAGATGTTCAGGGCAGCGGAAATGGTGTAAATGCTCAGGATGCTGTTACAATCCAGAAATATGTCATTAAATCAATAACAAAGCTTCCGGTATAATGATTCTGAATATAAATTAATAGTATAAAAAACAGCCTTCGGGCTGTTTTTTATTTATGATTACTGACTTTCCATAAAGTCACAATAATTCTATATCAAACATATAATATAAAAATTAGTGGATTGCTATGGTTTAAGAGGTGATTTCATGGAAAGCATTATTATCATTTCGGTTTTTGTTCTTATTCTTGTTGCGGTAATAGAGGGATATAGTCTTTTTTCAGAAGTAAAATCCAAAAATAAAAACAAATCATTTGCAGTAATTCTGCCTGTTTTTTCGGATGACTTTATTTTGGAACAAAGACTTTATGAAATTTCAGAAAAATTAAAGTATTCCAATCCTGATATTTCAGACAGCTTTATTATAGTTAATTACAGCGGAACACCTGAACAGCTTAAAATCGCAAGGACTTTCTGCTTTAAAAATAATATGGGAAAAATAATAGCACCTGATGAACTTGAAAAAAATTTGTCTGAAATATTTGCAATTAATATGAAAAAATAGTATAATAAGAAGTAAAGTATAAAATGGGTTGGGTATCGGTTTATTACATAAAGGTGAGGAAGGTTTAAATGGAACAACAAATACTTCATATAGAAGGTACAGTTGAAAATGTTATGTACAGAAATGAAGATAATGGATATATTGTTCTTGACTTGGACGCAGGCGGTGAGCTTATCACAGTTGTTGGTGAGCTTGGCGACATTGAGGACGGTGAAGGACTAATTCTTGAAGGCTCATATATAACTCACCCTAAATTCGGTACTCAATTTAAGGCGGAATACTGTGAACGAAAGCTTCCTGATACGGTCATAAACATTCAGAAGTATCTTTCATCGGGAGCAATAAAGGGTATCGGGCCATCGCTTGCCAAAAGGATAGTTGATGTATTCGGAGACAGAACTCTTGATATTATGGAAAATGAGCCGTTTAAGCTTAGCCAGATAAAAGGAATATCAGAAAAAAAGTGTGAGGAAATTGCAGGAGAGGTAAAAAAGCTCTTTTCACTCAGATGTGTTATGTCTTACCTTTCAAAGTATGGTGTAAAATCTCAATTTGCAATGAAAACTTATCAAAAATTTGGTGACGGAGCTTTTGATGTTATTCAGTCAAATCCATATATACTGTGCGGAAGCGGGATTGAACTTGATTTTAAAAAAGCGGACGCAATGGCAGATGATATACATATTGAAAAAAATTCTCCGAAACGAGTTGTTGCCGGAATACAGTATCTTTTAAGCATTAATGCAACAGGCGGACATTCATGTCTGCCTCTTGATACTCTTTCAACTAAAGCTCAGGCAATACTTCAAATAAGTGAAAGGGATTTTTATTCCTGCTATAATGAGGGACTTGATGAAAATGAACTTTTTGAGTATGTAAAAAATGACCGGGAATACGTTTATCTTCCTGATTATTATTATGCGGAAAAGTTTATAGCTGACCGTATAAAAATTCTTCGTGATTTTACATCTCCGCAGGACTTTGATTATGATGCACTTATAAATATTGAAGAAGAGGAAAAGGGCATTAAATATGCCGAGCTTCAGAGAAAGGCTATTACATCGGCTATTTCAAAGGGACTTATGATAATGACAGGCGGTCCCGGAACAGGAAAAACAACGACTCTTAATGCCATTATTTCTATATTTGAAAAGCAGGGTTATACAGTTTTGCTTACTGCTCCGACAGGACGAGCAGCAAAGCGGATTTCTGACCTTACAGGCTATGAAGCTAAAACAATTCATCGTCTTTTGGAAGTCGAATTTGATATTGGCGGCAAGCTGAAATTTAAACACAATGAAAATAATCCTCTTACTTGTGATGTAATTATTATAGACGAGATGTCTATGGTAGATGTTTTGCTGTTTGAAAGTCTGCTTAGAGCGGTCAGACTTGGCTGTAAAATAATAATGGTTGGTGACAGTGACCAGTTACCGTCTGTTGGAGCAGGAAATCTTCTGAAAGATATAATAGACAGCGGAGTTGTTGCCGTTACAGAGCTTAAAGAGATTTTTCGTCAGGCAAAGCAAAGCTGTATAGTAACAAATGCTCATAAAATAGTAATGGGAGAATATCCTGATTTAACTCAAAAAAGAAATGATTTCTTTTTCTTTAATCGAAAGGATTTTAATGAGGCGGCAAAACTGATTGTTGACTTAGCAAAAACACGTCTGCCCAAAGCATATAATTATTCGTCATTTGAAGATATACAAATTCTTACGCCGTCACGCAAAGGGAGCTTAGGTGTAATTGAACTCAATAAGCTTCTGCAAAATGAAATAAATCCGCCTACAGCAAAAAAAGCTGAAATGAAAAGTATGTTATATATATTTCGTGAGGGCGATAAGGTCATGCAGACAAAAAATAATTATGATATTGTCTGGAAACGTGGCGAGGACGAGCAGGGAACAGGTATATTCAATGGAGATATAGGTCGCATAATTAACATTAATAAATCAAACATGGAAGTTGTTATTGACTTTGACGGACGAATTACTTCATATACCTTTGAACTTATGGGACAAGTTGAACTTGCTTATGCAATCACAGTTCATAAAAGTCAGGGCTGTGAATTTGAAGCAGTAATAATGCCGATACTTGGAGGATTTGAAAAGCTTTATTACAGAAACCTGCTTTATACGGCAGTTACTCGTGCTAAAAAACTGCTGATTCTTATAGGAACTGAAGAAAAAATTCGCAGTATGGTTGATAATAACAGACGTACAAGGCGGTATACCTGTCTGAAAAGCATGCTTAAAGATGATGGAAAAAATAATCAGGAAAATCCGTTTGATATAGAAAATATTTGCTGAGAAAGAGGATGAAAAAATGGCAAATTCAAATATTGGTATAGATCTTGGAACATCAAATGTTGTTATAACAATGGGTGATAAGGGAGTTGTTTTAAGCGAACCGTCAGTTATTGCATACAATACACGAACTGAAAGAGTACTGGCTGTTGGAGCAGAAGCTTATGATATGATAGGCAAAAATCCTGATTACATAGCAGTTGTTCATCCTATAAGCGAGGGTGTGATTTCAGATGATGATCTGGCACATAGTATGATAAGAGAATTTATAATGAAGGTTTCGGGACATCAGCTCATAAAGCCTCGTATTATCATATGTATACCGTCGTTTATAACAGACGTGGAGAGTCGTGCTGTTGTAGAAGCAGCAAGGAGCATCGGAACACGTCAGGTATATCTTATTCAAGCACCGATTGCAGCTATGATTGGAGCAGGCATTAATATTGCAAAAGCAAGAGGTCATATGGTGGTTGATATTGGAGGAGGTACTACAGACATTGCAATTGTATCAATGAATGGTGTGGTTACCTCACATTCAATAAAAATTGCAGGCAACAAGATAGATAGGTCAATAATAAAGTATGTTCAAAACAAATATAAAATGCTTATCGGACCTAGAACAGCAGAAAATATCAAAATGCAGTTAGCAAATTTATATGACCCAAGTGACGAAATAACCATGATTGTGAAAGGCAGAAATCTGCTCAGGGGATTGCCTGAACAGATTATGCTTTCTGAAACGGAACTTTTTGAAGCAATAGAAGATGATACTTTTGCAATTATTGAGGCTGTAAGAAAGGTTCTGGAGGATACTCCGCCAGAGCTTGTGGGCGATATATATGATAACGGATTGCTGCTTACAGGCGGAGGAGCTTTGCTTGGCGGACTGCCTAAGCTTATTAAGCGAACATTGAGCATAAACTGCAATATAGCTAAAGATGCGGTAAACTGTGTTGCAAAGGGAACTTGTAAAGCGTTTGGCAAGGTTACTACTCTGCTTGACGGCTTTGAGGATTCACACGTTTATAAATACAGGTAATGTCAGTTTTTGAAAAGAAATAGTGGATTTTCATATCAGGTTAAGAGCAGAAAATCCTTGCCTTAATAGTCTGCTTGTTTAAATATAAATTATATGGGCAGGTTATAAAAGACACCACAATACAAATCATATACAATTACTTTGTACTGTGCTGCCAAAAAAATTTAGGAGCAACAATTATGAAGATGCTAATTATAGACGGAAACAGCATACTTAACCGTGCATTTTACGGAATAAAACTGCTTTCCAATAAAAACGGAGTTTTTACAAATGCCATTTTCGGATTTATGAATATATATTTTAAAAATATTGCCGAGGTTAAGCCGGACTATGCCGCTGTTGCGTTTGACCTTCGTTCACCGACATTTCGTCATAAAGCAGTTGCGGCATATAAGGCTAATCGAAAAGGAATGCCACCTGAGCTTGCACAGCAGCTTCCACTCATAAAAAAGCTGCTGACCCTTATGGGTATAACCATACTTGAAAAGGAAGGCTTTGAAGCAGATGATATTTTAGGTACGCTTTCAAAGGCTTGTTCTGAAAATAAAATTGAATGCAGTGTGCTTACAGGCGACCGTGACAGTCTTCAGTTGATTGATAAATATGTTACAGTCAGACTGGCAACAACTAAGGAAACGATTTTATATACTCCTGAAAGATTTTATGAGGATTACGGCTTTGAACCAATTAAGCTTATTGATTTGAAAGCACTTATGGGAGACAGCTCCGATAATATAAAGGGAGTTGCAGGAATTGGTGAAAAAACTGCAAAAAGTCTCGTGGCTAATTATGGCACGATTGAAAATTTATATAAAAATCTGGAAACGGCTGATCTGACAAAGGGAGTTCGTACAAAACTTGAGAACGGTAAAGGCTCGGCGGAAGAAAGCAAGTGGCTTGCAACTATTAATCGTGAAGTACCAATTGATACTGAAATTTCAGATTATAAAATAGGCGAAATTAAAAAGGACGAATTAAGCCGTTTTCTTACGGAGCTTGAAATGTTTAAAATAATGGACAAGCTTGGACTATCTGTTGCAGATGGAATTAGCACTGATGCAGAAAAGATTGAAATTAAAGAATTCAATATAGAAGAAATAATAATTGATGACAGTAATATTGATGCAGTATGCAGTCTAAAAAGCTGTTGTTACCTTTTTAACAATAATATATTGCAAATTATTAATGCAAATAAAGTTTATGTTGCAAATGAAAAGAAATATATTTTAAAATTCTTTTCTTCTGAGTGTAAAAAGTCAACAAGTGGTGCAAAAGAGCATTATCATTTTGCTTTTGAAAATAATTCTGAATTGAAAAATCTTGAATATGATGCTGAAATTTGCGGATATTTGCTTAATGCTTCTTCAACAGATTATTCTATAGAAAAGCTTTGCGGAGAATATAATGTTCATTATTACACTGAAAATGAAAAATACAGTGATTTAATATCGTTGTCGGAGTTAATGGGAAAGCTGCTTGAAGCAATAGAAAATGACGGACTTATGCCTTTGCTTAAAGAAATTGAAATGCCGCTTACAGAAGTTCTTGCATCTATGGAACATTATGGTGTAAAAACAGATATACAGGGAGTAAAAGACTTTGGCGTTCATCTTTCTGAAATGATAGAAGAAACAAGTCAGGCAATTTATGATGATGCAGGTCATACTTTTAATATTTCATCTCCAAAACAGCTGGCAGTCGTACTTTTTGAGGAGCTTGGACTGCCTGCAAAAAAGAAAACAAAAAGCGGCTACTCAACAAATGCAGATGTTCTTGAAGAATTGAGAACAGCACATCCTATTGTTGAAAATGTTTTGAAATACAGACAGTATACAAAGCTTAATTCAACATATGTTGATGGGCTTTTGAAAACAATTGCGTCTGACGGGCGTATTCATACCTGCTTTAAACAAACAGAAACAAGAACAGGCAGGATTTCATCAACAGAACCAAATATGCAGAATATTCCTGTAAGAACAGAGCTTGGAAGCCGCATGAGAAAATTTTTTATAGCTGATGATAACAAGGTATTACTTGATGCGGATTACAGTCAGATTGAGCTTAGAGTCATGGCACATTTGTGCGGTGATGAAAATATGATTTCTGCTTTTACAAATAATGAGGATATTCATACTTCAACAGCGGCACAGGTGTTTGATATGCCGAAAGAAATGGTAACACCTGAAATGAGAAGTGCGGCAAAAGCAGTAAACTTTGGGATTATTTATGGAATAGGTGCTTTTTCGCTTTCAAAGGACATTAATGTATCGGTTTACAAGGCAAAAAAATATATTGAGGATTACCTTAGCAAATATCCTAAGGTTAAGCAATTCATGGACAATACAGTGAAAAGTGCAGAAGAAACAGGCTTTGTAAGTACAATGTTCGGAAGAAAAAGACGTATTCCGGAATTATCATCTTCAAACAAAGTGCTTCAGGCGGCAGGCAGACGAATTGCAATGAATACTCCTGTTCAGGGAACTGCCGCAGACCTTATAAAAATAGCCATGATAAATGTTTATAACCGTTTAAAAAAGGAAAATCTTGATGCACATCTGATTTTGCAGGTTCATGATGAACTTATTGTTGAATCGTCAGATGCGGATTGTGAAAAAGCAAAGCAAATTTTACAGGAAGAAATGCAGAATGTATGCAAAATGAGAGTTCCTTTATCTGTTGATGTCAATGAGGGGGCAAGCTGGTATGACGCAAAAGGCTGATGTTAAAATTTATTCTGCTGATTGCAATACATCAGACTTGATTTTTGCAGGTCTTGCTGACCTTGAAGCACAGGCTATTCCTGATGGCTGGTCTGCAAATGCTTTCAGGTCTGAGGCTGAAAAAGAAAATGGCATAGTATTGTATACTCTTGACGAAAATGAAAATGTTATAGGACTTCTTACTGCATATACTGCCGCAGATGAGGCTGATATAACAAATGTTGCTGTTAAAAACTCCGCAAGAAAAAAAGGAATAGCAAAAGCACTTTTATATGAAATGGAGAACATTGCTGCAAATGAAATAAAGGATATATTTCTTGAGGTGAGAATGTCAAATATTGCAGCAATAGGACTTTATACATCATTGGGATATGACAAGATTGCTGTTAGAAAAAGGTTTTATTCAAATCCTGTTGAGGACGCAATAATAATGAAAAAGAAAGTGAGCGAAATATAATGCTGATACTGGGGATAGAAGGCTCCTGTGATGAAACTGCCGCAAGTGTGGTCAAGGACGGTAAAGAAATACTTTCTTCGGTAATTTCAACACAAATAGAGGAACATAAAAAATATGGCGGTGTAGTGCCTGAGATTGCATCACGCCGTCATTGTGAAAATATACTGGGAGTAGTGGAAAAAGCACTTTCAGATTCTGAAAAAACTCTCGATGATATAGATGCTGTTGCAGTAACATACGCTCCCGGACTTATAGGTGCTTTGCTTGTTGGAGTCAGCTTTGCGAAAGGACTTGCAATTTCTGCAAATAAGCCGCTTGTACCTGTACATCATATTGCAGGTCACATTGCCGCAAATTATCTTACACATCATGAACTTGAACCGCCGTATTTATGCCTTGTAGCCAGCGGCGGACACAGTCATATTGTAGAAGTGCTGTCACATACAAAATTCAGAATAATAGGAAGAACAAGAGATGATGCGGCAGGGGAGTGCTTTGATAAATGTGCAAGGGCTATGGGATTTCCGTATCCGGGAGGTGCTTACATTGACAAAGCATCAAAAATCGGAGATGCCTCTGAATTCAAACTGCCTCATCCTAAGGTTGCCGGTAATGAGTTCGATTTCAGCTTTTCCGGACTTAAAACAAATGTTATAAATCTTGTTCATAATGCTGAACAAAAGGGAATTGAACTTAATTTCAATAATCTTGCCGCAAGCGTTCAAAAGACAATTTCAGAAATTCTGACTGAAAAAACAATAAATGCTGCAAAGTCACTGGGATATAAAACTGTTGCGGTTGCAGGAGGTGTTTCTGCAAATTCAGGAGTAAGAAGCTCTATGGAAAAATCGTGTGCTGAAAATGGAATGAAGCTTTATTTGCCTGAGCTTAGTCTTTGCGGTGATAATGGTGCAATGATTGCCTGTCAGGGATACTATAATTACATAAACGGAATAACTGCTGACAGCAGTTTGAACGCTGCTGCAACGCTGTCTTTGGAAGATTTATAATGTACAGATTGTAAAAATCCCCTTGCTGTTTAATCAGCAGGGGGATTTTATTGAGTATTGAGTTAATTGGTGTTGCTTTCTGTGCTGTAATCATGAATTTTAACAGGAGCACCGCAATGTGGACAGGAAGTACAAGTACCTACAACGTAAACTCCGTTGCAGTATTCACAAATTTCTTCTTGTAAGTCATTAGGACATTTTTTTGCGGTTGAGTATTTCTTTTCTTTAAAATTAAACCCAACCATTAAAAACGCATGCAGGAAAATAAACAAAAGAATAACAATTGATGTAATAATTACTCCGCCGTTTATAGTAGTAGACATAGCATAAGGAATAATATCTTCAAAGGTGTTTCCAATAGCCTCACTTACAGTATAGCGTGATCTTGCTGTTAATGACTTGTTTAAATTGTCTGTAAAACGTTCTGCAACATTTTCTGTTATTATATTATCTGTATCATCGCCCTGCATTCCCTCAAAGTACCAGTCAACAAATGAATCGCTGGACTGATACGATTCCGAATATACAATAAGCCAGTGCTTTTCATCTGAAAATGCATTTACATATAAGTCGTAAGCATAGTTTTCCAGATTGTCATAGTTATTTTGCCATTCCTCATTGTATACGGTCATTACAGCAGGAGTGATACCTGTTTCATCATAAAAATCATTTAATGATTTTTCCAGACTGCTTATGTTATCTATCGCACCTATTTTATCATCTATTATAATTTCAGTGTCATAATCGGGCTTTAGTTTTACAGGATGATGAACAGCACTTTTAAACATAGGAATTAGTGCTAGAATAAATGGTATGTAAAAAAGTAATATAAGGTAACGGAAAGAACTTCTTTTTTGAGTAATATCGTAATTAGCATATACAAAAACAGGTTTATTTTTTTCGTAGTAAACGTATCTTGTTGAACCTGCAAAATTATTTCGTCTTACTCTTCTTGATGGCGTGCTTGAACCGCCTCTATGAGAAGAATGTGATGAATGACTGTGATGAGAACCGCTTCTATGTGAGCCTCCGCCTGATGAATGTGGCATATCATACCTCCGTTTATTAAGACAACGCCGCTTAAAGTATTTCAAAAGAATTTGTACGGCGGCTGCTTTAAATATTTTATATTATATGTTGTTTGCAAAGATATAATTATTATATATTTATGAAATAAAAAGTCAATAAATAATTTGTAAATTTTGCGGTATTGAACAGTCAGACGATATTGATAATTGAATTTTTTTAGCTTATCTATTGAAATTGAATTAAAAAGGTTGTATAATGATTAAGGCAACACTTCACCGAGTATGTCAGGTAACTTTGTAAAGTGTTGCTTTAAGAACATATTTTATGTTTTTAAACAATTATATTGGGAGAAGTGCGGTGAAAATCCGTCGCAACAGCCATTACCGTTAAAGTCGGGTCGCCTTGTATAATTGTTCGGTTATTTAGCCAACAGCTATAACACTTTTGGGTGTATGAAGAGTGAACCGCAAAACGAGAACAAGTTCTAAAAAACAGAAACATTGTACAACGAATAAAGTTCTTTGACGTGCCTTGTGCTGTGTTGTCCAATGTCTTTTGGTGTGCTTTGCTGCCTTTTACTCCTTATGCATTATTTCAGAGTTATAGCTTCGATTTGCCGTATCTTAAGGTAACACTGCACAAAGCTTGTGCGG
>DJPR01000011.1:200259-215798 GCA_002438605.1 Ruminococcus sp. UBA6407
AAAATTATGTGTAATATGACGGAGAATTTGCAAGTTTATGACGTGCTTTGTGCGTTGTTGCCTTAAATACGGTATTGCATTGAGAAGTTGTTTGAAAGTTTCACTATAATAACTTCTGAAATAATTTGAAAGGAGTTGCTTAAAATCTTTTGTTTATTTAAACAAAAGATGATTTAAGCTAAAAAGTATGAAAAAAGCAATTATTATTTCAGCAATTGGAGCGTCTTTACTTGCAATGTCAATGCCAATTACAGCGTCAGCAGATGAAAACAGTGATGTTACCGTTAGAATTGAGGGCATAAATGAGTGTCTTTACTACGGAACATATGAACTTTCAGAGAGCAAGACTGTTGCTGATGTTCTTTCATCAATTGACGAAGCTGATGATTCAATATCCATTACAGGAATTTCAGATGGGTATATTACGGCTGTTAATGATGATAAGGCTGCACATTTCGGAGGTTGGGACGGCTGGCTTTACCTTGTAAATGATGCTGAACCGACTGTTTCAGTTTCTGAGTATACAGTTAAAGGCGGAGATTCAATCGTTCTTTATTATGGTGATCCATATGGTGTAGGTATGCAGCGTCCTGTTGCTGATACCTCTGAGATTTCAAAAGGCATAATCAAGTTTACAAGCAAGGATGCCGAATATGATGCTGATTACAATGTAACATATAATGTTAATCCTGTTGCAGATATGACTGTAACATGGGAAGCAGACGGTAAAACAACTGAAATTGTCACTGATGAAAATGGTCAGATAACTGTTCCTTCTGACTTTTTAACAAAGGGAAGTCATAAATTATCTGTTTCAAAAGTAAGCGAAAGCGGCATACCGATTGTTTTAAGGTTAGCTCCTGATTTTGAAGTACAGGTTGATGAAATTATTGCAGTTGAAACTACAGCAGTTTCAACAACAACATCAACTGAAACGACAACAGCCGCAACAACTGCTGCTTTAACAGAAACTAAAAACGTTTCTTCAACTGCTAAAAGTACAACTAAAGCTGCATCAGCTAAAAACTCAAGTCCTAAAACATCCGATACAATGCCGGTTGTTGGACTTTTTGGATTAACTGCAGCTCTTACAGCTTTAATGGCAAGAAAAAAGAATGACTAAACATAAATATAGAATAAATATTTTGGTTATAATAACGGCAATCTGCTACTTTTTGGAGATTGCCGTTAGTGTATATGGGGAGAGTGTTGACTCCTTCACCAAAATAAATGATATTGTAAATTATAAAGTAAATGCATGCGGATACACAGATGTACAGAATTTTGCGGATACATGGCTTGCTGAAAATGCGGGAAACGGTGATGCAGATTGGTATGCTGCGTGTTTGGCAGAGGCAGGGTATGATTTGAGCAGCTATACATCTGCTGCCAAAAAAGTATTGCCGAATATCTCTAAATCAACGGATAAGCTTAGAATTTCATTGGCATGTCAGTCAGCTGATGACAGTGACTTTGATGTAAATGCAGTAATATCAGAGGCTTTTGAACAGAATAATATTATGAATATAATTTATGGTATTATCTTAATGAATATGGCTGATTTTTCGGATAATGAACGTCAATCTGCCGCTGAAAAGCTGATTGCTCTACAGCTTTCAGACGGAGGATGGTGTCTTACAGGGAAATATGCTGATGCTGATGTAACTGCAATGGCTTTGCAGGCACTTTCACCATTTCAGTCAAGCTTGTTTGCAAAAAGCTCAGTAGAAAAGGGAATAGAACGCCTTTCATCATTGCAGCAGTCTGACGGAGGGTATAAAAGCTATGGTACAGCGTCATCGGAAAGCTGCTCTCAGGTTATTTTAGCATTGACCCAGCTTGGAATTGCTCCACAGTTTGATGAGAGATTTATAAAGAACAATTCAACTGTAATTGATGCATTATTGCACTATCAGCTTGAAAGCGGCGGATTTTCCCATACAATCGGAGCAAGTGAAAATGATAAAGCAACAGTACAGGCACTAATGGCATTAACTGCTCTTAATAATTATCAATATAGCGGAGGCGGATTTTATTCATTTTATGATATTTATATTCCGACTCCTGAAATTCCTGAAAAAACAGAAAATACAGGTCAGCACAATAATGAGCAGTTAGACAGCAATTCAGAACAGAATGAAGATAATAACTCATATTTTCAGAACAGCGAAAATACAAGTGATGTTGCTCCTGAAATATCAAGTAAATCTACTGTAATTCAGACAGGAACAACAGCAATTCAATCGTCAAATTCAAATGTGAATACAACCTTTTCAAATAAAACAACGTCAACAGCTACTATTTTCAAGACAACTGCGGTGAAAATATCTCAAACAACAGCAGTTTCAGGGGTTTTAACTGCTTATCCTGAAGAAAATACAGGTAATAATATAAAAATTATTTTATATGTTACTATTTCGGCGTTGTGCTTATTTTATAATGTTTTTTTGATTTGCAGAAAACAGTGGAAACCTAAAAATTGTATAATCTCTGTAATTGTTACTGCAGCAGGTTGTTTTGCTATTTCAAAGATTACTATAAAAACTCCTGCTGAGTATTATGGAAACGGTTTATCTGATGTTAATGGCAGCAGTGTTACCATGTCTGTTAGTCTTGAAACAATAAAAGACAAAATTAATTATAATTATATGCTTATTCCTGAAACAGAATATGCAATAGAAGAAAATGACACAGTCTTTGACCTGCTTATGCGTGTAACTGCTTCAAATGGCATACCTGTTGATTATTCAGGCAGTCACAACTCTGTTTTATCAACAGTTTATATAAAGGGGATAAATAATGTCTACGAAATGGAATATGGTGACCTTTCGGGGTGGATGTACATGGTAAACGGTGAATTTCCCGATTGCAGCTGCGGAGAATATGAACTCAATGACGGTGATTTCGTTGAATGGGTTTATTCCAGAGATATAGGTCATGATATTACTGATGAGGAGAATTGAATTATGAATGCAATAACAAGACTGCATCCTTTCAGCATTTTAATTTATACTGCGGCAGCTGTTACAGGAGCATTAACAATAAAAAATCCGATATTTCTATTGATATCCATATTCTTTGCATGTATAATATTTATTCAAATATCTCCGCTAAAAGCAGCTTTAAAGGAGCTGCTTTTCTTTGGCATATTAATGCTTGCCATGACAGTAATTAATCCAATTTTCAATCATAGGGGAAATACTCCGATTGTTTTTATAAATAATTTGCCAATAACTTTTGAAGCAATAATTTATGGTGTTATTTCATCAATGTCAATTATATCGGTTATTATATGGTGCAGAATATTTACAATTGCTTTAACTACGGACATGCTTCTGTTTCTCATAGGTAAGGTATCTCCTAATATAGCCGTTTTGATTTCTCTTGCTCTTAGATTTATACCTGATTTAAAGCTTCAATGGAAAAAAATAAAAAACAGTGCTGTTGTTTCAGGAAATTTTAACTGTGAATCATTTATTTTGAAGATAAAATCCTACCTTACTGTTTTTTCTGCACTTATAACAAATTCACTTGAAAACGCCGTTCAGACTGCGAACTCAATGAAGGCAAGAGGATTTGAACTGAAAAATAAAACCACTCTTTCAATATACAAATTCAGATTAACAGATATTCTAATTACTTTTATTTCAATTGTTTCAATCGGTTCAGATATAATCTGTTTAGCCGGTTCAGATGTTAACCCCGAATTTTATCCTGAGTTTATATTGCCGTCAATGAATTTAAAACTACTGCTTTCAATTATAGTAAATACAGGTTTATTTCTTATGCTGATACTGATTTCTGTTAAACTTTCAAACAGCAGGAAAAGGAGCTTTCAATGAATATATTAAGCGTTAAAAATTACTCCTTTGCATATAAAGGTTCACAAAAAAATGCTGTTGAAGATATAAATTTTTTCGTTAATGAGGGTGAGCTTATTCTGCTTTGCGGAGGTACAGCAAGCGGAAAGACAACCTTGCTCCGCAGCTTAAAGCCTGAGCTTTCACCTTATGGTAAAAAGAACGGGAACATTTTGTTTATGGGAGAAGATTTGTGCAGTATATCCGCTGAACGTTCCGCATCAGAAATAGGATACGTTATGCAGCGTCCTGAAAATCAGCTTGTTGCTCATAATGTATGGCATGAACTTGCATTCAGCTGTGAAAACCTTGGTATGAAGAAAGAACAAATACTGCGTAATATTGCAGAAATATCAGGCTTTTTCGGACTTGATTCATTGCTTGACTGTGAATGTTCGACGCTTTCAGGCGGACAAAAGCAAATAGTAAACCTTGCGGCTGTAATGGCAGTAAAGCCGAAACTGCTTTTACTTGATGAACCCACATCTCAGCTTGACCCTGTAACAGCAAATGATTTCATTCGTACTCTGCACAGAATAACAAGAGAACTTTCGATAATGGTTATTGTGTCTGAACATAGATTTGAGCAGCTGTTCCCATTGACAGATAAAATTCTTTTTATTGAAAACGGCAGACAAATATCATTTGATACTCCGCAAAATTCAATTGAATATATTTCAAATTCCAAGTCACTTTGCAGTTCAATGCCGTCATACGTTACATTATACAATTCACTTATGAAGGATACAGATATTTCAGCTCCTGTAAGTCTTAGTGACGGCAGAAATCTTATTGAAAAAAATATAAATAAGGACATAAAATGCCTTAAAAAAGCAAAGCGGTCTGTATCATCAGATTATGCTGTTGAATTTAAGGACGTTTTTTTCACTTATGAAAGCTTGAAAGCTGATATACTAAAGGGTATTGACTTGAATGTGAAAAGGGGAGAGATTTTATCTGTTTTGGGAAGCAACGGCAGCGGAAAAAGTACACTTCTTTCAATTGCCGCAGGTCTTAATAAAGCGTACTCAGGTAAAATTGAAATAGATGGTCAGAATATAAAGAAACTGTTAAGAAATAAGATGCTATATAAGAAAACAGCCATGTTGACACAGGATATTCAAACGTCTTTTTTGACTGATGTTGTATGTGAGGAGCTTGACGGAGAATTACTTACTCCTGTATATGATTTTACACCATTTAAAAATATGCATCCTTATGACCTCAGCGGAGGTCAGCAGCAGCTTTTGGGACTTGCCAAACTGTTGAAAAAAAATCCTGAAATTCTTTTTCTTGATGAACCGACAAAAGGACTTGACGGACATTGGAAAATGATTATTTCCGAAACATTATTAAAGCTTAAAGAAAGCGGAATAACCATTTTAATGGTAACTCACGATACAGAATTAGCTGCTGTTTGCAGTGACAGATGTGTGCTTTTATTTAATGGCATAACATTAGAGCCACAGTCACCGAGCGATTTTTTTTGCGGAGGCCTTTATTATACTACATCTGCTGCAAAGGTATCTGACGGATTTTTTGATAAAATCTGCACAACCAAACAGCTTATTGAAATATGCAGACTGAACGGATTATGCATGGAAGGTGAAAAATGAAAAAGATAATTTCATATTCTACAATACTTTTGTTTTTGATAATTTTGACATTGTTCAGTGCAGTTTTGCTTAAAGGGCATTACTATACACTTATTTCTGTTGTTTTTGCAGCTGCGTCATTTGTGTTCTTTTTTCACTCGTTTGAACGTAAAGACCTGAATACACGCTACACAGCGGTACTTGCTGTAATGACTGCACTTTCTGTTGTGGGACGCTTTATTTTTGCACCCATTCCTGCATTTAAACCTGTAACTGCAATTGTAATATTAACAGGAATTTATCTTTCGGCAGAGGGCGGATTTCTTACAGGAGCATTGACTGCCTTAATTTCAAATATGTATTTCGGACATGGTGCATGGACGCCGTTTCAAATGCTTGCGTGGGGATCAATTGGTTTATTTGCAGGACTTTTTTCAAAGCAAATGCGTAAATATCCTGTTTTAATTTTAATTTACGGCGGACTTTCAGGGGTTTTTTATTCTCTTATTATGGACGTTTGGACTGTTTTGTGGTATGACAGTTCATTTAACATTTCAATGTATAAAGCAGCCATAATTTCAGCAGTTCCGTATACATTGATATATTCAGTTTCAAACATAATTTTTCTGCTTATTATCGGCAAAGGCTTTGGACGAAAGCTTGATCGTGCTGTGATTTTAATAGAGAGATGATGTTTTTTATGGTCAAATGCTGTTTTTCTATTGAAAAATGTAAGAAAAAATGATATAATTAAGGAAACACTGTACTAAGAACGTAAAAAAAGAACGTCAAAAAACTTTGTACGGTGCTGCCTTAATAAAAGATATTTTCTGAAAAGAACGGAGATTTTTTATGAAAAAATGGTCAGTAAAAAATCCTGACTCTGAAATTATTAATGAGCTGATAAAAAACAGTGATTTATCTGTTCTTGCGGCATCTGTACTCGCATCAAAAGGCTTTACATCAGCAGAACAAGTCATTAAACAGCTTGGTACAAATGAACTTTCTGACCCTTTTTTGATAAAGGATATGGGAAAAGCTGCTGAGGTCATAAATGAAGCTATTGATAATGGCAGTAAGATCTGCATTTATGGTGACTATGACTGCGATGGAATTATGGCAACCGTTATTCTTTATACATTTTTATCAGAAGCAGGAGCAGATGTTTTCTACTATATTCCTGAACGCAGTGAGGGCTATGGACTTAATGAAAATGCTGTAAGACAGATTGCAGAAAGCGGAGCAGAACTTATAGTAACAGTTGATAACGGAATTTCAGCTATTGAAGAAGCAAAATTAATATATGAACTGAATATGAAACTGGTTGTTACTGACCATCATCAACCGGGAGATGTGCTTCCAAAAGCTGAAGCAGTTGTTGATACACATCAGACAGACTGCTTTTCACCTTTTAAAAAACTCTGTGGTGCAGGTATTGCACTTAAACTTGCTGCAGCACTTGACGGTGGAGATTTTACCATGGCTCTTGAACAATTCGGAGATTTGGCAGCTATTGCGACTATTGCTGATATAGTTGAGCTTATCGGAGAAAATCGTTTTATTGCAAGTTATGGAATGAAGCTTATTGAAAATACAGACCGCATTGGTCTTATGGCATTGAATGAAGTAAGCGGTATATCTGGAAAACCTGTTACGTCTTCAACAGTAGGATTTATGCTTGCTCCTAGAATAAATTCAGCAGGACGTTTCGGTTCACCCAAAACAGCAGTTGAACTTCTTTTATGTGAGGATATGGAAAGAGCAAAACAGCTTGCTCATGAATTAGATACACTTAACAAACAGCGTAAGGACGCTGAAAGCGAAATACTTTCGGAAATATACAACAGGATAAATGAAAATCCGATGATTATAAGGGAAAGAGTTTTGTTTTTCTGCGGCAAAAACTGGCATCATGGAGTTATAGGAATTGTTGCCTCACGTCTTATGGAAACATTCGGAAAACCATGCTTTATTATGTCTGACTCTAATGGAGAAGTAAGAGGCTCGGCACGTTCATTTGATGAATTTTCAGTTTTTAAAGCATTGCAGTATTCGTCTGAATGTCTTGTAAAATTCGGAGGTCATAAAGGTGCAGGCGGATTTACCGTAAAAGAAAATATGACTGATGAATTTAAACACAAGCTCTTGGAATATGCCTTGGAAAATCATTTTGTCATGCCTACGGCGGAGTATAATGCTGATTATTCACTTACACCAAGGGATATTACGATTGAAAATATAAAAGGACTAAAACTGCTTGAACCATTTGGTGCAGGCAATGAAGCTCCTCTTTTTTACATACATGAAGCAGTTATAAAAAAAATTGTTCCGCTTTCCAAAGGTGTTCATACAAAGCTTAATCTTGATTTTAAGGGCAATAATATTGATGTGCTTATTTTTCGTACTTCACCTCAAGAGTTGAAAGCAAATATAAATGACATTTGTGATTTTATAGTTTCACTTGATATTAATGTCTTTAACGGACGTGAAAGTGCAAGTATAATTGTCAGGGATTACAGACCCAGCAATATTGAACAAAGCAAAGCTATAGCAGCTTTTAATGCTTTTGAAAGCTTTTGCAGAAATGAAGAACTTCCTCCGAATTACTATGTGCGAATGATGCCGAAGTATGATGAGGTTAAGGAGATATATTTAAGAATTAAAGAATGCGGAACGTCTGTTGATTCGATTTACTTTTCTATGAAACCAAAAGGATTGAATTATTGCAGATTATTGTCTGCAATTGAAGCTTTGGCTCAGCTGAAGCTTATTTCAGTAGATTATTCATGCGGAAAAGCCGTAAGGCTTAAAGTAACTCATAAAACAAGTCTTGATAAAGCACCGATATTAATTGCTTTAAAAGATAAATGCAGCAAGGCTTTAAAGCCTGCCTTATAGGGAAGTGTTTGGATTTTCTTACCGTTAAAGCGGTGGATATACACTGAAAAAGCCTGCTTTTTAGCAGCGGATTGGAGATTTTATTTATGCCTGATGATAATTTTACCATTGATATGCTTATTCAAAAAATTCTTACTACAGATAAGCAATATGACCTAAGTAAAATAATTACTGCATATGAATTTGCAGCAAAGGCTCATGAGGGGCAGACACGTTCGTCCGGACAGCCATATATTATTCATCCATTAGCAGTTGCTTTTATTCTTCTTGATCTGGGTATGGATACAGATACAATTTGTGCAGCTATTCTGCATGACGTTGTTGAGGATACTCCATGCACTCTTGACGACTTGAAAAAGCGTTTTGGACAGGACGTTGCAATGCTTGTTGACGGGGTAACAAAACTGAATAAAATTCCTGCTTTTAACCGTGAGGAACAGCAGGCTGAAAATGTAAGAAAAATTCTGCTTGCAATGTCACAGGATATTCGTGTTATGATTATAAAATTATGTGACAGACTGCATAATATGCGTACATTGAAATATCGTCCTTTGCATAAGCAAAGACGTACTGCGTTGGAAACCATGAACATTTATGCTCCGATTGCACACAGACTTGGTATAAGTGCCGTAAAGGACGAGCTTGAGGATCTGGCATTTCATTACTTAGACCCATATGCTTATTCCGAAATTGAACATATACTTGAAATAAACAAGGAGGAACGTGAAGCATTTATTGAAACAATAAAGTCAAGAATTGCTCAGCGTTTCAAGTCAGAAGAGTTTATTGAACCTCCTCAAATTGAGGGACGTGTCAAGAGTATTTACGGAATATATAAAAAGGTCTTTGTTAATCATAAAAGCATTGACGAGATATATGATAAATATGCTGTAAGAATTATTGTGACTACTGTTGCAGAATGTTACAATGTACTCGGACTTATTCATGATATGTTCCGTCCGCTTCCAAACAGGTTCAAGGACTATATTTCAACTCCAAAGGCTAATATGTATCAGTCGCTTCATACAACGGTTCTTGGCAGGGAGGGTATTCCGTTTGAGGTTCAGATAAGAACGTGGGATATGCATGAAACAGCAGAATATGGTATTGCTGCACACTGGAAATACAAAGAGGGGATACAGGGCAAGGACAAAATGGAACAGCGTCTTGCTTGGGTACGTCAGGTAATTGAAGCTCAGCAGACATCTGATGATGTCGAAGAAATCGTCCGCATTATAAAAACTGATCTTGCTCCTGAGGACATAGTTGTTATGACTCCGAAAGGCGACTCAATTTCACTTCCCATTAATTCAACTGTCATTGACTATGCTTATCGAATCCATACGGAAATAGGTCATAAAACAGTCGGAGCCAAGGTTGACGGTAAAATCGTTCCGCTTGATTACAAGCTGCAGACCGGTGAAATATGTGAAATAATTACAAGCAAAGACCCTGAAAAAGGTCCTAACCGAGCATGGCTTGACATTGTAAAAACAAACGAAGCAAAAGCAAAAATACGTTCATGGTTTAAGAAGGAATGCCGAGAAGAAAACATTGTTCAGGGAAAGGCAGAGCTTGAACGTGAATTTAAGCGTCATAAAATGAAAGTTCCGGAAGAAAAAATGGAGGAATTTCTTGCTGATGACCTTAAGCGTCACAATTGCAGCAGTGTTGAGG
The DNA here is from genome assembly GCA_002438605.1 of Ruminococcus sp. UBA6407. Classification (GTDB taxonomy): domain Bacteria; phylum Bacillota; class Clostridia; order Oscillospirales; family Ruminococcaceae; genus Ruminococcus; species Ruminococcus primiciens. The sequence continues at coordinate 210,290 of DJPR01000011.1, forward strand.
ACTTTTATGCTTCAATTGGTTACGGTGGTATTTTGCTTTCAAAGATAATATCACATCTAAAGGATAAGTATCAGAAACTTTATGCATCATCGGCTGCTGATGAAAATGAAAAGCCTGTTTCACTTATAAAGCCTACATCATCTAAGAATACAATTATTCTTGATAAAATTGATGATTGTGTTGTAAAGTTTGCTCAATGCTGCAATCCTCTTCCCGGAGATGAAATTGTCGGATTTATCACAAGAGGTCATGGCATTTCGGTGCATACAACAAGCTGTACAAATTATAAAGCAGTTCTTGGAAGAAATAATCCCGAAGAACTTGAACGCTGGTGTGATATTCAGTGGTCTGAGGAAAGCAATGGGGCATTGCAGACAAGCATTGAAGTTATTGCTACTGACCGTGTAGGACTTGTTTATGACATAAGCTCAGTTCTTATGGAGTCAAGAATTCCTATTATTCATTCATCATCAAGAAACCTTAAAAACGGAAATGCTCTTTTTGAGGCTACCATTACTATTGCAAGTACAGAACAGCTTAAAAATTTATTTGATAAAATAAGAAGAATCAAAGACGTTATTTCAGTTGAAAGAGCAAAAATATAAGGAGATAATTTATGAGAATATATACATTGCAGCTTGGAGTTTTCGGAGCAAATTGTTATGTTGTTGAAACTGCACCAACTCAATGCATTGCAATTGATATAGGTGGTGACAGTCAAAGGCTGCTCAGCTTTTTGAATGAAAAAAAGCTCAAGCTTTCAAAAATATTACTGACTCATGGTCACTATGACCATATAGGCGGAGTTGCAGATGTTCAGCAGGCTACAGGAGCAGAGGTTTATATTCATGCAGATGACGCTAATATGCTGGAAAGTGAAACAGCATCGCTTGCAGTGCAGATTGCAATAGAACCATTTAAAAAGGTTTCAAATTATATTTCCGTATTTGACGATTGCTTTATTAATGACGGTGAAGTTCAGTTTAAGGTTATGCATACTCCGGGACATACCTTGGGAAGTGTATGCTACATTTGCAATGACGCTGTTTTTTCCGGTGATACTCTTTTCAGACTTTCAATCGGACGAACAGATTTTCCAAATGGAAGTATGGGTGCTATGAAAATTTCACTTGCCAAGCTTTCAAGGCTGGAGAAAAATTATATGGTTTACCCGGGACATGGACCTGAAACTGAACTGGATTTTGAAAAAAGAAATAATCCTTATATAGCTTAGAGTATGACTGTATAAAAATACAAAAAACATACCCTGTTTATAGGAGATAAAATGAATAATAATGATTTGAAAATGCCGATTATTTTAATCGGCAACTCTTTTAAATATGAGATTGAGGCAACGGTAAAGCTGTTTATTCATGCTTCACGCTTCAATTTTTTCTACGAAATAACTGATGTTTCAGATTATGATGAATATATTATTGCTGAAACGGCAGACAATAAGATTAAAGCTGAAATCAAGCTAAAAAATAAAGATAAGATTTGTCTTGAAAAAGATTTAGGTCTATCAAATCAATCTGAAGTTCAGGAACATGAACTTTGCAGACTTATATTTAACGGCTTGAAACAGCTTACGGGAATTAGTCCGTCATGGGGACTTCTTACGGGAATACGACCTGTAAAAAAGGTTACTGCTTTAATTCAGCAGGGAATGAGCAAGCTGCAAATAACTGACATTCTTACAAAAAAATATGAGATTTCTCCATTAAAACTGGAACTTGCATTTCAAACTGCATATAATCAGCTGCCTATTTTAAACAAAATTGATAGGAGTGCAGTAAGTCTTTACATTTCAATTCCGTTTTGTCCGACAAGGTGCAGTTATTGTTCATTTGTCTCACATTCTATGGACTCGGCAATTAAACTTATTCCTGATTATATAAAAATGCTTTGCAGGGAGCTTGAAATTATCGGCAGAATTGTAAAGGATACAAATACCCGAATTGATACAATTTACTTTGGAGGAGGAACTCCTACTTCAATTTCTGCTGAGCATATTGAAACCCTGATGAAAAAGGTTCAGATGTGCTTTAATCTTGATGATGTGCGTGAATATAATTTTGAGGCCGGACGAGCTGATACAATAACCCGTGAAAAACTTGAAATTATTAAAAAATATGGAGCAACAAGAATTTCTGTCAATCCGCAAACCTTAAACAATGATGTGCTTAAAGCAATCGGCAGAAATCATACAGGGGAAGATACTGTTAATGCATATAAAACTGCACGTGAAGTTGGATTTGATAACATTAACATGGACTTGATTGCAGGACTTCCGACTGAATCTGCTGAAAGTTTCAAAAATACTCTTGACCGTATAATCAGTCTTGACCCTGAAAGCATAACCGTACATACTCTTACTATAAAACGTTCTGCAAGTTTATACAGTGATGGCGAAAGATATATAGAAAATCCTGCTGCAGAAATGGTTGATTACAGTGTAAATCAGCTTTTAAAGCATGGGTATAATCCGTATTATCTTTACCGTCAAAAAAATACAGTTGACAATCTTGAAAATGTCGGTTACGCAAAAAAGGGCAGGGAAAGTTACTATAATATTTATATTATGGACGAAACACAGACGATTCTTGGTGCAGGCTGTGCGGCATCTACAAAGCTTGTATATCCGAATGGCAAAATAGTTCGTATTCATAATTATAAATTTCCTTATGAATATATAAATCGGTTTGAACAGCTTATGGAAAAGAAAAAGGAGATTACAGAATGCTTGAAAAAAATCAAAGATATACCGCAGTTATAACTGATCTAACATTTGAGGGAAATGGTGTATGCAAAATTGATGGTATGACTGTTTTTGTTCCGAATACAGCTGTTGGTGATAAAATAAATCTGAAAATTGTAAAGGTAATGAAAAGTTATGCTTTTGGTATTGCTGAAGAAATTGTTTCTGTTTCAAAGGATAGAATATCACCTGACTGTGAATGCTTTTCAAAATGCGGCGGATGCATTTTTCGTCATATTAATTATGAATCAGAATGTAAAATAAAGTCTGATATTGTTAAAAATGCTTTTGAAAGAATTGGTGGATTAACTCCTGAATTTGATAAATTCAGAGGCAGCGTCAATATTTCAAGATATAGAAATAAGGCACAGTATCCGCTTGCAGAAGTTAATGGGAGAGCAGTGTATGGATTTTATGCTCCAAGAAGTCACAGAGTAATTCCGATAAGTGACTGCAGGCTTCAGCCGGAGATTTTTGCAGAAATCAGCAATGATATTCTTGATTACATAAACCAGAAGAAGATTTCAATTTATAATGAGCAAAGTCATACAGGAATTATGCGGCATATTTATATAAGGCAAGGATTTCATTCAAAAGAAATTATGGTATGTATCGTTGTGCGAAAGAATATTTCCAGAGAATTAAAGGCTCTTATAAAGATACTTATTAACAAGTATAATGATATTAAAAGTATTGTTATGAATGTAAATCCCGCTAAAACAAATGTAATTCTTGGTACAAAGTGCATAACACTTTGGGGCAATAATTTCATTTATGATGTTATGTGCGGAAATAAAATTGAAATATCTCCGCTTTCATTTTATCAGGTAAATACAGAACAAGCTGAATTACTGTATTCTGTTGCTGAAAAATACGCTCAACTGAACGAGAATATGTATATCTGTGACCTTTATTGCGGTGCAGGTACAATAGGTCTTTCTATGGCAAATAAGGTCAGAAAGCTGACAGGTATTGAAATAGTGCCTCAGTCTATTGAGAATGCTAAGAAAAATGCTCTGCAAAATAATATTAATAATGCAGACTTTTTTTGCGGTGGTGCTGAAATTATTTCCGATATACTTAATAAGAACAATGATAGTCCTGATGTCATTATTCTTGATCCTCCAAGAAAAGGCTGTGATATTAATACAATATCTGCTGCTGTTAAAGCTGCTCCGGAACGTATTGTTATGATTTCATGTAATCCTGCTACTGCTGCAAGAGATTGCAAATTATTTGATGGTCTTGGTTATAGTGCAGTTAAAGTTTGCGGTGTTGACTTGTTCCCGAGAACCGGACACGTTGAGTGCGTGGTATTGATGTCAAGGAAAAATAGATAGGCAATGAAAAAGGCTTGAAATCAAGGCTTTTTCGAGAATTTCAGAAAATTATATCAATTCTAAAATCCTCACTCCTTACACTATGTGCAAACATATCCACGGCTTGTGTATCTAAGGTTGAGTTGACAGGATTAAAAAGGTGTAGGTTGTGGAGATAGGATTGTTTATAAAAAAACAATAGAAATAGGAGTTGAATCCATGATTATATATGCGACAAAACAAACCATAGATAGATATGGAATAAAACTGCCAGAAAACTTTCAAGATCCGATTATGCGTCAAATTGCTTTAGATGTGTATAATGGTGAAAAGGATAATTGCTTGCTTGAATGGGGAGCAAAGTTATTTTATTTTGATCGTCATAAGTGTATTCAAATTTGTAATTTTGCGAGTAAATTAACGATTGTTCTTGTAGATATAAAAAAGTCGGATTTAAAAGATGTGGGAGATTTAGTTGCAAGGTATCTGATGGACATATATTCAGATAATAAAAAGATAATAGCCTTGTTAGAACGTTTTTTCAAGGAGCACCCATTAATGTGTTTTGCTAAACTTACAGACCGCAGAATAATTTCTACAATGAATCGTTTTCAAAGCATATATCTTGAAGACGGATATCGTCTATATGATTTTATTGAGAATGGTATTATAAAGACAATAAATTTAAACCGAGAAATCAATTGTGGGTACATGGTAACAGATAAAATTGATGGTAAAACAGAGTATTATTATCCGGTTGAGAGATTTGAAGAATTGCTTGTTAAATATTATAAATAGTGCAATATTTACTTGTTGAAATTTTAAATATGTATTGGCATGATGGAAATATAAAAGCAGTTAAATATATGATAATTACATAAGCATTGATAGCGTTGCGACGTATGACATATTTAGAAATAAAGATAGCCACTTTGTACAACTGAATTAAGGAAAAACAGACATTCTGGCATATCGTGTAGTGAAACTATAGAAACTTAAGTGTTCTGAATTTGATAAATGGATTGCCAGTGGAAAAATCACAGAGTAATTATCAATATGTTAGGAAGGAAGAATTACGATGTCTGAAATTAGATTATATAATGAGGACTGTATAGCAGCCATGAAAAAAGTGGAGGATAAATCCATAAGCTTGATTGTTACAGATCCTCCATACAACCTTGGGAATTTCATGAAGAATAGAGATACCAATCTTAGCAAAATGCGAGATAACTTTTTTGGTTCTGCCGGGTGGGACGATATGGAATTTGATGAGTGGGAAAAATCAATGGATGATTTTTTCAAGGCGGCGGCAAAGGTCATGAGAAAAGGCGGTACAATGATTGTATTTATGGCAATTATTAAAGTGGAAACAATCATTCGGTTGGCTGAAAAACATGGCTTTTACTATAAGAACCTGTCTGCACAAGCTAAA
>DJPR01000004.1:0-4286 GCA_002438605.1 Ruminococcus sp. UBA6407
TTATTAATTTTACTTTCATAAAATTTTCCTCCTTTATGTTTACTTTTCAAGCTCCTTGTGATAGAATTATACTAAGGTCTGTTATGCCTTGAAGTATTTACTATAAATATTATAATCCGTATATCTTGATTTTTGTTGTGATTATACATATTGAAAGGGTGCATTTTATGACAATTTCACAAAGAATTTTTGAAGAACTTAAGAAGCAAGGAAAAAAGCTCACCAACAGTCACATTGACCGCTGATGAGCAGGAACTTCTTCAATATTTCAAAAAACTTTCAGATAAATCAAAGGGAATGGTTCTCGGAAGAGCTGAAGCTCTTGCAGAGCTCGAAGCTCCCGTTGAGCCGGTTCAGGAGGAGGAGGAAGAAATTGAGACAATTTTTATAGAATACTCGACACTCAGAGTTTCTGCCGGAACTGGCGAACCGCTCATAGATGATACATACCCTAAATTCATCGAAGTTAAGCGAAGCGAATTAACAGAAGAAGCGAATTTCGCTGTTCAGATATCCGGAAACAGTATGCTGCCACGTTTTAAAAATAAGGATATCGTTCTTGTACGTTCACAACCAACTGTCGAGATAGGTGAAATAGGAATATTTATAATTCGGCTACATAAAAGAGAGAGCCAAAACAGGCTTATTTCCATTAATCCTGATTATGATGATATTTATTTTAAAGAAAACCAGGATATCAGATGCAAAGGACTTGTTATCGGCACGCTTAAAGAGGATGATTTTGTTTAATTGATGTATACTAATTGTATAATACAAGGGCAAGCAACCAGTTGCCTCCCCATACTGGATTTAGTTGCCAGGTTACCAACCCATTTTCACCCTATTTTTTTATTGAGCTTATATACTATTTAAATGGACTTTTATTTTTTAAAATGGCAGAAATGGCTAAATACAGCCTTTTAAATATTTTTTATAAATACCAAAAGAACCTTTTAAACAGTTTTTTAAATGAAAATCCCATAAAAATATAATCACGCTGACTTTGTGGAAAATTCCGCAAAATCGACGTGATTTCTTTGACACTTCATATTTTGTTCATTTTCAGTTTTACAATTTTTTATACTTGATTATCGGCTATTTACCGTTGTTTCTAATCATATTAAAAGCTTTTTACGCCTTTTCCGCATTTTCTATATGCTGTGGATTATTATTAAGACACCACGAACAAAAATTGTATAATCAAAGCACAAAGGGAAATTCTATCGCTCTTAAGATTATAGCAATAAGTGTTCTTGTTATTTCGTTTAGTTTTATCTTTTATCGGTAAGGTGAGATTAATACCGCTGAAAATAGAAAAAAATAAGAATATGCATTATTGCCCTTATAATTTCATCTTTGCTGTTTAATATATTTGGTTTGTTGGAGGTTAATATGTTAAACAGTGGTTTTACAGGGATATATGGTGAAGCATCTTATACTATTGGTTTACGCTCGGATTGTGAACCTATGCTTTATGCTATATTGTTGTGGTTTTTTCTGGTTTTTATTCAGTGTGTCCCTCAAAAAAATGAAACTTGATGCAGAACGACAATTGTATATTCCCCAACTGCCACAGCTACCAGGATGTTTTGCCACACTCTACCGCTGAGTGTAATGTCATTAAGCTAAGAAAAAGAAGAAAGAGCGAAAAACTCTTACAACTTTTTATGAATATATTGTAAATTTCCGCAAAAAGGTATTGACAAAAAGCCGAAAAATGTGCGGCGCAGCTAATCAGATATACACATCTGATTGGAGGTTTTACCGTGCAAAATTACTGTAATATCGTGAAAAACAAGCTTAATACGCTTATCTGCAGCATGGAGAAAAATGTGTCAGCTTTCGTGGCTGATCCTAAACAGGATTTTGTTCGCAAAAGTGAACTTTCATTTTCAAAAACAATGAAATTCATTCTTGGTATGGGTAGTCAAACACTTGGCAAAGAACTTATTGGAGTTCTATGGTCTTGAGCAAAAAGCAGTATCAGTTTCGGCTATTGTTCAGCACAAAGCAAGGATTCTGCCATCAGCTTTTCAGTATCTATTCCATAAATTCAATGAGACATTCTCTCAGACAAGTTTCTTTCATGGCTACAGGCTTTACGCTGTGGACGGTTCTGATATTCCTATTATTCCTGATGATTACGGAACTCATTACTGTGCCAATAATCTTTCAAAAGGCTATAACCTGATGCATCTGAATGCTTTGTATGACTTGTTGAATAAGCGTTATGTTGATGCTGTTTTACAGAACAGCCGAAGTGCAAATGAACGTTCTGCACTTATAAGTATGATTGATAACATAAAACATGATTCAATTATTATTACAGACAGAGGCTACGAATCGTATAATACCATCGCTCACCTTTCTGTGCACAGCCGCTTACTTTTCGGTATAAGCTGCACAAAGCACTGCTGGTGAAAATCTATTTTGCTTTCTGACTGACATCAGAATTATTTTTCTATCCTTTAAAGAAATACTTTATCACTTTGATTATAACATATTTAGCCATAAATATCAAGTGCATATCATTCAACATAATATCCACCCCCATATCGAAATATAAAACGACTAATGCATATCTATGACGACCTATAATTATAATTAAGTTTTCTACTATTTGACTATATCGGTTATAATTAAATTCTACCATATAATAACAATATGATTGTCAATCGAATCCTCCGCCACTCCCTTAATATTCAATGCATATACCACGCATTGTTATTGTAAACACTTCTTTATATACTACATCGACATTATTAATCGTCACTTTTCATAAAGAAACTTGCGCCGAACGATACTATCCACTTTAAAACTTATAACAATTATTCTAGTCAATTTAATCAATGGTAATTTATATTCCATATACAAACCACTATTCTATATATTTTTCAACCTGTGAAGCAACAGACATATACATTGTAATTCATTTAAAAGCTGCTCTTAGTCCATGTCCAACCTCAAAAGCATTCCATCTATACTACCATAATCCATCATTTAAAACCAATTATTTTTACATATGAACTACTAGCAAGATATAAAATATATTGCAATCTTAAGCAAAATAGTGTATAATTATAGAAGATAGAAAAACAACCATTTCACATAAAGGAGTGTGCGTTATGAGTACTAATCCAGGAATAGTTTCACTTGGCGGATATGCTTATCAGATAAAACTCTTCATTTCCCTGCTTCCTAGTATTCAAGAAAATGACACGATAGAATTTGAAACGCTGGATGATATAGCAATTACTGAAAACAACATTGACAGCAAGTCCGAGTATTTATGCGCAACCCAAAAAGATTCTCAAAACAATTCCTATACGGCAATACAAGTTAAAAAGACAAAAATTGCAAACGCAAGTCTCAAAAAGGTATGGTATAACTGGCTATTAGCTTACAAAAAGAATAGAAACTTAAATAACTTTGAATTAAGATATGACAAATCGCTAAATATATCTTTTGACCTTTATTCGCTATCATCAAGTGAATTATTTAGTATAATATCAAATTCCAGCAGAAAAAATGGTGCTTTAGAGGCTAAGGTAAAACAACTTTACAGAGAACAGAACTGCTTTGAAAAAGATATTGCCTATATTAAAGAACATTCAAAAGCAATAGCAATCGAGAATATTGAACAGCAAATTTACAATGATTACAAACAGATTTTTCATAGAACCGATGAACTAAAAGAAACATATAAATTACGAGTAAAGGAAGATATAATTCATTTTATCTGCAGTAAGTCGCTCCTTGATGTAAGAATATAAAGCGTGATAGTCGGAAAGATGTTCAAACTCGATATCTTCAAAATTTATACTGATAATCTGACTTTTCTCTGTTCCGTTTTCTATAAGCCAGTCCTTATAAATATCAAACAGCGTAGATTTGCCGCAACGTCTTACGCCTGATACAACCTTGATAATCTGCTTTTCTCTCCAGTTTTTCAGCCACTCAAGATATACGGTTCTTTCAATACGATTTTGCATATACCAGCCTCCCTTGCAGTCTTATTATATACATTATACTCCTAAAAATTAATTATGTCAATATTTTTAGGAGTGTATTCCGCGATTTTAAAACAATTCAAACTTTTTTGGAGTTTTTTCCTCTATCTCATCATAGTTACAGGATGACAATCCAATGCTTATTATCTAAACATTGGCAAACTGTAACCCATTCCACCCCTCACAAAACTGCTCATAATCCATATTCAGCTCCAGATTTATCTTATATCCCTTACTATATCATTTCCACAAATTACTGCATATATCCACAAGAGT
>DJPR01000004.1:4298-7256 GCA_002438605.1 Ruminococcus sp. UBA6407
AAACCACCCGATGCAGTCTGATACGCTGATTGTTTTCAGTGCATCATTGATAGCGTCAGATAATTTATCAACTGCACGAACTTTCTGTTTTCTAAGAAATGCTTTCATCATCAAGTAACTGTGTTACCATTTTTGTATGATGAAAACGCATATTATCCATAATCACAATATCATCTTTTTTAAGATTTGGAATTAAAATATCTTTTATATAATCATAAAATCTTTTTGATGTTGTTCCGCCTTGATAAGTGGTATGTACAGTCATTCCATCAAGTCGAATTGATGACAATACAGTTGTTGTGACAGGTTTATTTAAAGGTGCAGAATTAACTGCCCGTTCATTTTTTGGAGCGTGGGCATAGAGCCTTGTGAAGTTTGTATTAACGCCGCTTTCATCAAAAAATACAAGGTTTTCAGCCTTTACTCCAAATGTATTCTTGTTCCATTTTTTGCGTTCTTCCTGCACATCGGGAACGCTCCTGTTCAGCTGCATGAAGAGACTTCTTTTTATATGAATATCCCATTTTCACCAACGCTTTTCTTACAGTTTCAATGCAGGTTTTCAATTCAAGAGTATTCACAATTTCCTTAAGTGTAATGTGAGGAAAACCTGATATTAAAAAAAGCCATTGCGATATTCACTCCTCGCTCAGGCAAAAACTGAACGCCGTAAGGCTGCTGTCATCGGAGCATTCGGTCACAACACTTTGCCGTGTTCTGAACGTTAACCGAAGCACATATTACAAGTTTCTTCACCGCAAAATATTGAAGAGAGAACTTGAAAATCGTAAGATACGAAACTGTATTTTATTGCTTTATGCAAGATCAAAAAAGCGTTTCGGAGCTTATAAGATGAAAAACAGCCTTTTTAGTGAATATCGCATAAACTATAGTCCACATAGCTTCAAGGAAATGATTTCTCGCTTCCGATCTTTCGTCCCACTCACGAACTTCTCCATAGCAAACTGTTGTGATGCTGTCCTTTGATGATTCGGAAAAATTCACTTCTGCCTGTCCCCCGTCTTTCCGTAACGCAGAAATTCGAGAAAAGCGTCTTTAGGAATATGTAGCTTCCGTCCAGACCTCACCGTTGGAAGTTTCATCTTTTCACGGTTTCGGTAAAAGGTCGAAAGTGAAATTTCCATGGCCGCAGCCGCTTCGGCAGGAGTAAGAAAATTTCTGTCCAGCTTTTCGATTTCTTCTATAAGCATTCTTTTCATAATTCACACTTTCGGCTTTTTCGCATTGTGACGGATAATCAAAACCGCCCCTGCCACAGTTGCACACACGGCGGAAATTACTGCGATAAGCTTGACTGTTTTCTTGGATTTCTTCCTGCCGCCGCTTTCACCGAAGAACAGAATATCAAAATCTTCGGGAAGCGACATTTCGGGATTAACGATACCGCCTTGTTTGGCTTTTTTGTTTTTTGCTGTTGATAGAAAAAATATGATTGCAGTTATTCCTATTTCCGTTTTTACATTATGTCATTTAATATATGGAATAGTTAATTATATAATTTAGACAAATTTCAAATTATTGTGATCATATATTCACAGCACTCTAACGGGTGCTGTGAAATTTATTTGCCTAAAGCATCTTCATTCTCATATCGTGTTCAAAACCTGCAAATGTTGAATTTGTAAGCGTGTAAACCGAGTTGAATAGAGAAGCTGTCAGGAAACGGTCAATCCTGCTGATTTTATCGGGATAGCTTACAAGACTTTTCATCACATACTGAACGTGATCGAAAGTAATTTTCCTGTATGCTGCCTTTGCAGTTTCTTCCGAAACACGTTTTCCCTCCGACACCACACTTCGCTCTCCGCAGAGAACATCGACCATAAGGTCTTTTATTTCTTCTGCCATTTGAACAACAGAGCTGTCGGGGTGAGATATAAGACAATCATAGTCAATCTGTTTCTTAACTTCTTCCTCAACTGTGTTTCTGTCTATTCCGTCAATCAATCCGTCATTTCCAACTGCTCCGGGAGAAGAATTTTGAAAGTCCGTCCGTGGCGGATTGATAGATTGATCGTAAATATAACTCATATCAGTATTATTTATATCAATATTATTAGAGTACGAATTTCGTACTTCAAGAAGCCTGTTTTTCGGATTTGCAGAAGTCTGATTTTCGGACTTCTTGAAATCTGTTTTTCCGACTTCTTGAATTCAGTTTTCCGAACTTCTTGATGTCGGTGCATGATCGCTGCTTTGCTCTCCTTTGACAATGAAGTTCTTCACATACAAAATTGACGGCAGTCCCAGACCCCGGCGTTTCTTCTTCACAAGTCCAATCCCCGATTGGTCATCAAGCTCTTTAAGAAGATTGAGAGCCTTTTCATGACCTACATCAAGGCTTTCCTCAATTTCTTCGACAGGAAAAATGATATATACCCTATTATGCTTATCTATCCAGTTATTTTTACGTCTTAAACTCATACGTTCAAGCAACAGTCCATACAACAGCTTTGCTTCATTGGATAAACTTCCGAAATGCTCCTTATCGGTAAAAAGCACTTTCGGCACTCGGATAAAGGTAAATTGTTCAGCTTCAACACCGTAATAATAATCAAATTCGTTTTTTGGCATATATCACACCTCATTTGGATTTTGTGGCAAAAAAAAGCTTCCGTACACTCACATTCCTGTAAGCATACGGAAGCCTTCACCTCTCGCATAAAATTGTTAATTCTCAATAGGTCAATAAAAAAACTTGACCTATTGAGAAGCAAGAGATATGTGCAAACATTACTATCTTTGCCTTTCAATAGGTTCAAGTTAAAACTACTTTGGCTCCCCAAGCTGGACTCGAACCAGCGACATCGTGATTAACAGTCACGCGCTCTACCGACTGAGCTATTGAGGAATATAAATGCCGGCACCGTTTTATTTTCCCAGGTCGTCACCAACCAAGTATCATCAACGTTACTGAGCTTAACTACCGTGTTCGGA
>DJPR01000017.1 GCA_002438605.1 Ruminococcus sp. UBA6407
CGTTCCCTTATTCTATTCTTTTTAAAATAAACAACTGTCAAATTAAAAAGGGGCAGCCTTCACTTGTAAGGCATGCCCCTCTTTTAAAACAGTTGAAACTGTTTTAAAATTCACCCTGTACGAAACGCTTGAAGGCTTTATGTGGGGCTTTGCCCCGCACCCCACCAGAGGCTCTGCCTCTGGACTCCGCCAAAGGGTTATCAACCCTTTGGAAAACCAGCTTTTGTTCTGAATGTCATTAAGTTCGCCTTTTGTGTTCCAACTTTGTTTTTCTGTATGAACTTTCCTTTTTCGCACTTGATTTATAAATAATAATATGGTAAAATAGTTATGTAATTTTAGGAACTTATTGCCATAACATATAAAAACATGTACGAAAGGAGATTTGTATGCTAAACGCAGCCGTTAAAAATTTTCAATTTACATCTGATTTTGATGGACTTGAAATAGATGCGTCAATTGCTGTTCCGTCATCAAATATAAACGGAATTGTTCAAATCGTTCATGGAATGTGCGAGTATAAGGAGCGTTATTTCCCTTTTATGGATTATCTTGCCGAAGAAGGCTTTATTACCGTTATCCACGATAACAGAGGTCATGGAAAAAGCGTATGCTCCAAAGACGACTTAGGCTTTTTATACAAAAATGGTGATGTCGGATACGTTGAGGACATTCATCAGCTTACAAAAATAGTTAAAGAAGCATATCCCTCTGCTCCGTATTTTCTGTTGGGACACAGCATGGGTTCGCTTGGTGTAAGAGCATATTTAAAGCAGTACGATGCGGAACTTCAGGGACTTTTTGTGCTTGGCTGTCCATGCTACAGCAAGCTTTATAAATTTGCCCTAAGTGCAGACAAGGCCATGATGAAGAAAAAAGGAAGCCGTTACAGAAGTGAGAAAATCAACAGCATAATCCAAAATAAATTTAATAAGCCGTTTAAGGAAACTGAAAGTAATGCGTGGATATGCAGCAATAAGGAAGTCGTTAAGGAATTTAATGCAAATCCAAACAGCAACTACATTTTTACACTTAATGGTTATGCGGCAATTCTGGGACTTTTTCAGGAGGTATATTCAAAGAACGGCTGGCGTCTTGAAAATCCATCTCTGCCAATCCGCTTTTTATCAGGCAAAAATGACAGCTGTATCATTTCAGAGAAAAAATTCTTTAAGGCTGTTCAGTTTATGGTTGACATCGGATATGAAAATGTTTCACACCGACTTTTTGACGGTATGCGTCATGAAATACTGAACGAAAAGGACAATATTACCGTATACAAGGATATTGCAAAAACTCTTTATTCATGGCTTGACCGATTATAATTATTAAAGGGAATGTACCACAAATGGAACATTCCCTTATTGCTATCTCAAAAAAAGCTTATCAAAAAGACTCTTTTTATAATGATACTCCGTATTATTTGCTGACTTCACTTTTGGCTCGGTAATCTGATTTGTCCAGTCCTGCATATCAAGACGTGACATATATTTTTGCAGATATATTGTATCGTTTATTGCCGCATGCTTTACAAAGAACTTGAATATTACATCACAATTTTTATAACCATAAGCCTCAAGGAACTTGTCGAAGTGCTTTTCATACATTTCAATCAAAGTATTTTTTCCCGTTACAAACCTTTTGTCCTTTTCAAATGCTGCCAGAATTTTTGATTCTATTTCATTTGAAACAGCATAGTCTTTCAGAAGTCCGATTGTGCCTAATAGAGCAAATCCCATATTTTCGTATGATCCGCAGAAATCACCGGTAGTAATCTTTGCTCCGGGATAATCAAATGCAAATTCCGAATAAAGCGATAAAATACATCGCAGATTAAGATTTTCCACACTTTCAAAGCTGTTTCCAATCTTGTTATGAATATAATCCACAAGGCGTCCCGACTTCTTTAAAAGCTTCTGAGTAGACGGCATATAAACAGCCTCAATCCCCTGTGAAACAGGCACTTCAACATCTTCATGCAAATCTCCGCCTACATGAACAAGCTCATTATGCTTTAATCCGAGCTTACTAATCATTATAGAAAATATGCTTCCGTTAACTCTTTTCAACTGCTCGGGATTTTTTATAAAAACAGCCTTATACCCTTCTATGCCGCAGTCCTTTAAAATCTGACCTATAGTTTCGTTCGGCAGATATGAATCGGTAGTAAGCACAACCTTTTTTCCTGAGTCCAGTGCTTCGTTATAAAGCCGCAGACCGCAGTCACGGGGATATGAATAGTAACGTATCAATTCAAGCTCCCTGTTCATCAGTTTTTCAGCAGATGCAGGACTTATTTTACTTACTTTTTGAAGCTGGGCATAAATTTCCTCCAGTGTCGGTTTTTTTAGTCCGCACTTTTTTATTGCTTTGCTTTCAGCCTTAATTCTAAGCTCATGAAAAGTTTTGCTGCCGGTATATGCATTCTTGAACTCCCTCTCCATGAGAAAATATACGTCCGATGACTTCCAGAATGGACTTATAACAAGCGTGTCAAATATATCAAAGCTTACAGTAGTTATATTGTCTTTTGTTACAACTGCCGCCATATTTATGAAGTTATGCTTCTGCTCACTATTCATTGATTTGTATTTATGACTTGTCATAAGCTCACCTCACTATAATCAAAAAAGCTCTCTTAGAAAAACTAAGAGAGCGAAGAAGTCGGCATTGACCAATCTTCC
>DJPR01000045.1 GCA_002438605.1 Ruminococcus sp. UBA6407
AGCTTGTGAAGACAGGTTCTAAGAATAAAAACCTGATACTGATAGAGTCTTAGAAACTGTTGCAGCATTAGCCGAAAGTCCTGTAGCCAAGAGAGCAGAAGCCATACTACATATTACAAAAGAGTTTACAATGATTTTTTTTAAATTCATACTTTCCTCCTTTTTTAATTCAGTTGAATTCGTTATCTTCTTCCAGATAAGGTACGGCTTTTCCCATCAGAAGCAAAAGTGCGTCGAAAACAACGAAAACAAGTTCATTTGAAACGATTTGCCAATTGAAATAACAGCACAGGATATATATGACAAGGTCGACTGAAAGTAATATGTATACGATTATCCTGTTTCTTTTCTGTTGTGATTTTGTCAATGGATTATTTTCATTTATCATCGGTGATAACGCTAATATAATGATAACGGAGATAATCCCTGCAATTGTCCATTTCCAGTTCTGATATAACAACGGAAAAGACGCTGTTATTGCAATTGAGATACCATACATCATTGTTGATAAAATAAAACAACTGTCGCTTGATTTAGCGTGGAATCCTCCAGAGAATATTCTTATCGGGAGGAAAAATATCATATATGTCAAGAAATTGATCATAGTACCGCTTAATAGACTTGCTATAAGGAATACAAGCAGTAAGCTTGCGTTTAGCAGAATAACTTCAAGACCATATACATAAATATCACGTTGCTCAATATCGACTATTTTGTTTTTTATCAGCAAAAATGCAATGTCCACAGCAAGGTTATGGAACATTTACCACACCTCACTTCTTTTCGGACTTAACAAGCGCCTTGGGTGTCTTGGGCTGATAAAGACCTACGAAAGATGTAGTTTCGCTTGAAATATGTGCCGCACTCTTAATAGCCTTTTTTATAACAGCTGAAAAGTTTGCCTTCATACCTTTCATTTCCTTTCCGGAACAATGAATAATTTCTTGTTCCAATTTTATTTCCTGTTCCTAAGGAAATATTCACGGTTGACCTTGTAACTATATAATAGCATATAAAAAACTATAATTGTAAAATCCTGCGCGAATTGTCGTTTTTTGTGCGCGAATTGTATTTTTAATAAAAAACCGGTCTGAAAAAATTAATTTCAAACCGGTTTTAATTTACATTGGTATCATAATTTCTGCATTGAATATTCCATCTGTATGATCAGTTAAAAAAGTTCCTTTATAGCTTTTTACTGTTTGTTTAACTGAATTTATACCTATTCCGTGAAGCTGTTTATCTGATTTGGTTGTTTCCAGTTTAATATTACTTCTGGTACATTTATTGGAAATAACAATCATTAGGTAGCTTTTTACAGGCTTTATTTTTACTTCAATAAAAGGCAATTCTTCATCAATCGACGCTTCAATTGCATTATCAAGAAGATTTCCAAGGATCGATGCAAAATGAGCTGACTTTACAATACAATTATCTGGTATTTTAGCAGTGATAATAAACGTAATGCCTTTACTTTCAGCTGCTCGCTGCTTTATGTTCAGGATAGTGTCCACAGTATCATTTCCTGTTTTATAGTAAAACAGCTTTTTGCTCAGCAGTTTATTCTCACTTTGAAGATACTGCTTTATCCCCTCAATGTCATTATTATTGGCAAGCGACATTAGATTTGCAATATTATGCTTGTAATCATGCATACTTTTCTTCCAGAGCATAAAGGTCTGTTCTGTTTCACTCATTGATTTTTCCAACATCTGATTTTTAAGTGTAGTAAGTTTAAGTTCTTCTTGATTTTCATAATACTCTGTAAGCTTAAATGTTCCAAAAAAGATGATCATAAGCAGTATCAGCATAACTGTAAAGAAAAGGATTGATACTATCGAATTAACAGCATTATTCTTTATATCTATAAACGTAATTAAGACCGTTATGATAAACATTATAGTTGTAATGGTAAACAAAGCTATCAAATAATTCCTTTGCAATGTTCTCCTTTTTGAAAAGAACTTATTCATTGCAATAACAACAAATAAAAGCATAATTTTGGAACTTATTATCGCTAAAACACGATACAATGACATTTCTTGATAAATTTCAACTGTAGGTATCTTTAACGCATAGGAAATTATGCTAACAACAACATTATCGATTACAGCTATTAACAACAAAAAAGTGATACCTAATACAGAAGCCTTTAATGGATTCTTTGAATAGACAGCAAAAGACATTAATGCCATTAAGGCCAAACCAAAAACTACTGTTATGACTGAATAGATATTAATATGGTTTACAATTAACATCGCTGAAGTTGCAATTAAAGCAGCAATAATTCTTTTGTTGAGATTCTTTTTTAAATCTATTTTCTCAATAAATGTTCCGCAAAATATTGTACATAAAAAAGCCTCAACAAAAGAAGAACAAAATTCAATAATCCAAAATACAGCATTCATATAATTTTACCCCACATTTTCAGGATTTTCTGTTTAACAGCTTTATATCTGGGGCGACTGACTATCAATGTTTCATTGTTATCAAGTATAACAGCATAGTCGTGAATATTATGCACATGATCAACATTGACAACACAGCTTCTGTGAATCATAATGAATTTCTCATTTTGGATATGCTCCTGCATTTCAGTAATGTTTTTGTTTACAATAATTTTCTTTCCGTTTTTTAAAATTACTGCTACCTTACGCTTTTCTGTTTCATAATACATAATTTCCGACATCATTATTCGTATGCTGCCATCATCAGTGTCAAGTGTTATATGCAAGTCGCTGTTTGCTGCAATAACTTTAACAGCCGATTGAATAGCAATAGGCATTTCTGTTTCAAGCTTAATTTTCCTTATGTATCGGAATGGCTGAAATTCAATTGCCTTGAAAACAAACTCTTCATGGTTTGAAAGGAAGATGATAAGCAGTTTAAAATTGTTTGCTCTGAGTGTTTCAGCAAGGTCAAGTCCGGAAATACCCGGCATATCTATATCAAGAATCAGCAAGTCAAGCGGTTCTTTTCTTTTCAGAAGCTTATTCTGTATATCTTCAGCATTTAAGTAATATTCAATATCCGCTTCTTTATTCAGATTATTCAAAGTGTTTCTGATAACTTCTCTTGCAGCTAATGCATCAAATTTACTGTCATCACAAATCGCAATATTAAGCATTTTGTCACCATCTGTATATTTATTAGTCTTATTTTACCATAATCAAGTTATTTTTTCAATATAAAAAATCAAATATGAGGACAACGCTCTTAGCAGAGTAACAGATGAACAGTTTCAGATGCTGTCACATGGCTATGTTGAAGAAAAGAAACAGCTTGAAACTGATATATCAACACTTGAAGCTGTGGTATAAGAAATGAAATCAAAATTAGTAAGCTCCAAAAGCTTCATCGAACTTGCCAGAAAGCTCACTGATATTCAAGAGCTTACTCCCGAAATCCTGCACACCTTTATTTCCAAAATCGAAATCCATGAAAAGGTCAAGGACGAAACCACAGGCAAGAAAATTCAAGATATCGACATTTACTTTACTCATGTAGGCAAAATGCCATGTTGCAAAAAAATACGGGGAGTGCAAAACTATCTGTATTATATAACTTTATATCGTTCCTTATTTGCGATGACCAATATCCGCCCCGTTTTGCTGTTTGTAAGAGAAACAAACTGGGTTTCCAAAGGGATAATATCCCTTTGGCAGAGTCCAGAGACAGCGTCTCTGGTGGGGAGTGGGGCAAAGCCCCGCATAAAGCCTTCAACTGTTTCTAAAGAGGGGCATGCCTTACAAGTGAAGGCTGCCCCTTTATATTCATATACATTGCATTTACCAGTTTATAATAAAAAGATAAGAGAAAAAACAAAGGCAAAAGAATAAAGGAACGCTCTCTCTTGCAGAGCGTTCCCTCTTAAAAAACAGTCCACTGGACTGTTTTTAATTCACCCTTTGCAGAGCGCCCTGCGGCTGCTTGTGGGACTCTGTCCCACACCCTGCAATGGCTTTCAGCCCTTGACCTGACCAAAGGGTTATCAACCCTTTGGAAACTCGATTACCTGATTTTGTAAATTATATGGTGTAAAAAATTGTAAAACCTTTGGAATCCCGATTTTAATTTGCAATTTGTTATAATTCACACTTTTTTGACTAGCTTAACTCCTTGATTACGTTTCTTGCTTTTGCTACAATGATTTTATCATTCTCATATGACAATACATTTGCGGCATGTACTATATCAACCCATTTGATTTCAGCAATTTCATCTTCCTGCGGAGAAAAGTCTACATTTTTTGCCTTTGCAAGAAAATATACAACAATTTTATTAGTATCTCGTCTTGGTGAATAGGTAACGGTTTCTCTGAAAGTCGGGTCAATTATTACGTCAATAGAAGTTTCCTCCATAATTTCACGCTTTGCGGTTTCCATTTCTGTTTCTCCGTTTTCAACATGCCCTTTTGGAAAAGACCAATGACCGCTGTTTATGTGCTTAATAAGGAGAATTTCTATATTGCCATGAAATCTTCGGTAAACAATTGCACCGCATGATTTTTCATGAAACATATTTTTTCCTTTCTTTCACGAAAATGCAGCGTCAGCATTTTCTAATGAATAATAGTATTTGTTGTTATTATTATATCATATTTTGTTGAATTTGTCTAGGGCAACACAGCATAAAACACAAACAGAATTGTTTTCAGATTATTTGCAGACAGAAAAAATGAGAATGTTCTGTTTTGAACATTCCCATTTTTATTATGATGTGGCGAACAGCAGTGTCAGTACACCACAGAACCTTTTATGAGAAATATGTGCAGATTTTCAAGCATAATTCTCTTGGAGGAGGTAATTAGCTCTTAGTATAACATTGAGGTGAGTTTCCAGCTGCCGTCTTCAAAAACTGCTGTAGCATTTATAGTATAATCTTCAGGAGTTGGATTTTCAGCAGGCAATGTTACTGTTGTTAAAACTTTAAAATCACATTTGCTGCTGTCCTGGGAAATGATTTCAATAGAATAATTGTCCCAGTCAACATAATAGCCTTTAGAACCGTCATAGTTTTTGTCAAGACAAAGCTTTCCCTCATAATTAACGTATTTCTGTGTGTTCTCATACGGGAAATTGTTAAGAAGAACGTCAGCTTCTTCTTTTGAATAAATTGAGCAGATGTAGTTCTTGAATGCCTCGTAATCAGCAAACTTGTCCGTACTTACTTGGTAAAGGTTATCCTTAATTGGCTCGCCGACTGTAGGCAGACTGCCCAAACTAAAGATATTTGCCATGCAATAAAGGCTTTGGTCTGTGAGATTTCTTAGCTGAGCTTCTGTGACAGAGTCGGATGAATTAACATCGACAGGTTTGCTTTCAGCATTTTCAGAGCTTTGTGCGGAAGATTCAGAATTCTGTAGGTCAGTTTCAGCTGTGCTGTCTGCTTGTGTTTCAGTTTGTGAACTTTCAGCAGCTGCTTCCGTTTTATCGCCTGTTACGATTTCTGTAACAATTTCTATAGCGGAAGTTTCATTTGCATTCGCTGAACTGCTTGATTCAGAGCTTGAATCGCTTGTTTTGCCGCACGATGCCAAAGAAAGTGAGGCTAAAAGAATGATTGAAAGAATTGTTTTTTTGTTCATCATAATTGATGTCCCCTTTATATATATTTATACTTATATAGTATCATTGAAAGAAATTAAAGTCAATAAGTATAGGCAAGTTGTAATAAATATGTAAATTATTTCATTAAAGTGCAGTATAATTATAAAAACATAATCCAATGTGTATAATTGCTAAAAAAGAGTCAAAAATTATTAATAGAATGTACATTGAAAGTTATTGACTTTTAGTTCTGACGGTGGTATAATAACATTACGCTCTCAAAGGGAGGGCAAGCAAGTGAAGGAGAAAGAAGTTGAAA
>DJPR01000007.1 GCA_002438605.1 Ruminococcus sp. UBA6407
TTATATTTGGTTCTGCGCTATAATCAAAGAGTCAACAGCAGACTTCTACCGCTTTCAAATCGAAGGAGGATAAAAAAGTGAAAGCAAGTCTGCCTTTTAAGTACATTATTGCCGATAAGAAAGGCAAAAACTATGTTGTCTTTGATTTCAAGGACGACAGTGGCAAGCGTAAGAGAAAATGGGTCACGACCGATTTGCCTGCTGACTGCTCTTATAAAGCACTGACAGCAAAGGTGAACGTCATTGTAGCAAAGTTCTATGAGGAGTTTCTCACAGGCAGCTTAACAAAAGTCAAGGAAGCTCCAAAGGAAAAGGAAAAGACAGAACTCAGCGAGGAGATCCTCAGTGATGATGCTGAATGCAAGACAGGTTTTGAGTTCACGGCATTTCTTGATTACTGGCTTGAAACGATCAAACCGACACTCGCCCGAACCTCTCATCAGAGCTACACTCGCTATATCACCAGGATCAAAAACTATTTTGACGAGCGTTATCCGCATCTTCTGCTTGGCAACCTGACAACTTTACAGCTTCAGCAGTTCTATAACGATAAGTACAACAGCGGTCTTTCGGGCAATTCTGTAAAGCATTACCACGCCAATATCCACAAAGCACTAAAATATGCTGTAAAAATGGATATGCTCGATATAAACGTTGCAGATAAGGTTGAACTGCCGAAGATCCAGAAGTTTGAAGCCAATTTCTACAACAAGGACGAGTTGGAACAGCTCTTTGAAGTATTCAAGGGCGACAGACTTGAACTTGTGGTACATATTGCAGCCTACTACGGACTTCGCAAGAGCGAGATTATCGGTTTGAAGTGGGATTCCGTCAACTTTAAAGAAAAGAAACTCACGGTTCGCCGTAAGGTCTCCAGCACTTATGGCAGCGGCAAAGAAATGATCTTTGTCGAAAATCAGCTTAAAACTGAGTCCAGTGTAAGAACTTTTCCCTTGATCCCTCATATTGAGCAGATGCTGATCGAACGCAAAACCCTTGAAGAATACTATTCGAAGCTCCTCGGTAAAGACTTTGACAGGGAATATGACGGCTTTGTGTGCCGTGACAACTTCGGTAAGCTGATCACGCCAAACTTTGTGACTTCTCACTTCAAGTACATCATTCAGAAAAATAAGCTCAAACACATTCGATTCCATGATCTTCGTCATTCATGTGCCAGTCTGCTGCTTGCAAACGGAGTATCCATGAAGGCGATCCAGGAGTGGCTCGGACATTCAACATTTAATGTTACAGCCAATTTTTATAGTCACCTCGACTTTCATTCCAAAGTGGAGTCTGCGGAGACTATCGCCAAAGTGTTGGGTGGAGACAGTGCAGATACGGAGCAGGCTATCCATGATAAAGGTTCTGAGAGCAAAAAAAGTCGCAAGTCCTCAACCTGAGAACCTGCGATAATAGTGTGCCGATCGTCTACCCATTCTACCACGGCGGCATTATAAAAAAAGTAAAAAAAGTTAATCAAGTCAACTTGACACGGGGGATAAAAATCTTTTGTGCTAAGACCAAAAATGAAAGTGAAATTGAAAAAAGCAGCGATTTTGGTAGAAAATTTGGTAAAAATCCGGTAGAAAAACGCTCATTCACAAGAAACTTTTCTACCAAATTAGTCAGAGAATAAGAAAAGAATGCCGTAAAATCGACATTCTTTCGATGGTGCCGCTAACCGGACTTGAACCGGTACGATATCGCTACCGAGGGATTTTAAGTCCCTTGTGTCTGCCTATTCCACCACAGCGGCATATTGACTTTTGTAAATACAAGTTACCAGTTACACTTGATTAAACATATCACAACTGAAACAAGATAAAAAACACTTTATTGTTTTGCTGCAATTCCACATCAAAGAACAGTTTAATTATATAATAAATTATAATAAATGTCAATAGAAAGAATAAAAAAAAGCAACATTAACAAAAATATTCAATCTACAGAAAAATACTTGTGAAGTTATAATGTATGCTTATAACAATTTCAAAACTTAACAGCAAAATTAAGGAGGCACCATAGCTCATGCATAGCACCACCTTAACATTTACCTTAATTATTCTGCATTATCACTGTTATTATTTGCGGCATTTTCAGTTGTATCCTCATAATTATCAATGATATTAAACTTTTTTTGAGGTTCTGTTTTCTTTTCATTTGCTCTGTCAAGTATTGACTTCTCCTCAGTAGTCGTTTCAATATTAGTTTGACCATTCATGTCAATTGTTGTCACAAAGCTTTCGTTGCTTATTGATTCGTTTTCGGATGTACTGATCTGAACTGCATTATTTTCAGGGTTTTCATCAGCTATTACTTCATCATCATTGTTTTTTTCAGAATTTTTTTTTGTATCGACACCGTCTACATTAATAGAAATGCTGATAGAATTATCTGCCGCAGAACTCTCCGTTTTTTGATTTTTTTCATTTATTCGTTCAATTTTAGTCATGTAAGCTTGAGAAAATAAAATAACAAGAACTCCTGCAAGTACGGCAGCAGCAACAGATGTTTTTCTGTCCATAACAAAAACCTCCGATATTTTTTATTTTTTAGTCTGAGATGCAAGTGGGTTGCTTTCAAATGCATCTCTGACAATATCATTTGAAAGATGCGTATAGATTTCGGTTGTAGAAATGCTTGAGTGACCGAGCACCTCTTTGAGCGTAAGAATATCAACATCGCCATATTGATACATTAATGTAGCGGCAGTATGGCGAAGTTTATGAGTAGTAATCCCCTTCCCACTCAATCCTGCTGCTTTAAGAGCATTTTCAACGATTTGTTGAACTCGCCTTTTTGAAATTCTTTTCTTTTGCTTGCTGATAAAAAGAGCCTTTTCATCAGTACCAACCTGTTGACTGCGTATAGGAATGTATTCATTTAAAGCATTCAGACATGCTTTATTGAGGTAAATCATTCTCTCCTTATTGCCTTTTCCAAGTACTCTCATTTTATTTTCCGTAAAATCAATATCAGATATATTGATTCCGATTAATTCACTCAATCTTATACCGCAGTTTAAAAAAAGTGTTAAGATGCAGTAATCTCTTACGGATTCCGAATCAGTAGCGGAACTAAGCAGTCGTTGACTTTCTTCTAAAGTTAAAAATTTAGGCATTGACTTTTTTGGTGACGGAATTTCAAGGTCTGCAATAGGGTTTTTGCTTATTAATCTTGCAGTAGAATAAAGATACTTGAAAAAACTTCGTAAAGCCGCAGCTTTTCTGTATCTGGCACGTTCTTTGTTATTCCTTTCATCTGAAACGTAAAATATAAAGTTATATATATCTGTTATAGTTATTTTTTCCAAATCCGCAGTATTAAAATTACTTATATCAGCGTCCAGCATGTCATCAGAAGAATCCTCATGATAATATGAATATATGTATTTCAAAAACATTCGTATATCGAAGTAATATTCCTGAACAGTTCTTTCTGACAATAATTTTGCAATTTTAATATGCATAAGATATTCATTCAGAAATTCAGGATTGTTTTCATTGTTTACCTTCATGGAATTACATCTCCATTATAAGAAACTTTATCAATAAAACGATAATATGAGTATTTTCATCTTTATTGCATTGCTACAGAACTTATTCTCATTATCGGCATTGATTTACTGATATTATTATAGCACAACGATATAAGAAAATCAATCAAAAATTAAGGCAATACCGCACAAAGTTTTTCTTGACGTACTTTATGCAGTGTTGCCTTAGGATATGTTCTATTTCTTTCCTGTTGAAACGAGAGCGTAATAGGTTAATATTTCGGAAGCGTCAATTGCATCAACAATTCCGTTTTTATCAACATCCGCATTAATCATTTGCTGTTCGGTCATCTCAGTGGGCTTTGAGGTACTTATACATGCGTATATAGTCAAGGCAAGTGATGCATCTATTGCGTCTATAACCCCGTTTTCGTCAATGTCGCCTCTTACTGCTGAATTAATTGTTAAAATCACTTCATTGTCAAGTCTGTTTTCCTGAGTCAGCTTTAATTTAATATTTGTTGTTCCGTATGGTATTGATAAATAATCCTCCATGTACTTATAAGATGATAATTCAGTTTCTTTATCTTCCTGCAATAAAGTGACCTTTCCCTGCGATATCGGCATGAATGTAATAGAATCAGTATTTTTATCCACATTTATTACATAATGACTTTCATTAATTCGTTCAGCATGCATTTCGCTTAACGAATTACCCTTGTAAAGTAAATCATTGAGTTCAGCCTTAGCAGGTTTAAATGATTTTGTATAATAATTGATATTATCAACAGAAGCAGTAATTTCAACTGCTTCATTTATGGAAACAGGTTCGGTATATTCAGTAAATTCACCTCCGTTTACAGAATAAAAAACAGGTTTGTTATTTACTGATGAAAGCTCCAGCTTTTCATTCAATGGCATATTTTCTTCACTGTGTGAAAACCTTACCTTATCTTTTTTACTTCCGAATGCTTTTAGAGATATGTTTCCCATTGTTATGGAAAGGTCAGCATTTTTAGCAAATTCCCTGTATGTATCGGCTTTTTCCTTTCCATACGCTTCTTCAATCTGATCTAAAACAGATTCTTTCTGAGCATCTGAAAATGTAAAATCTTCTTCTTTAACATCAATCCAGTCTATTCCGTTTTCACTGTAAAAGCTTTCACCCTTGCTTGTATTCTCTTTTATCTGAGAATATTGTGTTAGTCCGCCTGCTTCATATATTTCACCGCTGTCTCTGTCTATAAAAGCACTGCATGTTTCAATTGGGATTATATACTCGTTGTCGGGACAATATGCCTTTACAACAACAGCAAACCTCTCTCCCCTTTCAACCTCAACAGGTTCATCAAGAGAAATGGTCATATATCCTGTAATGTCAACCTTACCGCTTGTTACGGCAGACGCTTTTCCAAGGCTTATTTCTGAATTATTTTCAATATCTGTATATACCGATATTTCATATTCTGTATTAATTTCGGAAAAATAAGTAGATGCCGCTTCAATTATGCAGTCATCATCTGCTGTAAAAACATTTGCATAATAAGACGGGCTGTACTCATCAGCCGCCGATGACATATTCTGTGCAGGAATAAATGAATCGTGCTGAAAAATAAAATCATAATTATCATTGCTTTCAAGCTCGTAAACAGCAAATTCACAAAGAGAGGTTTCTTCATAAGATAACCAGAAAAAGCCGTTATCCATCCAATCTGTTCCCCAGCTGTTTTTTACAAGCCATGCCCCGTTATTTTCAGGACGATATTTTGACTGAAAGTTCTTAGAGGGAAAATTATCATCCCACCCTATTATTGTGATTGAGTGATTTGCTTCATCAGGAGATGCATTTGTTATGTATGAATAGTTTACATAGTCATAATAATCAGTTTTATTGCAATATGCCGCATCAACCGATTTGCCGCTTTTCACAAAATTCTTAATTGTGTTATTAACCTGATTATAATTTGAATGGTCATCGTTATAGTCAAACAAATATGCATTTTGCAGATGATAGTCAGAATAATATTTATATTTATCAACAAGCTCAGCATCATATATAAAATCCATATCATTGTATGGCAAAAGGCTTTCAGATACAGGTCCAAGCCACTGAGCCCATAAATTTGTTACTGCAAAACAAGAACCGCCGTTTTGAAATATATTGTACTTATCAGATGATTGATTTTTTTGGTACATCTGGTCTCCCCCACTCCAGCAATAATATGCTGTATGCAGTTCGGAAAGGCTGACCGACGGATTATATTTTATAAAATTTGTTTCCGCACAGCTTGCAGAAGAATGTGCCCAGCAGGTTGAATAATCGCCCTGATTTTTAACTGAACTTATAAGGCCATATTCCCTCATATCATAATACGCAGGAAAATAAGCTGAATCTGAAATTGCTGCTTTTTTTGAACCATTGAAGTTCAAAGCAGAATAAAATTCGCATTCACCTTTAAGAGTTTTGAACGTTGGCAGCTGAAAGTCAGCTGTTTTACAAGACGGATTTTCTGTATATAAACTACTCTCAAGTGAATTGATTTTCAAAAGAGATGCAGACGAAAATATATTTATTGTTGATATTATACAACATAAGCTTTTAATCAGTTCTTTTCTCATTGTTTTTCTCCTTTATAAAATTTTCAGCTTCATATAAAAGTGAATCCTGAGTATTTTCGATTTTATCTTCTATCACCAAATCAAGCAGATGATTCAGAGTGTCCCCTATCATTTTTCCGCTTAAATTAAATTTTTTCAGATATGTACCATTTATTTTCAGTTCCTTTATGGTCAAGCATTCTTTGCTGTTTAAAATTTGAACGGCTTGCTTCCTGATAAAATCAAATTCTTCAAGTTCTTTTAGTACAAAATCATTTTTTGCAGAATTATCCGCTGTTTTAACCTCGAACAGCTTGAAGAAAAGTTCTTCACCAAGTATCGACAGCATCTTTTTGATTTGCACTCTGTTTTTTATTTTATCACTATGATAAAATATCAATGTAGTAACTTGTTTTATAGTTTTATTATCATAGTGTAGACGCTTCATTATGCTTTCTGCCATTTTACTGCTTAAAGCGGCATGACCTTTAAAGTGACCTCGTCCGTTTTCATCTTCTTTATAGCAGGCGGGTTTTGCAATATCGTGAAAAAACATGGTTAAACGCAGAACAAGGTCGCTTGGAGCTGACTTCACAGCAATAACAGTATGCTCCCATACATTATATTTATGATAAGGAGAATGCTGTTCAAATCCGATACTTTCGGCAATTTCAGGGATAAACACTTCAATTACATCATAATATTTCATTAAAACATCACAGCAATTCGGACCGCATATTATTTTATTGAATTCATCTCTTATTCTTTCTGAGGATACATATTTTAAATTTGCTGGAAGAATATGTACTGCATCTGATGTGCTTTTTTCAATACTGAAATTAAGCTGTGAAGAAAAACGGATTGCTCTTAAAATTCTAAGTGCATCTTCAGAAAATCTCTTTTCAGGATTCCCTGTGCATACAACTATTTTTTTATTTATATGTTCAACACCGTTAAATATGTCGATCAGCTCATTATTAAGATTAAGAGCAAGTGAATTCATAGTAAAATCACGTCTGCCAAGGTCATCATATATACTTGATGAATAAGTCACCGAATCAGGTCTGCGGCAGTCTGTGTATGTTCCGTCACAGCGAAAGGTTGTGATTTCTATAGGATATTTTCCGATTAAAATGGTTACTGTACCATGTTTCAAGCCTGTTGGTACAGCTTTGTATTCCTTGAAAATATCAATAATCATTTCAGGCTTTGCATTTGTAGCTATGTCAAAATCATTTGGGGGTCTGTTAATTATTAAATCTCTTACACATCCTCCAACAAGATATGCTTCAAAGTTATGCTGTTCAAGCTTTTTAAGAGCCCTTTTTATTTCGGCAGGTATTTTATTAATCATTTTTTACCTCTGTTTTATCTTTATATGCATATTTTATCATTTTTTTAATATAATATCAATAGAAAAAATGTTAATGTTAATTAAACGGTTTATATTTTTTCCGATTCGCTAAATCAGATTTCGTGATATTTCACATATTTTTTTAAAATATTTAGTGATATATTAACTAATGCTCTGTATTTTACGAAAATATTAAAAAGTCCTTGACTTTTCTATGAATGCATGATATACTTAATAAGTCGCATGGGACAGAACATGAATTCATTAATAATTATATATCGCGGTGTGGAGCAGCTAGGTAGCTCGTCGGGCTCATAACC
>DJPR01000006.1:0-11448 GCA_002438605.1 Ruminococcus sp. UBA6407
TAGCTTGTGAAGACAGGTTCTCACTCCTCGCTCAGGCAAAGACTGAACGCCGTATGATCAAGCTGAAATGAACCTTTTGTAAATTTTCCCTTTTTACTTGTCCACTTTATTGACTATAGTCCACTATTCTTTTTTGGATATCGTGAAATACAAAAAATTATTCAATCAAATCAATATAATAGTGTAGACAAACTCACAATTATATGATATAATATCTATAAAAGTTTATCCAATATTTTACTGATATCTGAAATTACTGCAAAATTAATTATGCAGTTCAACTTCGCACAAAAGTTTTAAAATATGCTTTACTTTTACATTTTATTGTGCTAAAATATAGAAGTGATGTTTAACTGCAATACTACACAAATATTTTTATATAATTTGTTTGGTTTTGTTTTAAGATAATGCTGCATTTTACGTTATGCCTGTTCTGCGGTACTGTCTTAACATTTTACTATATAAAATACTTTAGAATGGAGTATATATCATGATCGATAAAATAAAATCAGAAAATATGGATACGCTTTTTGAAGCAATTTTATGTCTTAATGATGTCGATGAATGTTATAAATTTTTTGACGATTTATGTACGGGAATTGAGCTTAAAGCTCTTTCTCAGCGTTTGCAGGTTGCAAAGCTTCTGACGGAACACAGAGTCTACAACCAGATTGTAACCGAAACAGGTGCAAGCACTGCAACGATAAGCAGAGTAAATCGTTCCTTAAAAGACGGAAATGACGGTTATGCTGTCATTTTTGACCGCCTTAAAAGTAAAAATCTTCTTTAAGTCAAATCAAATTTTAAGGCAATACCGCACAAAACTTGTGCGGCAGAAACGCAGATATATTTTTCGTCAGATTGCATAGAATTTTTGAAAGCATACTGTCGTATGGTGAGAAAATTATTTGTAATATGACGGAGAATTTGCAAGTTTATGAAGTGCAAAGTCCTTTGACGTGCTTTATGCGATATTGTCTTAAGTATGTAATGCCGGTAAAACTGAAAATTCATTGTATGTTATTAAAGACGTATGCCTTAAAAACACTGCACAATCCTTGTGCAGTATTGATTAAAAGTTGGGAGAGGATATCTTATGAAGATTAAGGCGAAAAGATTATTAAAGTCTGTTCTTGCAGTTATTTCATGTGGTACAATAGCTGCATCATCGTCCGTACTCAATATCAATGCTTATGTGCTTGATACTGAAAATCCAAACAATTATGATAACTTTGCACAAGCTCTTCAATTGGCATTGTGTTTTTATGACGCAAACAAATGCGGTGATGAGGTTGCTGATGACGGCTACTATTCATGGCGTGGAAACTGTCATGTAAAAGATGCCAACATTCCTCTTGTACATATGGAAACAGGCGGTAGCTCAGGCAAAGCAAGCGAGGACAGCGGTAAAGGTGACGGCGGTGCAAGTGCAGCCGAAGGTCTTTATGTCGGCACAAATATGAGTGACGAGTTTATAAAGGAAAATATTGAATATCTTGACCCCGATGGTGACGGCTGTGTTAATCTTACAGGCGGCTGGCACGATGCGGGTGACCACGTTAAATTCGGACTTCCCGGAAGTTACTCTGCTTCTACTGTAGGTTGGGGATATTATGAATTTCGTGATTCATACATTGAAACAGGCTTGCAGGAACACGTTGAAGATGAACTGAGATGGATAAACGATTACTTCTTAAAGGCAACTTTCCTCGATGAAAATGATAAGGTTGTTGCTTATTGCTATCAGGTTGGTGAAGGAAATAACGACCATAACTATTGGTGTGCCCCTGAGCTTCAGGTTGACGGCACTTTCGTTGCTTCTTCCTCATGCGCTGTAAAAAGACCTGCATATTTTGCTACCACTGAAACTCCTGCCTCAGACCAATGTGCCGGAGCTTCTGCATCACTTGCCATAAATTATCTGAACTTTAAAGACACTGACCCTGAATATGCAGAAGAATGCCTTAAATATGCACTTGCTCTTTATGATTTTGCCGTTGAAACTCATGCAGACCTCGGCGATAAATCACTTACAGTAACATCACTCGGTTATGACGGTGGTTTCTATACCTCAAGCTATGACTATGATGAGCTTGCATGGGCGGCTGTATGGCTCTACTACTGTACAGAAAATTATGATTACATCGATGATATTATTTCTGTTGATGAAACAGTAACCGGAGAAATGGGTGCTCATCCGTATACAGGCTATATGCGAAGAATTATTTCCGATACAGGTAACTGCTGGCAGAATATCTGGGTTCACTGCTGGGATACAATCTGGGGCGGTGTATTTGCAAAACTCGCTCCTATCACAAATATCTCAAGAGACTGGTACATATTCAGATGGAACCTCGAATACTGGTCAGGCATGACTCCTGCTGACGCTGCTGAAGCTGAATTTGATGTGCCTGTAACTGCTCATAAATATTTTGGTCAGGATGATATAATCTGGAATACAAAGATAACTGCTAAGGAAATTGCAGACCTTCCTGAAACCGACGGTGCATGGCTCGCAAAAACTCCTGCAGGTTTTGCAATGCTTAACGATTACGGCAGTGCAAGATATAATACAGCAGCAGGTATGTGTGCGATGGTATACGCTAAGGAAACAGGTGATATGACTTTTGCTGAATGGGCTAAGGACCAAATGGAATATATACTCGGTGATAATCCGATGGGATATGCTTATGAAGTAGGATACGACAACAACTATGCCACATTCCCTCATCACAGAGCTGCTCACTGCAGTCCGACACAGGCTATGGATAACCCTGAAACTTATCAGGTTCATACACTTTACGGTGCTCTTGTAGGCGGTCCTGATGCTAAGGACTATCACCACGATGAAACAAAAGACTACATCTATAACGAAGTTACTGATGACTATAATGCTGCTTTTACAGGTGCTCTTGCAGGTCTTTACCATTATTACGGTGCTGAGGGCAAGGAGCTTGCTGATAAAAACTATATCATTGAAGACTTCAATATGTCTGAAAATAAGCCGGGGGCAAAGGACGATTCTCTCGGTATCTATGTTACAGCAGGTAAAGCACAGGAAACAGATGCAGGTCTTCAGGTTAAACTTGTTATCCACAACGAAACTACAAATCCTCCGAAATTTGAAAGCGATATGAGAGTAAGATATTATTTCAATATCTCTGAACAGCTTGAAGCTGGTGAGGACATAAGCTTTATCGAAACAAGAATTGACTATGACCAGGAAAAAAGCTTTACGGACGGTAAAAATGAAGCTCATATTTCTGAACCTGTCAAATATGATGACAATGGCACATACTATATTGAAATTTCATGGATTAACTGCGATTTCTATGGAAGCCGTGTATATCAGTTTGGTCTGTTAAATAAAATGAATCCTGAAACATTTGATACTGTATGGGATTCAACAAACGACTACAGCTATTCTGACCTTATTTCATTTGAAGATGATAACGATGCTGCGGCATTGACTGATAAGGTTACTGCTTACGTTGATGGCGAACTTATTTGGGGTGTTGAGCCTGATGGCACCACTCCTAAGACAACAGATAATACAGAGGATAAAACACTTTACGGTGATGCGAACTGTGACGGTAATGTTGATATATCAGATGCTGTATTAATAAAATGTTTTCTTATAAATTCTAAGAAATACTCCCTTTCTGCTCAAGGTAAAAAGAATGCTGACGTTCAGGGCAATGTCAATGGTATAAACGCCCAGGACGCTGTTGCAATTCAAAAGTATATTCTTAAGCAAATCAAGGCACTTCCCGTAAAATAATTTATGTAAACTCCGAGAAGAACAATTTTCTTTTCGGAGTTTCTTATTTTTATAGTTAACCAACTTGAAAACAGAAAAAGAGCGAAAAATAGAAAAAGACACTTTGTTTATAGCATTTCCACAAATTACTGCATATATCCACAAGAGTAAAACCACCCGATGCAGTCTGATACGCTGATTGTTTTCAGTGCATCATTGATAGCGTCAGATAATTTATCAACTGCACGAACTTTCTGTTTTCTAAGAAATGCATTCATCTTTGACCACATCTTTTCAATCGGATTTAAATCAGGACTATATGATGGCAAAAGTTTATATGAAATGTTTTCATCATCAAGTAACTGTGTTACCATTTTTGTATGATGAGAACGCATATTATCCATAATCACAATATCATCTTTTTTTAAGATTTGGAATTAAAATATCTTTTATATAATCATAAAATCTTTTTGATGTTGTTCCGCCTTGATAAGTGGTATGTACAGTCGTTCCATCTTTGTCTGAGCGAGGCGTGAATATCGCAATGGCTTTTTTAATATCAAATTTTCCTCCTCAAGTTGAGCATTACGCTTTTTAAGTTCCTTTATCTGCCTGGCTGTAAGCGCCGTAAGGCTGCTGTCATCGCAGAGCACACGGTCACAACGCTTTGCCCGCATTCTGAACGTTAATTGAAAGTATAGTCTGTATGCTTCAGCATTGAATTTACTGCAAAATAAAAGGCACTGATAAACAATCACATCAGTGCCTTAATCATTTATTCAGCTGTATGAGTTAATATATAGTCACACAACACATCGTAAGCAGGAGAGTTTATTCCTCCTGATTTCTCTGAATAATAGTTTTCATCTAGACTGCCTGCATTTGACTTCAAAATAGTGTTTGTATCTATGCAGTAAATGCCGCAGCTGTTTGCAAGTGCAAGGAGCTTTGAATTATACGAATTAATCATATCATTTGTTAAAGTTTCGCTATCCGTATATATTGGCGGAAGCTGCATAAGGTAAATTGAAGCATCCGGCAGAGAACCTATAACATTACCAACAAATGTACTTACACTGCTTATCATGCTGTCCACCGAGCTTGTACCCAAGTCGCTGCCAAGCATAACATAAATATCGGAAGGCTGTTTGACTTTCAAAATCTCAAAAGCAGTAATAGTACCGTTTGAGCTCTTGATTTTTTCAGTATTTACATTTGATGCATTCAAGACATCATTTCCGATAACAGTTTTTATTCTGCCGTTTGAGGCTGTACTAAACAGGGTCGAATCTGCAACAAGCACACATTCTTTAAGATAAGCCTCATCCTTTGCATCACTTTCGGGTACAGGATTGCTTACGCCTGTAGTTGATGAGCTTTCTTCAGAGCTTTCAGAACCTGCAGCAGATTCATCCTCTGAAATATTTTGTGATTTTTCAACTGTCGATTTACCTTTATTCTCTTGTTTTTCAAAGAAATTATCATCCATATTTGCAGAAAACATATACAAAGCAAAGCAAGCCGAAAATGAAAGCACAAAAATCAGGATGAGTATTCCAAAGTGAAACCTTAACTTCGGTTTAGAATATTTCCTGTCTGAAATTTTACGTTTATTAGCCATAAAAGCCTCCAATAAGATAATTACACATCAGTTAAATCGTATTCCTCCTCCTGATTTTCCAGAGCAAGCTCAATAATTTTACCGTAAAAGCCTGCAGGATTTTTCATAATTCCCTCTCCAAGCAGCTTTGCCTGTGTATAATCGGGAGCAAAAAGCTTAATATCCATAAGGTCAGCCTTTCTGTCAAGACAGCGGACTCTTGTATAATAACCACCCTCATCGAGCTTTATATACTCTATTTTAACTTCCTTTTCCTTTTCAAGTCTTGCAAAATACTTCATTGCAGACAGAACAAGCTTATCTCTATGCGACTTTGATACATACGATTTTAAATTTTCAGCACATTCTCTGCCTTTTTGCGTTAAATTATAACAGTCTGTATCATTTTCGTTTTTGTCAAGGCAAAGTAAACTGTTTTTCAGGAGATAATCAATGGAGTCCTGATAAAAAAAATAGTTGACTATACTGCTGCTTACAGCAATTTCATAAAGTTGTTCCACCTCTACAGGTTTATTGATTTTATAAAGGAGATAGCAGATAAGAATATTAAGTGTATAAACGTCCTTAATGTCAGTATCTGCCATTTCGGATATTTTATAGATGTTTTCATCCTGCATAGCAATCACCATTTAAAAATTTGGATAATCAATCATATGTGCAATAAGAGCTATATTTACAGCTGCTTCAACACACGGAACAGCTCTTGGAACGATACAAGGGTCGTGACGTCCCTTAATCTCTAAAACCTCATTTGAAAGATTGCTGTAATCAACAGTATTCTGAGGCTGTGCAATTGATGGAGTAGGTTTTACTGCAACATTTAAAGTAATCGGCATACCGGAGGAAATGCCTCCAAGAATACCTCCATGGTTATTTGTTTTTGTTTTGACATGTCCCCTGTCATCAACATAGAAATCGTCATTATTCTGACTTCCAACCATTTTTGCAGCTGTAAAGCCTGCACCAAACTCAAGTCCCTTTACAGCAGGGATGCCGAAAATAAGCTGAGCTATGGAGTTTTCAAGTCCATCAAATATAGGTGAGCCTATTCCTGCCGGAACATTAACAGCTGCACATTCTATAACTCCACCAAGCGACTCCATTCCCAGCCTTGCTTTCTGAATGTCCTCAAACATAAGCCTACCTTTTCTGTCATTGATAACAGGGAAAGCCTTATTCCTTACATTCAATATATCCTCACGGGAAACATTTATACTATCAAATTTAGAATCCTTGATATTGTGTATTGAAGCTATATGAGCACCTACATAAATTCCCCTTCTTTCGAGGATTTGTCCGCATACGGCACCTGCAAAGCAAAGCGGAGCTGTAAGTCTGCCGGAAAAATGTCCTCCGCCTCTTACATCATTAAATCCTTTATAACGCAATGTACCTGTATAATCTGCGTGTCCGGGACGTGCCAATTTTGAGATATTTGAATAATCCCCCGAATGAGTATCGGTATTCTGTATAAATGCACACAAAGGAGTGCCGGTTGTCCTCTCATTAAGGACACCAGAAATAATTTGCGGCATATCCTTTTCACTTCTGGAGGTCGTTGTTCCGTCCTTTTTAGGAGCACGTCTTGCCATAAATCGCTGGATTTCCTCTGAATTTATGTATTCTCCTGACGGCAGATTGTCAATTACAACACCGATTGCAGGTCCGTGCGATTCACCGAAAATTGAAATTGAAATTCTATTATTCCATAATGATGACACTGGCTTTACCTCCTAAATTATTATAATCCTCAAAAAAGTTAGGATAAGACTTCTCAACAGATTCAGCTCCCTGTATAATAACGTCACCGTCAGCCCTGAGAGCTGCAATTGCAGCACACATAGCAATGCGATGGTCACCGCAACTATCCACAACACCGCCATGGAGAGTTCTGACAGGTTCAATTACAAGACCGTCCTCTTTTACCGTAACATTTCCGCCAAGTTTATTGAGCATATCGGATACAGACCGCAGTCTGTCACTTTCTTTAATTCTTAAACGCTGTGCATTGTAAATCTCGGAAGTATCATTACCAAAACAGCCGAGAACAGCAAGAATTGGAACAAGGTCGGGAATATCTTTGCAGTCTGCTTTGAAACTTCCAAGGCAACTTTTATTATAACACATTGAATCAATTATTTCAAGGATTTTTCTGTCTCCCTGAACGCTGTTGGGATTAAGTCCGCTTATTGCAACGTTACTGCCAAGAGCATTTGCAGTGCAGAAGAAAGCAGCCTGTGAATAATCTCCCTCAACCGAGGCATTATACGGCTTATACTGCTGATTTCCATTGATTTTATAACCGTTCTCCGTTTCTGAAACCTCAACTCCAAATTTTTTCAGACATTCAATGGTCATATCGGCATACGGCTTTGACTCAAGCGGAGAGGTAAGCACGATTTCTGAGTTTTCCTTTAAAAGCGGCAGAGCAAAAAGAAGTCCTGTAACAAACTGTGAAGAAACATCACCCTCAAGAGCAAAAGTACCGCCATGCAGCTGTCCGCAGATATTGAAAGGCATAGTATTATTATAATCAAACTTTATGCCTTTAGCTGAAAGTTCACGAATGTATATATCAATAGGACGATGAGGCAGTCTTCCCTCCCCTATGAACTGTGCGTTTACTCCCAAAGCCGCTGCAATCGGAATAATAAATCTCAGCGTAGAGCCGCTTTCACAGCAATCAATAACCGCTTTGCCACAGGGGCTTTCTATTCCCCTGACAGCAACCGTATTTTTATATGTTTCAAAATCAGCCCCAAGCTCTGTAAGCGAGGAAATTGTTGCTGATATATCCTTTGAAAATGAAATATCCTTTATTTCAGAAATTCCGCTGCTTAATGCAGCACAGATAAGCATTCTGTGGACATAACTTTTTGATGCAGGTATCTTCACTTTTCCTTTAAGCGTTGACGGAGAAATTTTAATATCCATTGTACTATCCCTCCATTAACTCATCAAATTCTTTGACAGAAGCCCTGCGTATCTCAGCTTTGCCAATTTCAGGGCATACGATATAGCTGATGTTGCTGCCCGCACGTTTCTTATCCTTTGAGCAATACGGCAAAAGCTGTGAAATGTCAGCCGGAACTGATGTCGGAAGATTATATGCTCTAACGCATGCCTCAAGCCTTCTGAAAACTTCATCACAGCAGCATTTGCTTGTAATATAACACATTCCGACCGCAACTCCGCAGCCATGAGTATACTTTTCGTAATTATAGTAACATTCAACTGCATGACCTATTGTATGTCCGAAATTCAAAATCATTCTTTCGCCGTTTTCAAATTCATCATTTTCTACGACCTGACGCTTTATATCAATGCATTTATAAACAAGCTCGTCTATAATATCTGAAATTGTATTGTAATTTCTTGATGTAATTTGTTCAAAAAGAGCTTTATCCTTTATCATGCCGTACTTTATAGCTTCAGCCATTCCGTCTGAAAAAATTTCAGGTGACAGAGTACCAAGAGTATTTGTATCGCATATTACAAGCAATGGTTGTTTAAAAGCTCCGACAAGATTTTTTCCGCCCGAAATATCTATAGCAGTCTTTCCACCGACAGATGAATCAATCTGAGCCAGAAGCGTAGTAGGAATTTGGACAAAATCTATTCCCCTGAGATATGTAGCGGCAGCAAAGCCTGCCATATCACCTGTAACACCACCGCCGAGAGCAATTATTATGTCATGTCTTGTAATTTCGCCTGCACAAAGGAAGTCGTATATTTTATTAAGCGTCACAGAATTTTTTGAAGCTTCACCATGCGGAAAAACAAATTTCAGTGTAGTAAAGCCACTGTCTGAAAGGGATTTTTCAACGGTATCTCCGTAAAGTTCAGATACTGTATCATCTGTTATTATTGCCGCTTTTTTGGCATTTGTCAATTCTGAAATTATTTTTCCGCAGTTTTTAATGCTGTCCTTTTCAATCAGAACGTCATAAGGCGAGCTGACATTTACTCTGATTTTTTTCATGGTAACCTCCTGTTTATTGACATGACTTTCTTTTTTGCAGACGAACATCTTCACCCTTGAATTCAAGGCAGGTATAAACTGCACAAAGTCTTGAAACAACTCTTTCGTCATATCTTTTTTCAATTCCCGCATAATCGAGATTAGTGCTTACTATCGTTGGTTTGTCACTGTTAAGTCTTGTATTTATTATGTTATATATCGTTGAGCTGTAAAACGGAGTTTCATATTCCGTACCCAAATCATCAAGTATCAGCAAATCACAATCAAGAATAAGAGAAAGGGTATCAGCAAAACTGTTTTTGCCGAAATGTTCCTTTTCTATTTTACGCAGTATATTTATAGTCGAATCATATATAACACTGTATCCTTTTTTCAGAACTTCATTTGCAATGGCAAGTGAAAGATGTGTTTTGCCAAGTCCTGTCTTGCCAAACATCAGAATACTGCCCGAATTGCCTCTGAAGGTTTCAGCGTAACTTCTTGTAAATTCAAAGATCCTTTTCATTACATGATAATCATTGCCGCTGTAATATGAAAGATTGAACGTATCAAAGCTTGAAAGCTTAATCTGTGAATTTTTATTCATCTCTTTTGCTGAAAGCGTTCCGCAAAGCTTTTTAAAGCATTTGCAAAGCTCCCCTTTTGAGTAACCTGTATCCTGACACTCACTGCAATTATAGTGAATATCAAGATAATCCTCAGGATAGCCATTCTGTACTAAGATATTTCTTATCATATTCTGAGCTTCAAGATTTGATTTTCTCAGCTTTTCAATTTTCTCCCCGACATTTTCACGACGTGAAATAATCTCCATAAGTTTTTTGCTTGTATCAAAAAGATATCTGTTTATTTCGCTTATTTCAGGTATCTTGCGGCTTATTTCATCTATACGAAGCTGATTTTCACTTACAGCATTCATTCTTCTGTTAGTCATTACAGACTGTGCTTTGTCAAAAACATCATTATCCATTTAAATTCTCCTAGAAATTGTTTATCAGAGCCTTATATTTATCAACATTTGATGCATCAGCTGAGCTTTCTGACTGTTTCTTGCTATTTTTAAATTCAAGCTCGGAGTTTTTAACATCATCAACCGATTTAAAGCCGCAGCTGCTCCAGTTTATAAGAATTTTATTAATATATTCAAATTTAAGCATATCAATTTGTTCGATTGTTTTTTCATATGCATATTTTATCAGAGGAACAGTATATCCCTTACTTTTCCATTCCATAATAAATTCGAGCTGTTTTGTGGTCGGATTTCTTTTCATTTCCAGACTTTTCATAACCTCATAGACAAAGCTCCTTGCCTCTGTCATGCGGTTCACTTCGTCCTGTGCCTGTTCAAATGTACTTATTCCGCTTTCACTCCAGGAATAAGCGATTTTTTCCATATAACTGATGTTTGTTTTGTTAATTGAAGCACAGTAAGCAATCAGTGTAACAATAACATCTGCACGAAGTCCAAGATAATCATGCATCCATATAAGTGACTTCTGAGCAGTATGATTTAATGCTCCAAGATGTATTTGTGCCATTTCAAAGAGTCCCTTTAATTCACCTGATTGGGTAATAAGCTTTGCAATTTCAGTAGGAGCAAGCTTTAAGCCGCCGCTTGAGGTTTCCTTAATTGCTGTCGGTTTTGGTGACGGCTTGATTTCAGCTGTTTCAGACTTTGATTTAAAAGGTGTTTTCATAATATTGTTTTCACTGCTTTTATTGGCTGAGTCACTGCTTTCAGCAAGAACATTTGCCTGCTGCCAGAAGATAAGGCTTTCATCTGCCTGTTCAGCTGTTATCCCGACAGCTCTGCCTATTTCATCAGTACTGCACATTCTGTTATTATTTCTGAGTATGTATAAAAGAACCTTTATCTGAGCTTCACTTGCAAGCTTTAAAAAATTATCTGCAACAATACATGGTATTCCAAACATAGAACCCCACGCTCCGCTATTAACTTTGAACTCCATTTTTTAACGCCTGCTTTCCATTTTAATATTCCAAGACAGCTCAAATCACACAATGCGGTACTGATATATAAACTGCCTTAAGGCAACACCGTATAAAGCACGTCAAAAGACTTTG
>DJPR01000006.1:11460-34955 GCA_002438605.1 Ruminococcus sp. UBA6407
ATTTTCCGTCATATTACACATAATTTTCTCACTATACGACAGTATACTTTCAAAAATTCTATGCAATCTGACGAAAAATTTATCTGCGTTTCTGACGCACAAGCTTTATGCGGTGTTGCCTTAATATTATAGCACATTTCAAAGCAATTTTACAATACCTTTTTAAAGTTAATAAGGACTGTTATCATACATTTTTTTCAGCTTGCCTATCGCCTTTTTTTCAATTCTTGACACATAAGACCTTGATATACCCAGCTTTTCAGCTACTTCATTCTGCGTATGAGGTCTTGCACCATAAAGTCCGTATCTGTAAATAATGATTTCTGTTTCTCTTTTATCCAGACATTTATCGAGAAACTTATAAAGCTGTTCCGAACGTATAAGCAAGTC
This sequence comes from Ruminococcus sp. UBA6407, assembly GCA_002438605.1. Classification (GTDB taxonomy): domain Bacteria; phylum Bacillota; class Clostridia; order Oscillospirales; family Ruminococcaceae; genus Ruminococcus; species Ruminococcus primiciens. The sequence goes on from DJPR01000006.1 coordinate 11,851, forward strand.
AACCTGAGAGTCTATATTAGTACCGTCATCAACAATATCCATGAGTGTTAAGGCATTTCCGTCCTTATCGGTTTCGATAACCTCATTTATAAATATATCCCCTGCCGACTTTTTTGACGCTCTGAAATTCATAAGTATCTCATTCTCAATACATCTGCTTGCATATGTAGCAAACTTTGCTCCCTTTGAATAATCAAAAGTAATGACTGCTTTAATCAAACCGACAGTTCCTATTGAAATCAGCTCATCCTGTTCAACGGACGAGGTTCCGTATTTTTTTACTATATGTGCAACAAGACGCAGATTATGCTCTATAAGTTTGTTTTTAGCCTCCTTATCCCCTTTTGCCATTTTTTCAAAATATTCTTCCTCTTTTTGCTTGCTCAGCGGTTTTGGGAAAACTCCCATGCTGTCAACGTGCAGAGCAAAAAAAATCCAGCTGCTGAATAAATTTAAAATACCTAAAAACATAGCATCCTCCATACAACATTTGTAAACAGCATAATTAACTGTCTTTAAAGTAGTATGCTGTAATGCATGGACATTATTTTCACTTGCCACGATTAGCACTCTCATATATAGATTGCTAATTTTCTGTAAAAAGACATGATTTTATCACAATTCAATCATAAAGCGGCAGTATCATATAGACAATGAAACGAAAGGAAGTAATACCAATGGAACAGATTAACAGAATGATGTAAAAAAGCAAAACAAAAAAACGTCAAATGTGTCTGGAGGAATGATTTATGTATGGACTTACACCTTTTGAAAAAAGTGGTTTCGATATCTTTAATGCCTTTAACGATTTTGAAAAGAACTTCTTTGGCGGCTCAATGCCGGTAAATACCTGCAAGACTGATATTCGTGACGAGGGTGAAAAATATGTTATGGAGGCTGAGCTTCCGGGTTTCACCAAGGAAGATATTAAGCTCGATATAAATGGTTCATACCTTGTTTTGACGGCTGAACACAAAAACGAAAAGGACGAAAAAGACGATAAAGGAAAATATATCCGCAGAGAACGCTCTTACGGTTCATATACAAGAAGCTTTGATATTACAGGTGTTGACACCGAAAATATTTCAGCTGAATATAAGGACGGTATTCTGAAAATTGATTTGCCGAAAAAAGCGTCAGAAGAACCGCCTGTAAAACGTTTGGAAATAAAATAATAAATGTGCGTTAAGCACAAGAATGCACCATACAGTCAACACTGTATGGTGCATTTTCTTTATTAAAGCCTGTCCGCATTTACGCAGACAGGCTTTGAATTTTAATCGTCATTATTTTTTCCCATTCTTTTCTTTACTACGAGAGCCGCACCTGAACCAACTGCTAATGCTCCGCCAACTATGTAAAATATTCTTGTACCAATACCGCCAGTTGACGGCAAAATTACTGATTTCTTTTTATTTTCTACATTAATAACTGCCTTGCCTGTTTCAGGGTTACAACTAGTAACTGTTCCTCCTACTTTTACTTCAAGAGCCTTAAGTTCTGTTCCGTCAGCATCTTCATTTTGTCCATTACTTGTATCAGCATTGATTGTAAATTCAATTGGTTCTGTAAGTTTATTATATCCCTCAGGAGCTTCCTTTTCAACAAGGTAATATGTTCCGGAATCAAGACCATATATCAAGCTTAATGAAAGTCCGTCTGTTAATGTAGGTTCATTACTAAAAGTGCCACTTGGTTCTCCAACTTTTTTCACAAAGGTACCATTTTCATCATATTCCCCAGGAACCCATTCCAGCATTTGATATCCATCACAGGATACCAAATTAAAAGATGTTCCATCCCAATCATAATTAGCATTATCGGGTGCTAAATAAGCATAGTATTTTTGTCCGTTTTCTATTTTATAGAGTGCAAATTTTGAACCTTTAAGCTCTTTGGTATTATCATCTGCATCTATCTTATTTACATCAATTCCATATGTAAACATAATAACCTTATCTGTTTTTGTTTTTTTCGTACCACTTCCGTCAAAATTAGCTGAATATTCAAGGTATACTTCGTTTGTATGGCCATTTCTTCCTATTGATTCAGGAGATAATTGAAAAAGAACAAAATATTCAATAACAATTTTTGTATCCTTATTTAAGGTTATAACATTTCCACTTTTGGTATACGTTGCAGATTTCAGATTATTAAATTTTAATGTAATTCCGGAACCATTAATGTTAATATTATAACCGGTAATTTGATTGTTTTCATTTGCTGTTTCACTATTTTGTACTGCATAAACTTTAAAATTATCATTATAAAGAGAAACACTTCCCTTGTTATTCTTTAAATTATAATTATCATGAAACACATAATTATACGATGAATAATCAGCAATATTATCAGGCAGTGTTCCTATAAGTTTAAAACACATCTTATCACCGATAGAAAAATCAGCAACATCATTATAGCCCGTGCCATAGCCATCATCTTGATTATATGAATTTTCATATACTTTCTTGGTAACAGAGGGAACAGAATGCTTAACGGCTACATCAAGGCCCTTGCTTGCATCATAAGGAGTGAGAATACAAGGCATTGCATAATTTGTTGTATCTTGAATAACATATAAACCATCCTCAGTTAAGTTTATAGAGCTTGATGAATTTGTTGTAACTTCTTTGACTAGATTGGAATTTTTTACAACGAAATCAGCAAAAGCAACAGCTTTTTCTGAATCATCTGCATAACCTGATAAAACAGATGCTATATCATAAGCTGTAGTACATGACGAAAAATCTGCACCGATTACAGTATCTATTTTTAGTTTTTCAAGAAAAATATTCAAATCAGCTCCTGAAAAAGTTGTACCGCTTTCTATCAGAAAGTCACCATCAACATTTCCACTGAGGACTTTGTAAACGTTATACCTTGCTGTACTATCTGCTCCTGTAATTGTCAATGTGCCAATCGTTGTCCCCGAAGCGAAAGTACTTACAGAAAATGCAACAGCCATAGGAAAAATCATACTTGCTGCTGTTAGGAGAGGTAGTAACATGCTTTTTAATGTCTTATTGTTTTTCATAATAAATCCTCCTTTAAAAACTCTTTTCCGAAACTGTAATTTAATTTGCTGTTTCTGCTACCATTATACCACATTAGATATAATTAATCAATAGTTTTCAATAATTTAAGGATTTTTTGTCAAACTTGCTGATAAATTAAAGTGATTTTATTATAATGTGTCAATATGCCCTTTCAGATATTTGGAGATTTTCTTGCGTTTTTTATGTTCATACATAACATTATCGGCATGAGTTACCATTTGGAAAAGGTCATATTCAGGCTCAGGAACAGCAATATACGAACCTATACTTGCACTTATCGAGAATACATAGCCGTTCATTTTATTTACAAGCTCAATATTGCTTTCTATCAGTTTTTTAAGGTTATAAGCCTCACTTTCGCTATAATCAGCGGCAAAAATAATAAATTCATCACCGCCAAACCTGCCGTAAACCTCTCCATTGACGCATGACATACGAATTGCGTCAGCCAAAGCACAAATAGCCTTATCGCCCTCTTTGTGACCGTAGTTGTCATTGATTTTCTTCAAGCCGTCCATATCAATAAACATGAGCATAACAGGACGTTTTCTTTTTATGCAGTATTTATAAAGTTCGTCCGATTGCTTTTTAAAGCCTGAACGGTTGAATATACCGCACAAAGTATCAATAGTATAGAGCTTATTAAGTTTTTTTACTGCATCGTCAAGATGTATGATTTTTCTTATATTTTCAAGAGTATTGCTCAAAGTGATGTTCCACGTCTGAAATACAATGCTGTTAAGCGGAAATTGACTGTTAAGTATAACGCTGAATCCAAGACAGCGTTCCCTGAAATGAATTGGAATAAAATAATAAAATTTGTTTTTACCTGTTTCGTCAAACAGGCTCGGGAGCATAACATTTGAATCAAAAGAGGAATAATCCTGAAATTTTCCGTTATAATAAGCAAGAGGAACAATTATATTATCTGTATATCCGATAGAAGTAAATTTATTATTAATAAATCCGTTAATACCATTTTCTTCTGAGGTTTCAAGCTGTTCATTCCAGTCATCGCAAAGACAGAGATAGAACTCCTCTGCATCTATTTCCTGGACAAAGCTTTTAAGATTTAAAATATATTCATCAAATGAGTCACATTCTATAAGCTGGCATGACATTCTGTTGATAAGCGAAAGCGAACGGTTATTATACTCAATAAACCTGTAATTTTTCTTTTTATATACTTCGATTTTATCACTCATTGTATCAGGGCAGGCACAGCTTTCTGTAAATCTCGGCATCATATCAAGAATAACGCTCCTCTCTTGAGGAATATTATTCAGTGCGTCAATTATTTTTTTGCAAGCCATACTGCCTGACTCCTCAAGAGGACGCTTGACTGAAGTAAGTTCAGGTGAATAATTGCGGGCATTATATGTATTATCAAAACCTGAAACTGATATATCCTTCGGAACACTATAGCCTGCATCATTCAATGCAGATATTGCTGAAATTGCCATTGCATCATTAGCACATATTATGACCTCGGGCAATTCGTCTGATTGTTTCAGGAATGTTTCAACTGCTTCACGTCCGCTTGGAAAACGGAAATCTCCGTAAAAAATATCATTTTCATTTACAATAATATTATTTTCCTGCATAACCTTTTTAAAACCGTCAAGACGATCGATACTTTCAGGATTGTCATAAGGTCCTGAGATATATTTAATTTTCCTGAACCCATGATGATTTATAAAATGACGTGTCATTTCCATCATAGCGGTACGGTTATCAATGCCGATATGGAAAAATTCAGGGATATCATAATCAATGCTGACTGCATAAATACCTGCTGCTTTGATTTTGCTGATAATCTGCTGAGTAACCGGCGGAGATGAAATTGTATTGGTCAGGAGAACAGCACCATCAAATTTACTGAAATCAGGAAGTGTGAAGATATTAAATTCGCCCATATCATGTCTGGGATTTTTTAAAATTCCTCCGAACGCAATAAAGTGGGTAAGGTTAACATTATTTAACTTGGCATATTTATGAAGTCCGTTTAAAATACAATTTTGATATTCTTCGTCTATACCTGCAACTATTACAGCAATATTATATGATTTCATTGTATAGTTAACCTCCTTAAACACATTAAATTTTCAATTATTAAATCGGTTTTGTTACTTTTACCTTAATATAATTAAGCAAATTGAAAATGATATAATAATTGTTAATAAAAATATTATACCGTATTTCGATAAATATTTCAATAGATTTACAATTAAAATATATTTAATTAATTAAATATAACAACTATATAAAATATGTATCTGAAATTGCGAATTTTTTTCTTATATTTTTAAGAAAACTATAATAGTTACTAAAATTGACATCCCTTATTGACAAATTGTAAAAAAATGATATACTTAATATAGGTAAAGGCAACACTGTACAAAATCTTTTGACAAGCTTTGTACAACGTTGCATAAAACAACTTGTTGAAAATTGTTCTTTTATAGCATTACTGCATTGGTTTATGTTTATAAGAACAAATTACCTTTATAATTATTGGAGTGTTTGATAATTATGAATATTTGGCATAGTATGAGTCCGAAAAGAATTAATGCTGACGATTTTGTTGCCGTAATCGAAATTGCTAAGGGCAGCAAAATAAAGTATGAGCTTGATAAGGAAACAGGTTTAATTGAAATGGACAGGATTCTCCATACTTCAACTCACTATCCTGCCAATTACGGCTTTATACCAAGAACATACGCAGATGATAACGACCCGCTTGATGTGCTGGTGTTATGCTCTGAAACATTGTATCCTATGACTCTTGTAAGGTGTTATCCGATTGGTGTAATAAGAATGATTGACAATGAACGTCATGATGATAAAATAATTGCCATACCATTTAATGACCCGAATTATAATACCTACACAAATATTGATGAACTGCCTAAGCATATTTTTGAAGAAATGATACACTTCTTCAAAGTTTACAAGCAGCTTGAAAATAAAACAACTGCTGTGGACGAAATTGAAAATGCAGAAAGTGCTCGTCAAATAATATCAGGCGATATCAATAATTATATTGAAAAGTTCTGCAAGTGATTTTAACCCCGCAGGTTAATAAAGTGAAAAGCGAAAGGTGAAAAAAGTATGACAGCAGCTAGTGAAGTTTTGTTTAATCAGTCCTCAAGCGTTGCACCTGTTGGTCTGATTGCCACTGAAAGTGCCGTAGAGCTTGGTCAGAAGATTGATAACTATCTTGTTAATTGGGCAAGAAAAGGCGGATATGATGTTGATACGGTTCTTATCGAATCACAATGCCCAAGATTTTCTTCCGGCGACGGCAAGGGTCTTATTAAATCAACTGTTCGAGGCAAGGACCTTTATATCTTGGTTGACGTTGGAAATTATAACTGCAAGTATCAGATGTTCTCAAAGGAAAATTCAATGTCACCTGATGATCATTATCAGGATTTAAAACGAATTATTCAGGCTGCAAGCGGTAAGGCTTACAGAATCAATGTTATCATGCCTACTCTTTACGGCGGCAGACAGCACCGCAGAAATTACAGAGAATCTCTTGACTGTGCGTGTGCTTTGCAGGAGCTTGAGGCAATGGGGGTTTCAAATATCGTTACCTTTGACGCTCACGATCCACGAGTTCAGAACGCTGTTCCACTTATGGGATTTGACAATGTAATGCCGACATATCAGGTTCTTAAAGCTATTTTAAGAGATATTGAGGATATCGACCTCTCTAAAGAATCCTTTATGATAGTAAGTCCTGATGAGGGTGCTTTGAACAGAAATATGTACTATGCATCGGTTCTCGGCGTAGAGCTTGGTATGTTCTATAAAAGACGTGATTACTCAACAATTGTAAACGGCAGAAATCCTATTGTTGCCCATGAATATCTTGGCAACTCTGTTGAGGGAAAAGATATTTTTATTGCTGATGATATTATTTCATCGGGTGAATCTATGCTTGACTTGGCTTATGCCCTGAAAAAGAAAAAAGCAAGACGTATTTTTGCTTATGCTACATATACAATTTTTACCAATGGTCTTGAAAAATTTGATAAGGCTTATGAGGACGGTTTTATTGACGGTGTATTTGGTACAAATCTAACCTACAGAACTCCTGAGCTTCTCGGCAGAAAGTGGTTCCATGAGGTTGATGTTTCCAAGTATATTGCATACTTTATTGCATCAATCAATCATGATGTTTCTATAAGTACTGTTATCGATCCGCATGAGAAAATCAAGCTTCTTCTTGAAAAATACAATAAAAAGTAAAGAAATTTCAAATATAGTAAAATCACCTTTGACACATTTCGTCAAAGGTGATTTTTTTCAAATAAATATTTAAAAACGTGAAGAATATTATACAGTCATGAATTATGAACCTGTACCGCTGTAATGCATGGCACCATACATCCAGAACTTATAGCTGAGCCAGAAAAATATACAGCCAAACAACGGCGAAAGCCACGAAAGCAGCGGTATATTGTCAGGACGAAGTATAACAAGGCTCGGATAATATGCAATAAATGCAATCGGCATTATAAATGTGAAAATAAAACGAAATACAGGACTTAAAATGGTAATCGGATACCTTGCATAATCCTTAAATTTTAAGGCTAAATCCATAACATAAAAGGAATTTGTAATCCAGAAACAAGTTGCGGCAGCGGCATTCATTACTGCAATCATAATCAGTGATGATGTAATCAGAAATACTACAATTTTCAGCAGAATAACCGGAGTGAACGCAAGCTCTATCTTATTCCATGCATAAATAAGTGTGCCAAGTCCGAACGCAAGCTGCCCAAGTCCTTTGATATCAAAGACCTCTGACTGAAAATAAAAAAACAAATTTATCGGTCTGAAACAATATTTGATAAAGTCACCTGAATAAACGTACATTCTCAGGTTCCAGTTATTATCAAAAAAACACTGTACAGGAGTTAGGGAAATAAGTGAAAATCCATAGAGAAACAGCATCTCATGATAACTCCAACCATTTATGCTTGGGAAATTTCTGAATAAAATCCAAAAACTTATGAAGCCTGCAATATTAGTAAATATCATTCCTATAGTAGATATAATAAAGTCAGCACGATAACTCATTTTACTTTTTAAATCCTGTGAAAGAATTTTGCAGTAAATCCGCAAATAAAAGCTAAATCCCCTTCTTTTCATACTCAACCTCCGTTCACCGTTATTTTACGCAATGATACTTTCCAGAACAAACTGCTCAATATAAGAAGTGCAGCACACCAGAAAAGCTGTATTCCCAATATTGAAAAGACAGATTCACCGCTTTGAGTTTTGTCAAGCAAAATTGTAAGCGGAGCATTATAAATTGACTGGAATGGGAGATAATAAACAATTTTCTTTAATGTTTCAGGAAAAAATGCAATCGGAATTGTTGCACCTGAAAGCAGCAGAACTATAACCTGCTTCATTATGTTTATGCCCCATATTGACTCTGTGTAAATGCAGATAGTTCCAACAAAAAAGTCAATGCAGTAATTTATTATGATTGACATTACAACAGAAATTAAAAAAAACAAAAGATTAATTCCTAACGGTATTGCACCCTTTGTTACACTTCCAACTACTATGAATGTAGGAAGAAACGTAGCAAAAAACTGCATTGCAAATGTACCTGAATATGTCCAGAACAAAAAACTTCTGTACCGCATCGGCTTCAGCAGGTCAAGAACTATTTTTCCGGACTGTATGCTGCGTCCTATTTCCCATACAGCGTACATTTCCATAAAGTTAAACAAAGCTGTAGCAAGAACAAGGTAAATAAGAGTATCGGAAAATGTCATTCCGTTTACAACATCTGTTCCTGCGGAGGCATAAATTGATTTCCAAAGGAAATAAACGACTGTCAGATAAAGCAGGTTTCCGATTACCATAACTATGGCAGAGGCACGAAACTGCAAAGCTTCAAGAATACCTGCTCTGGTGAGTGAAAAATACTTTTTCAGTTTCATTTTACACCCTCCTCGTAGATTTTTTTAATGACCTCCTCGGTTGAAATTTCCTCAAGCTTCATGTCACGAATTTCGTGCATTTTCTGAATGGCATTCAATATGTCCATGACCTTATTTTTTTCTTCATTGACCAGAATGGAAATCCAATCGTTACCTGTTGAAACAGAAACCGAATAATTTTCCAGTTCTTTTTTCAGTGCGTCAGACTGCTTTTCTATATCACCATTCGGACGTATTTTCAGTGTTCTGTATGAACCAAAGAAGCCTTTAAGATGTTCAATATCATTATCGTAAAGCATTTTTCCTTTGTCTATGATTACAATACGCTTACAGAGTGCATCAACGTCACCCATATCATGAGTAGTTAAAATTACAGTTGTATTTTTTTCCTTATTCAAAGCCTGAATCAGTATTCTGATTTTGCTTTTCATTGAAACGTCAAGGCCTATTGTAGGTTCATCAAGAAACACTATTTTCGGATTATGTAAAAATGCTGCAAGAATATCACTAAGCGTTCTTTGTCCAAGGGACATCTGACGTACCGGCTTATGAAGAATAGGCTCAATATCTACCAATGATTTATACAGTTCAATAATATTATTGTAGTCGTTATTATTTATCTGATAAATATCTTTCAGTACCTTAAATGATTCTATAAGAGGCAATGCCCACCATAATTGTGAACGCTGTCCGAAAACAACACCGATTTCCTGAGCATTTTTAGCTCTGTCCTTATATGGTACATTTCCGTTGACGAGGATTTCTCCAGAAGTAGGCTCAAGCACGCCTGTCATCATTTTGATTGTTGTAGACTTTCCTGCACCGTTAGGCCCTAAGTAACCGATAATTTCGCCCTGATGCACATTCATGGAAATGTTGTCAACTGCACGAACTATCCGATAATCCCTTGAAAAAAGGTCTTTCAAACTGCCCTTCAAACCCTCATGCCGATTAAGTACCTTGAATTCCTTTGTCACATTTTTAAACTCAATTATATTTGACATTGTATTCCCCTCTCTTTCTTTAATAAAAGCTATGAATATAACTTAGTATATCACAATATTTATTTAATGTAAAGAAAATTTTAACAATTCATCACGGCAACAGTCTTGACGGAGACGCAACTCCGAAAAATCCTGCGATATTATCCCATATGTCGTCACAGAAACCACTAATTTTATCTCACAGCCAACCCGGCCATATCCCCGATACCATTCCACAGCCCCTCGACAATGTCAGAATCGATTAGGAATTGCCGAAATAAGGCTGCTGATAAGCCCCCGAACTCAGGTTGAAAGCACAGGTAAGAATCTGTGTGGCAGCGAGGTGTACAAGCTGTTCAGCAAACCGGAAATCAGCTGAATTGCCGCCTGCACGATCATCGGAAGATTCTGAATCAGTCCCGTAATCAGACCAGTCACAAGTGTAATCGTCGCTTGAATGGTGTCGGGTAGCATGGAGAGGATACCGGAGCGTAGAGAATTCACGATTTCAAGTGCTGCATTCAGAATCTGCGGCAGTTGCGACAACAAGCCATTAACCAGTTCTGGATTATATTGTCGTGTGTTCTGAGAATGGTGTGCAAGCATAAAAAATGGTCTGAGAAATCTCTCAAACCACTTTTTTATAACATTTTTTAATCTCTTTTCTTTTTCTTGTGCTTTTTATTATTAATTTTTGGAACAGCATATATAGGTCTTACAGGTTTTGTATTGTTCTTATAACAGATAAATGAATAAATACATAAAAGAATATAAATGAAACATAAAATTCCTGATATAATAAATGCCTTGCTGAACCATTCCGAGTCTCTGAACCTTTTTGCAGCGTAAATATTATACTTTGATACTGACCTTTTAACATCAGACACAGCAACAAGGTCAATAGATGCAATTTCTTCTCCTGAATATTTAAGATGCACAACACCGAGCTTCTCGCCCTTTGAAACAGGCGCCTGTATATCAGTTTGATATTCTATATCCCTTTTAATTAACGAAGTATCCACGCCGTCATACCAAAGGGCATTATATTCCGATTCAGGCTTTAAAAGTACATAATCACTGCCTTCAGCTAAACTCACTGATACTTCAGCAATTTCTTCGGAAGCTGAAATGAGGTCCTTATAGGAAAAATGAGTAAATGCCCAATTAAACAACGTTTTTGCATCTTCAATATGATAAAACTTATTTTCACCGTTTGCATCAGTAAGCGGAGCTTTAAGCAGTATTGCAAGATATGTGTTTCCGTCCCTGCTTGCCACAGTAACCAGATTTCTGCCGACTGCACTCAAATTTCCAGTTTTTATTCCCTTTGTGCCTTTATAATAATATTCAACATCATCTTCGTCCATCATCAGGTTTGAATGAGTCCATATCCATGCTGAATGCTCAGGATGATTCTGAAAATTCGGAACACTTGGATTGTAACTCCATGTTGATGAAATATCCTCAAAAACTGAAGTTTTTAATGCATATTGAGTCATTATTGCCAAATCCCTTGCGGTTGTATATTGATTTGTGTCATAAAGTCCGGTAGGATTTGTGAAGTTAGTATTTTGACAGCCAAGCTCCTTAGCTTTTGCATTCATTTTATCTACAAATGCACTTACGCTTTCACCACCAAAGTGATATGCAAGTGTTTGTGATGCCTCAACAGAAGAAGTGAGCATCATTGCATATAGCAAATCGTTGACGGTAAGTACATCACCGTCATAAATATCTGCATATATCAGGTCTTCCGGATACTGAGAATTTATTAAATCGGCATACACACTTGAATCAACAGTAATTTCTTCACTTAATTTATTTGTGCTTTCAAGACAGACAATGGCTGTCATTATATTAACAAGAGCTCCAGGCATCTGAGTTTTATCTGCATTTTTTTCAGTTACTACAGTTTCACTGTCCAAATTAATCAATATAGCAGATTCACTGTAAATCGTAGAACTTATCGGAAAATTAAACGCCTCTGTTTTAAAACAATTCATAAACGGAATTGAAATAATCAAAGCAGTAATTACAGCAGCAATTCTTTTCATATAAACTCCTTTATTTAAATGGCAATTTACGTATGTTATTATTTAAGGCAGCACCGCATAAAGAATGTTCGGTGTTACCTTAATTATATCAGATTTTCAATCAAAAATAAAGCATTTTTAAAATATTATTTCCATATCATTACGGCAAAAATCATCAATACAAGAAAAACTGCGTTTATACTCAAAAAACAGCACATATATTTCCTGCTGTCAGCAATTCGTGATTTTACATAGAGCTTATATGAAATCAGACTTGCCAATGATGCTATTGGTGTACCCAATCCGCCTATATTCACGCCCCTTAACAGGTCGGCATAGTTATCTGTAAAGCCTGAAAGCATAACAGCAGCAGGTACATTGCTTAAAACCTGACTCAATAATGCTGACACAATCAGTTCCCTTCCGTTTACTGCGGAAGAAATCAGACTTCTTATTACTTCTATATTGCCTGCATTTCCAACAAAAACAAAAAAGCAGACGAATGTGAGAAGAAGCATATAATCTATTTCAAGAAAAATCCTTTTGTTTGCAGCAAATATCACTGCAAACGTAACCGCTAAACATACATAATCGGAAATAATTCTTAACACAGTCAACAAACATACTGCAAAAAGGAGCGAATAAACTATCATATATCTTTTTGAAACAGTTACGTTTTCGTTATTATTTACATTCAGCCGTTCCGAACTTAGAATGAATGTCAGTCCGCAAAGCAGAATATATCCGATAACCCCAAGCGGCAGCATTATTTTCAAAAAATCACCCATTGAAAGCTCATAATGAGAATATATGTATAAATTCTGAGGATTTCCTATCGGCGTAAGCATACTTCCGAGATTGGCAGCCACAGTTTCGGTTATAACTGTGTAAATAAGTGATTTTTTATCGTTTGTTTCCTCAAACAGCATTATAGTCAGCGGCACAAAAGTAATAAGTGCAACGTCATTTGTAATCAGCATTGAAGAAAAAAAGCACAGATTCATAAGGATAAATCCAAGATTTCTGACACTTTTTGTTTTGTTCAGAAGATAAGATGCTGTCTTTTTGAAGAAACCGATGCTTCGCAAGCCTGCAACTGCTGACATAAGGCAAAACAAAAGTATTAATACAGACCTATCAATGTATGACACATATTTTTCGTCAGGCGGTACAAAAAACATGGATATGACAGCTGCAATGAAAGAAATAACTAGTACAGACTGTAATTTGACAAAATTAACTATTCTATTCTTCATGGCAGCTTATTTTAATTGATGCACTTTATCAAATACCGCAAAAAATTTTATTGGTATATGCTTATCAATATGACACTTTCCAAAAAACCATTTTTTATAGTAACAAGCCTTGATTACATCTTCAAAAAAAGCATGTATTTCAAGTCTTTGAAATACATCAACCCTAAGACAGTCTTTTAACGATGCCGGCGGTTCATGAGTAATTATGTAATCAACAGTATTGGTATGTTCAGCAAGATTATCAATTGCTTCCAGAATTTCCTCATGTGTAGGCTGTTCACGCTCCCACCAGTTTGTACCGTCACGTCTGAAATCAAAGTCCTGACTGTGACCGCCTCCAAAAGTAAATATTTTTTTATCTTCAATAGTATAAACCTGTCCACGCATAAGATGTATTATATTGTTTGAAATAAATCTTGCCTTGCCGCCGTTCCATATTTCAGGTTCTGTTTCTTCAAGAATATCAAAGTTTTCATGACAACCGTCAACAAAAGCAATATTAAACTCTTTTTCAGAAAGCTTTTTTAAAACATTTTTTTCTTTTTTAGAGCCGTCCCAAATAAAGCCAAAGTCACCGCATACAATCAGTGTATCACCCTTTTTCAGCTTTTTTATTTCAGGAACTTTAAATCTGTTCAAATCTCCGTGCATATCGCCGGTAACATAAATCAAAATCAAGACCTCCGAATTTTTTAGTTATTACTGTAATTTATAGCAATACAACAAAATGCTGCAACTAATCTGACAATCCTTATGCAGTACTGCCTTTATATTCTACCATATTTTTTGAAAAAGGTAAATAGACATATTGATTTTTTTAATTAAGGCAAAAGGTCACTTCCGAATTGACTCAGAAGTGACCTTTTATCAGGAACAATCAAAGCTTACATCACCGCTTTTACAGCAATAGCAGACTTCATTAATAAGATTTTTACCATTGAAATAGTCCTCAAGATTATTGATTGTTATTTCAGCAATATTTTTCAGTGCCTCGTCTGTGAGAAAAGCCTGATGTGATGTTATAATTACATTCGGAAGTGAAACAAGCCTTGCAAGTACGTCATCATCTACAATTTCTCCTGAATAATCCTCGAAGAAAATTTCGGTTTCCTCTTCATAAACATCCAGACCTGCACCTGCAACCTTTTTACATTTCAAGGCATTGAGCAGTGCCTCACTCTCAATAAGTCCTCCTCTTGATGTATTGATTATATAAACTCCGTTCTTCATGCTCTCAAAAGCTTTTTCATTAAGCATATATTTTGAATTTTCTGTAAGCGGACAATGGAGAGAAATTATATCACTCTCCCTGTAAAGCATTTCAAGTTCAACATATTCAAAGTCAGGATTTTCTATATGATAAGGGTCATAAGCAAGAACATTCATTCCGAAGCCTTTACAAATCTTAATAAAAATCTGCCCTATTTTGCCTGTACCAATAACTCCGACTGTTTTTCCGTTAAGGTCAAAGCCTGTTAAACCTGTCAATGAAAAATTGAAATCTCTGGTTCTGTTATATGCCTTATGAATTTTACGGTTAAGGCACAAAAACAGTGCCATTGCGTGTTCTGCAACCGCATAAGGAGAATAAACAGGTACTCTGAGTACTTTTAATTTCTTATGTGCAGCTTTAAAGTTTATATTATTATATCCTGCACATCTCATGGCAATTACTTTTACACCCTCGTTATAAAGAGTGTTTATAGTTTCGCTGTTTATTGTATCATTTACAAATGCAATTACAGCCTCACAGCCTTTCGCAAGCCTTGCAGTATGCGGATTTAATTTTTCTTCATAATATTCTATCTCAAAGCTTTTGTTCAGCTTTTCAAACCATTCCATATCATACTGCTTAGTATCAAAAAACGCAACCTTTTTCATATCATTACTCCATTTTGCTTTTTATATGATAATTATTATGTCACGTTTAATCAAAAAAATTCAAGGCAGCACCGCAATTCCTACAAAAAATTTCACTTCATTATTTATATAATCCACCTTAATCATATCGCCCTTTGATACCTCTTTATTAATTATCATTGAAGCAAGTTCATTTTCCAAAAGCTCGGTAACTCGTCTTTTAATCGGTCTTGCACCGTATTTTTCCGTTCCCTTTGTTTCAGCTATTGCCTCTATAAGTGATTCGGTAAAGCTGATTTCAATTCCGATTTCATTTACACGTTTTTTTAGCTTATCAAGAAATTTACAGCTTATTTTAATAAGGTCGTTCTTTTCAAATTCAGAAAAAACAATTATATCATCAATTCTGTTTATCAATTCGGGAGTAAATGTGTTCTTTACTGCATTCAATATCATTTTTTCGTCAGCTTTTTTGCTGTTTTCACTAAAACCTAATGATGATTTTCCGCATAAATATTGTGAACCCGCATTTGATGTCATTATGATTATACAATTTTTAAAGCTTACCTTTCTTAATGATGAATCAGTAAGCATTCCCTCGTCAAGAATTTGAAGAAGTATATTCAAAACCTCAGAATGTGCTTTCTCCACCTCATCAAAAAGAACAAGAGAATACGGATTTCTCCTTACCTTTTCGCATATACTCCCCTTTTCATCGTAACCGGCATATCCCGGAGGAGCTCCAATTAACTTAGAAACCGAATGCTTTTCCATATATTCCGACATATCCAGACGTATCATATTTTCAGATTTATCAAATAAAATCTCGGCAAGTCCCTTTGCAAGCTCTGTTTTTCCGACTCCTGTAGGTCCTACGAAAAGAAATGAACATAACGGACGGCTTGAATCACGAAACCCTGCCTTTGCTCTGAAAAGTGCCTTTGCAAGTTTTGAAACAGCATTATTATGTCCGACAACATATTCTTCAAGCCGTGACTCAAGAGAGTTAAGCTTTTCTGTTTCCTCAACAGTGAGCTTATTAAGTGATATTCCCGTTCTTAGTGATATAACAGCCATTATATCATCTTCACTTACCTCCTCGGCAAATGTATTTCCGTTTCTTATTATCTTATCAACGTCTTTTACAGACAGCTTTCCGCTCTTTACCTCTATTAAATCAGTTTCTTTTTTTACTATCGAACTGCATCTTATCTTTGCTCTTGCACAGGCTTCGTCTATTATATCAATTGCTTTATCGGGAAGAAATCTGTCATTTATATATCGGATTGACATGTTTACGGCAAGTGAAATTATTTTGTCTGATATTTTAACTCCATGATATTCTTCATAGCTCAATTTTATTCCCTGTATTATATCTATGCATTGACTACATGACGGCTCATATATCGGTACAGCCTGAAAACGTCTTTCAAGTGCAGAGTCTTTTTCTATTGTCTTTCTGTACTCCTCAAATGTGGTTGCACCTATAACCTGTAATTCTCCCCTTGCAAGCTGAGGCTTCATAATATTTGCAGCGTCAATTGCTCCCTCAGCTGCCCCCGCACCAACAATCGTATGAATTTCGTCAATAAACAATATTATATTTCCAGCCGAAACAGCTTCGTCAATACAGGCTTTAATGCGTTCTTCAAAGTCGCCTCTGTATTTTGCTCCGGACAGCAAAGCGGTAAAATCAAGAGAAAAAATAAATTTGTTCTTTAAAATATCAGGGACAAGATTTCTCACAAAAAGCTTTGCAACGCCTTCAACTATTGCAGTCTTTCCAACTCCTGCTTCACCGATTAAGCATGGATTGTTTTTTGTTTTTCTTGAAAGAAGCTGCAAAACTCTTTCAACCTCTTTGTCACGTCCGATAAGCGGATCATTTTTTTTAAGAAGTGATGTATCTGTTATGTTTTTTCCGTACTTGAAAAGATTTGGATATTGTGACGGCTTAGGCTGAACTGACATTATTATATCTTCTTTTATATTCACAGATGTTGAATTTTCAAGCTCGCCTGAAATCTTATATATATCCGCACCCACCTTTTTAAGCAGTGATGAGCCGCTGCATGACGAATCCTTTAAAATACTTATTAAGATATGTTCCGGAGATACCTGCTTTTTATTGTCCGCCACAGCAATATTATATGAATTTTCAAGTATCCTTTTAAGGGCGGTTGTGAAGCAGCGGTAATTCAGTCTTGACGGCACTCCTCTGCCTACAAGTGCAATTACTTCATCATATACGTTATTGAATGACGCTCCTGCTTCCGTAAGCAGCCGACCTGCATAACATTCTCTGTCGTTCACAAGTGCAAGAAGTATATGTTCACTTCCAACATAGGTATGCCCCATTTCAGATGCAATTCGTATTCCGCTGTCAGCTATTTTTATCGACTTTCTCGTAAAACGCTCTGAATTAATCATGATTTAACCTCCTAAGTCTTTTGAACCACCGCTATCCTCAGTTATATCTGAAGAAGTGCTGCTTATATAGTATGCCACTCTTTTCCTGCGATAACAGTCGAAAGCAATATGTCGGAAAAAATTGTAACACTTTTTTTCGGCTGTCATATTATGTACTATGAAACGAAGTTAAAAAAGACTTCGCTTCAAATACATTTTAATTAAGGAGTTGTTCTTATGAATTGTGGATGCGGATTTGAAGGTAATGGTTGCTGGTGGATTATTCTTTTAATTCTCCTTTTCATCATTCTTTTCTGCTGCTGCGGCAACAACGGTATAGGCTGCGGCGGCTGTGACAACGGCTGCGGCAACAACTGCTGTGGATGCTGATTAAAGCCTGAAAAAAGCCATTTAGTTTAACCTCCAAAAAAACACCGCAGTCTTAATGACTGCGGTGTTTTTACATATGCCTTATTTTCTTATATATCATTTCTTATGATGTCATCAAGTGTTTCACGCTTTACAGCTATTCGTGATTGACCGTTATTCACAAATACAACAGCCGGCTTTGGTATTCTGTTGTAATTTGATGACATTGAATAGTTATATGCTCCTGTTGCACAAACAGCGATAATGTCACCTGATTCTGCATGCTGAAGCTTCATGTTTTCACCGATAAGGTCGCCGCTTTCACAGCACTTTCCTGCTATTGTAACTGTTTCACTTCGTTCCTCTGATGCCTTATTTGCCACAATAGCTTCGTATTCAGACTTATAAAGTGCATAACGAGGATTATCACACATTCCTCCGTCTATTGACACATAAGTTCTGATATTCGGTATTTCTTTTCTTGCTCCAACCTTATATAAGGTTATTCCCGCAGGTGCTGCAATGGAACGTCCGGGTTCGATAAACATGGCCGGAAGATTTATCTGAAGCTCTTTACAGCATTGATGTACAACGCCTGATACTCTTTCCATGTATGTTTCATACGGTACAGGATCATCCTTATCCATATACTTTATGCCGAATCCGCCGCCAAGATTAAGCTCCTTGATTTCATATCCAAGTTCATTTTTAATCTTTGCTATAAAATTCAGCATAACTCTTGCAGCTTCTTCAAAAGGTGCAATGTCAAAAATCTGTGAACCGATATGACAGTGAAGTCCTCTGAGATTAATATTCTTATGCTCAAGAGCGTTCTTAACTGCTTCAAATGCTTCACCTGTTTCCAGTGCAAATCCGAACTTGCTGTCTATCTGACCTGTTTTGACAAAATCATGGGTATGTGCGTCAATACCAGGCTTTATTCTGAACATAATGTTTACTGTTACATTCTTTTCCTCAGCAATTTTATTCAATCTCTTTAATTCATCAATATTATCAACTATAATATGCCCTACCTTGTTTTCTACGGCAAAATCAAGTTCTTCATCAGTTTTATTATTTCCATGAAATCCGATTTTGTCGCAATCAAAACCCGCTTTTAAGGCAGTATAAAGTTCACCGATTGAAACAACGTCCAGACCTATTCCCTCGTCCTTTATTATTCTGCACATCTCAATACAGGAAAATGCTTTGCTTGCATAGCAGACAAGCCCGTTTCCGCCGTAAAACTTATCAATGCTGTTCTTAAAGCTTCTGCAATTCTTTCTTATAAGCTGTTCGTCCATTACATAAAGCGGTGTTCCGTACTTTTCAGCTAATTCGACAGTATCAATACCTGAAATGGTCAAATGACCTCTTTCGTTAACATTAAGGTTTTCAGATACAAACATTTTAAACATCCTTTCAAATTATAGCGTTACAACAAAATACTGCAATTAATCTGAAAATTCAAACTGCATATTACTTCGTTGTCCGCCTTGTTATATACGGTTTGCTTTTGTCATCTTATGTCGCATTATTTTATTGCATTGCTATAGAATTACTATTCGTCATTATCCTGAGATGAAATATCGTCTATAATTTTTCTAAGCTCCTCAACCCCCTCAAAAGTCTGGGATGAAAAAGGAACTGTATGGATTTCGTCAAAATGAGGTATCTCCTCAGCAAATTTTTCCATACGACTTATTCGTTCGCTTTTTTTCAGCTTGTCTGCCTTTGTTAAAACTATGACAAAAGGACGCTCTGTTTCAATAAGATAATCTATCATCTGCAAATCGTCCGCAGACGGTGCATGACGCATATCAATAAGCAGAAAAACAAGGTAGAAATCCCTGTCAGAATTTAAGTATCCCTCTATAAGTTCAGACCAACGCTGTTTTTCGGATTTTGATACCTTGGCATAGCCGTATCCGGGCAAATCAGCAAAAAATATATTTTCAAGCTTATAGAAGTTTATGGTTGCTGTTTTCCCGGGAACAGAGCTTACTCTTGCAAGATTTTTTCTGTTGAACAATTTATTTATCAGGGTTGATTTTCCAACATTTGAACGTCCTGCAAAGGCAATTTCAATCCCCTCGCATGGAGGTATCTGAGAAAACTTGCCATAGGATGCATAGAACTCAGCTTTATTGAAATTCATTGGAAAAAACCTCCTTGTTTTTATGAAGATATAACCGAATGTTCTCTTGATACATCAGCATTTGGTATATTCAATATATTTGGCTTGGGGGCTTGTGAAAAGTCAAGTGCATTATCAAGTACCTGCTCAATGGTTTCCGCATAAATAAATTTGATGTTTGCTTTTACAGCATCATCCACTTCTTCTATATCAGATAAGTTTGCAGACGGAATAATAACACTTTTTATTCCTGCTTTATATGCCGCCATTGTTTTTTCTTTGAGTCCGCCGATTGGAAGAACCTTTCCATGAAGTGTGATTTCACCCGTCATTGCAACATCTGATTTAACAGGTATTCCTGATAATGCCGAAATAAGTGCAGTTGACATTGTTACGCCTGCTGACGGGCCGTCCTTTGGAACAGCACCTTCCGGAGCATGGATATGTATGTCATTTTCTTTATAAAAATCAGGATTGATGCCATACTTTTCCGCAACACTTCTGCTGTAGCTTACCGCAAGCTTTGCACTTTCTTTCATCACATCACCCAGAGAGCCTGTTACCTCAATATTTCCTTTTCCTTTAAGAATAAGGACTTCAAGAGGCATAAGAACTCCTCCAACAGATGTCCATGCAAGTCCGTTTACCACACCAACCTGATTTTCATTTGATTTCAAATCAGGCAGATATTTATAAATTCCAAGATAATCTTTAAGATTTGAGGATTTTACAGTAACCTTTTTAGTTTCTTCTGAAGCAATTGCTCTTGCACCCTTACGGCAAAGCGAAGCAATACATCTTTCAAGATTTCTTACACCTGCCTCTTTAGTGTAATAAGCTATTATATTGTCAATAGCCTTATCCTCTATTTTCAGCTGACTTGCTTTGAGTCCGTTTTCCTTTAGCTGTTTTGGAATAAGGTGTTCTTTAGCTATGTGGAATTTTTCTTCCGCAGTATAGCTTGTAAGCTCTATAACTTCCATTCTGTCAAGCAGAGGCTGAGGTATTGTTGATGTTGTATTTGCCGTTGTTATGAAGACTGCCTTGCTTAAATCAAATGGCAGTTCTATAAAGTGGTCACGAAATGAACTATTCTGCTCACTGTCAAGAACCTCCAGCATGGCAGATGACGGGTCACCCTTTATATCACTGCACATCTTATCAATTTCATCGAAAAGAATAAGCGGATTTGCCGTACCTGCCTGTTGAATTGCAGTAATAATACGTCCCGGCATTGCACCGACGTATGTTTTTCTGTGACCTCTTATATCAGCTTCATCACGAATTCCGCCAAGTGAAACTCTTGCATATTTGCGTCCCATAGCTTTTGCAATGGAACGTCCGATTGAAGTCTTACCGATTCCGGGCGGACCGACAAGGCATATTATCTGACCGTTTATATCCGGTTTTAAAATATGAACTGCAAGAAATTCAAGTATGCGTTCCTTGACCTTTTTAAGTCCGTAATGGTCTTTTTCAAGGATTGCTTCTGATTTCTGAAGTGAAACCTTGCATTTTGAATATTTACCCCATGGAAGTGAAATACAAGTATCAAGGTAATTTCTGATTACAAAAGCCTCCTGAGAAGATGACGGCAGTTTTGCAAGCTTGTCATTTTCTTTTAAGAGCTTATCCTTGTTTTCCTGAGTTGTTTTAAGTTCAATAATTTTTGATGCATACTCAAAATATTCATCCTCATCATTTTCACCAAGCTGTGACTGAATAACCCTTAGCTGTTCTCTGAGGTAATTTTCACGCTGTCCCTTATCAATACTTTCCTGAGTTTGTTCATTGATAGCATGTTCAAGCTGAAGAATTTCTATTTCAGACGCCATACATGACAATAAAGCTGTAAGCTTATTAATTATGCTGTTTTCTTCAAGGAGCATCTGTTTATCCTGATAAGGAAGATTGCTGTTAAAGACTATTGTTTCAAAAAGTTTTGTCGGGGAATCCTGACATAGAACAGAGCCTATGATTTCTTTCGGCATTTTGGGAAAGAACTCAGAATATCTTTCAAAAACATCTTTGACAGACCTTACAAGTGCCTCAGCCTCAACTTCATCGTATTTTGCTCTTGAATAAAGAGGAAGTTTTTTGACCTTTGCTTTCAGGACTCCGTCATTATCTTCAAGCTCGCAGATGCTTGCTCTGTAGCTGCCCTCAATCAGCACTTTCATAATGCTGTTATCCGGAAGTTTTAATATTTGCCTGATTTCAGCAACAGTACCGACTTTGTATAAATCGGATTCCTTCGGATCTTCGACAAAAGTATCCTTCTGAGCAACAAGGAAAATTTTTCCGCCATTTTTTATAGCAGCTTCAATTGCTTTAATTGATTTTTTTCGTGCAATATCAAAATGCATGACCATTTTCGGAAATGCCACCATGCCACGCATTGCGATTGTATAAAATGTATTATTATCGTTGTTCACAATTTCAGAATTAATCTGACTCATATATTCACCATTCAATCTCTGCAAAAAATTTAAAGCATTAATATTGCAGTTTACTAATGCTGATTACATTATACTATAAAACCATACTAATTGCAAGTAGAAAATAATTCTTTTTACAAAATGCGACTTTTTTGATATGCTTTTTAATACACATTTTCATTAATCAGCTAAAATAAAAATAGATTAGCTAACTACATTTGGATTTTTAATTTATTTTCCGTGCTGATTTATTTTTGTATAATAAAAAAATGCTGCGATTATTAAGACTGCCACGCACTTTACAAAACCCCATACAATTCAAATCATTTAATTTATTTTGATTAAATAATTGCAGAATATTTGTATATGAAATCTTTACGGCTTAGTATTGATGTAGTATAATAAAACTTGACACACCAACCTCAAAGAAGAAAAATGGAAACAGAAAAAACAGCTGAAATTATAAAGGAACGCTCCAATACCAAACGTCCTATTTCCAATATTATGCTTGACTGTATCATCAATTCTAACTGCATTTTGAAGATTATCTTTGAAAATTGATTTGCGTGACGTTTAAGGCAACACCGCACAAAGC
>DJPR01000006.1:35114-44945 GCA_002438605.1 Ruminococcus sp. UBA6407
TCTTTATGCGGTGTTGCCTTAATTGTAACATTGACAAAATGAAAACACAGATGTATAATTATTGATATGGCAATTATCGCAATCAAGGCAACGTAATTGAAACATTAATGGCAGTATCGAACAAAGAACGTCTGGCAACTTTGCCCGATATGCTAAACCAAATTTTTAGAGGTGTTTGATAAATGGATCAGGAAGTATTAAGCTCATATGAAATCATTGACGCCCATGCACATATTTTCCCTGAAAAAATTGTTGATGCAGCAACAGTAAACATAGGAAAATTTTATGACCTGAAAATGCATTGTATCGGAAGCAGCAAAATGCTCATTGAAGAAGGAAGCAAAGCAGGAGTTTCTAAGTACCTTGTATGTTCAACCGCAACAAAGCCGCATCAGGTGGAGTCAATAAACCAGTTTATAGGTGAAGAATGCAGACTGCATAAGGAGTTTTACGGTTTTGGTACTCTGCATCCTGAATCTGATAATATTGAAGCTGAAATTACTGAAATAAATAAATTAGGACTTCACGGGGTAAAGCTGCATCCAGATTTTCAGAAATTTGACATGGATTCTCCAAGAGCTTATAAAATATATGAACAGATTGAAGGAAAGCTCCCTGTTCTTATTCACTGCGGCGACAGCAGATATGAATATTCTGCTCCAAAAAAAGTTGCAAATATACATCGTGATTTTCCAAATCTGAAAATCATTGCTGCTCATTTCGGCGGATATGAACGTTGGGATGAGGCTCAGGAATATATTGCAGGACTTGAAAATGTAAAGGTTGATACTTGCAGCTCCATGCATTTTCTTGGTACTGATAAAACACGAAAGCTTATAAGTAAATTTGGCATAGAAAACTGTTTCTTCGGAGTTGACTTTCCTATGTGGCGGCATATTGATGAACTTAAAATGCTTTTTGATTTGAATTTATCTCATGATGATAATCAGAAAATTCTTGCTGATAATTTTAAAAGCTTTATGAATATTTAAATAATAAAGGCAGTACAACACAAATTCGTGTTATACTGCCTTTTATTTATGGATTTAAACACCGCCGTTTTCTTCGTTTGATTGTCCTTCACTTTCCTGATTTCCGGGTTGTTCAGGCTGAGGCGGCTCGGTTTGCTGCTGAGGCGGCTCGGTCTGAGGAGCTTCAGTTGGTGCAGGTGGTTCTGTCTGAGGCGGTACAGTAGTTACAGTTGTTTGAACTGTAGGGGCTTCTGTTTGTGGCGGAGCTGTAGTGGTTACAACAGCATTCTTTACCACAAAATAAACTATCAGTTTTTCTCCGGATGCTATTTTTACTGTATCTCCTGCATTAGCTTTCTGACCGTTTAAGTCTATGTGAGTAATTGTATTTGCATTTCCTGAACCTGATGTATCTTCAACCAGCTGATACGGTATACCTGCTTCTGAAAGCATATTTTCATACTGTGCAACGGTACAGTTTTTATAATCAGGTATTGATGCTGAAGAAGGTCCTTTGCTGACCTTGACCTTTACAATTGCATCACCAACCTTAAACGGTGTACCCGGAGCAATATCCTGTTCAAAAATCTGACCCTTATCATAATCATTGTTGTATTCTTCAACTGCTTCAAGGGTGAATTTTTCAGAATATTTCTTTTGAGTTGTTTCAAAATACAAGTGATCCAAATTTGGCATTGTACCGTCAAGAAATTCTGTTGTGGCTTCAGTCGATCCTTCTATTACATTATCCGGAATTGATGAAGAATAACTGCTTATTTCCTCGTCATCAGGTGAAAGAATTTTAAGTATAGGGAAAATAATTATCATCAGAATTGCAAGAAGAAGTACGCCGATAATTATCGGGACTTTAAAACGATCTATCGTACTTACCTTTTCATACTGATAATCATCTTCATCATAATCATTATCATCATAGTCATCCTGATTGTAATCAAAATCGTCCTGCGGCTCATTATTATATGGCTGTTCAAACTGCTGCTGATTATACTGTGATTCTATTTCATCTCTCCTAATAGCAGAAGTAGCATAAACAGGTCTGATTTCCTCAGGCTGTTCAAAAAGCTTTGTTACAAGCTCGGTGATTGTCTGAATACGATCCCTGCCTGAAAGATTGAGTCCTTCCATAATAACTCTTGAAACATGCGGAGGAACATTTCTGTTTATCGCATAAGGTTCACAAAGACTGTCGTCCTGCAAACGACTTGGTGCATCAGTCGGCATACATCCTGTAAGCACACGATACAGCAATGCACAAACACCATAAACATCAGTCCACGAACCCTGTCTGCTGCTTGTGCTTGCAGAATACTGTTCAGGAGCTGCATATCCCTTGAACAATTCATATTCCAGACCTGCGTTGACTGTTCTGACAGCAGAAACACAAAAGCCTGAAAGTTTAAGCTCTCCTTTTTCGGTAACATAAATAGTTTCAGGACTTATTGCTCTGTGAATAATGCCTGCATTATGAATAATACCTATGGTTGTAAACAGGGGCGGAAACATTTCAGAAACCTGTGACCACGATAATTCGCCCGCATTATCTTTAAGATAATCAAGAAGCTTTATCCCCTCAACATATTCGCAGACAGTATATGTAGTATTATTTTCCGCAAACATATCTACGGTAGGAATGATATTTGTATTATTTCTGAATCTTGCCAAGGTTTTGTTGAGTTCGGTATATTCAGCCATAAACGCCTTATACTTAGCAAGATTATTATAATTTACACTTATTGTAGGTTTGTTTTTCACACGAGTGCAAAGTGTAATCGGCATATATTCTCTTATAAGAACCTTACAGCCGATAACCTTATCATAAGCAATATATGTAGCACCCTCACCATTAAAACCTAAAAGAACTCCGATAATATAACGTTCGTGGAGTATTGTACCGGGAGCTATATACATAGGGTTATGGGGTGTACTTCCGTCATATCCGCAGTTCGGACAGACACTTTTCAAACCATCATAACTTTCCATGCACCTATAGCACATTTTACTTTCTCCCAAAGCATTTCCTCCTTTATGATATAACTGGTTTGGCTAAAGCAATCCGATAAAAGCTTAGTTATCTTTTATCATTTTATCAGAACGCTGTAATTTTATTTTAACAGCATTACAAACGATTGTCAACCTATAAACTTAAAAGTATTTATTTGTATTAATTCTGTAATATTTAGGTCAATATTTTCAAATGATGATATTTTTTTGTAACTATTTCAATTCAATCAATTTTTTATTGAGCATTTCCTGCAAAGCAAGCATAACACCGATTTTTCCGCTTGTATATGTTATGCCGCCCTGCATCCATACGGCATACGGTTCTCTTATAGGAGCATCAGCTGAAAGTTCAATTGAAGCTCCCATTGTGAAAGCTCCTGCCGCCATGATAACCTTACTGTTATATCCTGGCATATCCCACGCTTCAGGTGTTACGAATGAGTCTACAGGTGCACCCTTTTGTATTCCCTGACAAAATGCTGTCAAAAGTTCTTCATTCCCAAGCTTGACTGCTGTTATAATGTCACCTCTTGCATCATCATTTGACGGTGAACATTCAAATCCTGTCATATTAAAAAGTTCTATTGCAAATGCTGAAGTTTTAAGTGCATTTGCAGTAACATCAGGAGCAAAGAAAAGTCCAAGGAGAATTTCTCTGTTCATGTCAAGTGTACAGCCGACTTCCTTTCCCATTCCGACACAAGTAAGTCTGTATGAACAAAGCTCTATCAAATCAGCTCTTCCTGCAATATAACCGCCTGTTCTTGCTATGCCGCCGCCTGCATTTTTTATAAGTGAACCGATAATTATGTCTGCACCGACATGAGTTGGTTCAAATTCTTCAACAAACTCTCCATAACAGTTATCTACCATTATGATTACGTCAGGATTGCCTTTCCTTGCTGCCTTTATCATTTCAGCAATATCAGCTAACGAAAACGCTCTACGCAGTGAATATCCTCTGGAACGCTGAATATATGCAACCTTTGCGTCCTTTACAGCATCTGTTATTGCATCAAGCTTTGCTGTTCCGTCAGAATTCAAGTCCACCTGAGCATAAAGTACTCCGTAATCCTTTAATGAGCCGTTTCCTGCTTTACCGCTTATACCGATTACTTCTTCCAAGGTATCATATGGCTTTCCTGTAATTGAAACTATCTTATCGCCTGTTCTGAGGACTCCGAAAAGTGCTACTGAAAGTGCATGTGTTCCCGATACAAAATTATGACGTACAAGAGCATCTTCCGTTTCCATAATATCGGCATAAACCTTATCAATTACTTCACGTCCGACATCACCGTATCCATAACCTGTACTTCCATAAAAACAAGGCTCACTTACTCTGTTTTCTGCAAATGCCTTCAGCACCTTTGCACCGTTATATTCTGCACATTCATCAATTTTCCTGAAAACGTCTGTACACTTTTCCTCAGCTTTTTCTGCAAGCTTTATAATTCTTTCATCTATATTAAAAAGGTTGTTGATTTTATGATTCATTATTTAATCTTCCTTTCTGCATGCTTTCCTTTTCAACGTCAATACGTTCCAGAACAATTTCTTTTTCAACCTCACGAAATCCTATCTCACGATAATAGCTTACTCTTATATCCAATGCAAGAAGATACGCTCTTTTGTTGAACTGATGAAGAAAAGCAGCCATCCATTTAAGAAATTCTCTTGCATATCCGCTGCCTCTGGCATTTATTTTAGTAGCTACCTGACCGACCAGAACATCATTTTCAATATCAAAAACTATCGAGGCAGTAGTACAGCCCTTGTATGTAAATACACGGCTTACACCATGACGGCAGCGGTGAGATGTATCCGTATACCACAGGCCGAAGTCAGCAATATTCGGAAATCCCTCGCTTAATATTTCATATGCATCGTGCAAGTCAGGATTAAACTCTACAAATTCTTCATTAAAACGTGATGTGCTTTCATCAGGCAGCATCTCAAAAATCGTTCGGTTAAGTGCCTGATAATGCTCTATACATTTAAGACGGGAAATAATCTGCTGAGTTCCCTCAACTCTGAACGGCATATTCATTTGAATAAATGACTCAATTTCATCAATCGGAAGCTCATAGTCACTGCAAATTATAAGAGTTGAATTAATCATAAACATAAAGCCTGTTCCGCAGTCATATTCAAGCTTATAAAAACGGCAAAAATCATAATTTAAACCGTATGCCTTGTAATATGCAAGAAGCTTTTTTCCGCTGAGTGTTTTCAGCAGCATTTTTCGGTCTAAGTCATTTTCGTCATCTATTATTTTTATCATTAATCCAATACTCTTTTCATCATTAATTTGACCAGTCTGTATGCATCGTCAAAGTCCTGTTTACTGATTACGCATGACGGCGAATGGAGATAACGGCATGGAAGTGAAACGGCAATCGTTCTTACTCCCTTTCCACTTATATGAATTGCACCGCTGTCATTTCCTCCTGCTATCATTGACTTTGTCTGACATTTTATTCCGTTTTCCTTTGCTATTTCAAAAGCTGTTTTATAAAGCTCTTTGTCATACATTGTTGACCTATCCATGAACGAAACAACAGGTCCGCCGTTTATTGTGCAAACCTTTGCCGCACCGTCAGCACCGTCAATATCAGCAGCCGTTGTTGCTTCAAGCACAATTGCAATATCAGGCTGCAGGCTGAAAGCAGAAACGGTTGAGCCTCGCAGTCCAATTTCCTCCTGAACATTGAATACAAAAAATGTGTCATATTCAGGTTCTTCTTCAATAAGCCTGAGCATAAGTGCACAGCCTGCTCTGTCGTCAATTGCTTTTGATTTTATTCTGTTATTGCCGAATTTCATAAATTCTGAATCAAAATAAACACATTCACCTGCACTTACATATTTTTCTGCTTCCGCTTTATCCGCTGCACCGAAATCAATATATAAATCAGATATTTTTGGTGATTTTTCACGTTCTTCCGCAGACAGCTTGTGAATTGCCTTTGAGCCGACAACACCGCTGAGTCCGTTTTTCCCGATTTTAACTCTTTTTCCTATAATGACTGCTGAATCAATTCCGCCGACTGTTTCAAATGTTAAAGTACCGTCACTTCTGACAGACGTTACTATTAGTCCTACTTCGTCCATATGTGCAGCAATCATAAGTTTTTTTTCAGGAGTTTTCTTCCCTTTTCTGAATGCTGTAATGTTTCCGAGATTATCCACCGAATAATCACATTTATCTCTTATCTTTTCAATTATATATTCTCTTACACATGATTCATCGCCTGATATTCCGTTCAAAAGGCAAAGTTCTTTAAGAGTTTTTATCATTACTGCACCTCCTTTAAATACTCTGCAATCAGTCTGCCTGTTAATTCAACATCTTTCAGGTCAATAACTTCAACCGGCGTATGCATATATCTTAAAGGAATTGACACTGTGCAGGCTTTCACACCATTTCGGCTTACGGAAAATCTGTCAGCATTTGTTGAAGTAAGTCCACTCATAACTTCAATCTGATATGGTATATTCTTCTTTTTTGCAGTTTCAATAAGCTTATTTGAAATTTCTCTTGAAAGTGATGGAGAAATACCAATCATTGCACCCTCTCCAAGCTTTCCGCATTCAGCTGCGTTATCCCCTGCCGTATATCCAAAGCTGACGTCAACTGCAAGTGCAATATCAGGATTTATTTCATAGGCGGCAATCTTGGCACCACGCTCTCCAAGCTCCTCCTGTGATGAAAACAATACCGTAACATTACAGTTAAGCTTTTCAGCTTTCAGGCAGTCAAGTGCATACAAAACAGCCGCTATTCCGCAGCGGTCATCAAGTGCTGACGCAGTTATCCTGTTTTCAAGCAATTCGGTATAACAGGTATCAAATGTTATCATATCCCCCTGCATTACAATTTTTTCAAGTTCAGCCTTGGAATACCCTGTATCTACAGATACATCCTCCATTTTCAGAACAGAGCTTTCTCCCTTGCTCAAATGCGGAGGCACTGAACAAATAACACCTTTAATTTTCTCGGTGCCATGGACAGTAACCTGCTGTGCAGGAAGTAAACGGCGGTCGAGACCGCCTACATTGCCTGCTTTAATGAATCCGTCATCTGTAATATATGTTACAATCATACCTATCTGGTCGATATGTGCATCAAGCAGAATATGCGGACGTTTTTCCTCAAAGTCATCAAAACGTCCGATAACATTTCCGTTTCTTATTTCTGCATCGGGACAATACTGCTTTAATATGCTGAGTGCAGTAAGGCAGGCAGCATTCTCACTGCCTGAAATTCCTCTTACATCTGCCAACTTTTTTATTGTTTCTCTTATATTCATATTATAAACCCTTTACAATATTTTTATAATGAATTCCTCTTGCTTCAAAATTCGGATATAAATCAAAACTTGCACAAGCAGGAGAAAGTGTAACCACATCGCCTTCAACCGCAATATCAGATGCCTTTTTTACAGCCTCCTCCATTGAAAAAACTCTGTGAATCTTAATATTATTTCCGTCATATGCAGGACACTCAGTTATTGCTTTTTCAATTTTATCTGCGGTTACACCCATTAAAATAAGGTGCTTTACCTTTTGACATACTGTTTCAGCCATTGGCTCAAACGGTATTTTTTTATCATATCCGCCTGCAATTACGATCAGCTTCTGATTAAATGAATTTAATCCTGCAAGAACTCTGGTCGGACTTGTAGCAATACTGTCATTATAATATTTTACCCCATTAACTTCACGAACGAACTCTATTCTGTGCTCAACACCGCCAAATTCCCTGGCAACTGTCTGTATGGTTTCTACACTTACTTCCCCCCAGACTGCTGCGATTGCTGTAAGGTAATTTTCCACATTGTGAATACCGGGAATTTTTATATCATCAGCCTTTACAACCTCTGTAATCTCTCCGTAATTATTATAGCAAAGAACATTATTTTCATTTAGGAATGAACCACATTCAGGTATGGAATGTCTTGAGAATTTAACAAGCCTGCCTCTAACCATATCAGAAAGTTTATTTGTAAGCTCATTATCAAGATTTAAAACAGTTTTTGAAAATGCATTCTGATGAGCAATAATATTTTTCTTAGCGTCAATATATTCTTCCATTGTTCCGTGAACATCAAGATGATTAGGAGCAATATTCGTTATTACTGCAACATCGGGAGATGTTCTCATTGAAATAAGCTGAAAGCTTGAGAGTTCAATTACAGCAATATCATTTTCGTGAATATCCTCAATTATCGGCAGCAATGCCCTTCCAATATTGCCTCCCTTATGAACATTTCTTCCCTCTTTTGAAAGGAACTCAGAAATAAGCGTTGTTGTTGTTGTTTTGCCGTCTGAACCTGTAACTGCATAAATTTTGCATGGACAAAGGTCAAAGAACACTTCCATTTCAGACGTTATTACAACTCCCTTTTCACGGGCAGCCTTTAAAGCAGGATTGTTAAAATACATTCCTGGTGAACGGAAAACTATATCAAAACTTGTTAAGCTGTCAAGATAATTATCTCCAAGAATATATTTTGCACCAAGAGATTTGAGTTCCTCATACAAAATTCCCATTTGTTCAGCAGTTTTTCGGTCACATATTGTAACGTCAATCCCTTTTGACAGGAAAAGACGAATTATATTTGTATTGGTTACTCCTGTACCTATGAATGCAATCTTTTTATTTTTAATTTCATTAAAGAATATTTCCGCTTTAGTCATAAAGAACTCCATTCTGCCGCAAACTATAACTCTATCGCACCGCACAATCTTTATTTGGTGTTGACTAGGGGAAAAAACGGCATATAATATATCAAATTATATTATAGCAAAATCTGATTATAAATGCAAGCCGCACACAGATAAAAATAAAAAATACCGCAAAAAGCGGTATTTTCTACAAAATTAATCTTCAAAAAGGTCAAAAATCTTAATACATGCTACAGGAGTTGAATTGATTTCAGAATAGTAAACTTTAGCATTTCTGACTGCTCTTTCACCGTCCAGATAAAATTCAAAGGAATGACGTTCAACTTCAACTCCGCTTCTGTGCTTTTCCCTTAAAGTTTCTATGCTCAATTTATCCATATAATCTTCCATAACTTCATCAGAAACGAAGTCGCTTGCAAAAAGCTCCTTCTGACTCTCCCAGTTACGAGGAGTATCATCGCTTGTTTCCTCGGTTTCCCCGTCCATTCCTCTGACAAAGGAAGTGTAATAATTACCGTCATCAAGGTTAATTATTACCGAAGAATCACAGTCACTCAAAAAAAGCTTTGAATTCAGCTTGCAGATCATATCCTCAAAACTTTCAATAACTTTGATCCTATGGAATATAAAGCAGACAACATCTGTTTCTGCGTCAAGAGCGATTTTATTTTCTGATAAAAAGTATCTTACCGGTATAAATGATGTCCTGTCAGAAATCAAAAGTGTATTTTCGTTTTTTGTTTCTATATCAAACTTTTTTAATATACGTCCAAAAAAGTCATCAATATTCATATCCTTCTCAACTTCAGGACAAAGCTCTTTTACAAGCTGATTAAAAAACATAACTTTCTGAGTACGCTCGTCAGCAATACAAACGGCTGAACTTTCATACTTTGTCAGCAAACTTTCAATTACATCCAATTTCATTTAGAAAAACCTCTTCTTTCATATATAAGAACGTGACCGCCTTCACGAGTATGTTCATAGGCATTATGACACTGTTCCGACTTGTTGTATTGTTATTAAGGCAACACCGCACAAAGCACGTCAAAGGACTTTGCACGTCATAAACTTACAAATTTTCCGTCATCTTACACATAATTCTCTTACCATACGACAGTATGCTTTCAAAAATTCTATGCAATCT
>DJPR01000006.1:44963-128687 GCA_002438605.1 Ruminococcus sp. UBA6407
AATCTGACGAAAAATATATCTGCGTTTCTGCCACACAAGCTTTGTGTGGTGTTACCTTAAAGTATTTTATTCATTAATCAGCATTTCAGAATACTTTTTCCTGTATTCTGACGGAGTAATACCTATATGACTTTTGAATTGCCTCATAAAATATGAATCGTTTTCATATCCGCATTTTTCTGCAATCAAACTGACAGAATTATTCGTTTCCACCAAAAGTCTTTTTGCCATATTAAGCCTGCTGTTAATTACATCCTGCATAAATGTTGTTCCGAATGCAGCAAGATAAATCCTATGGAAATACACTCTGCCAATACACATTTCTTTGCAGATATCGTCAATATTGAATTTTCCCAAAGGATTATTAAGAACCTGTTCTCTCAAACAGCTCAGAGAATGAAAATGAACAGGGAGCTGAACCTCATTTTTTCGTGATTTGATTATATCACTGACTTTTATAAAAATCAGCTTTAAAGCTTGCGAGGAAAATTCATTTTCCATAGCACTGTTTTTTCCATATTCCCAAAACATACAGCGAAAAAGTTCAGTTACCACGCTGTATCCGTCACTTAATCTGATTGGTTCATTTATTGGAATACCGAGATGCTTCAGGTAATTTAATTCATCTGAATTCATTTCAAATCTGATAAAGCCGAAAATTGAACTTAAAAAACGCTTATCACAAATATGAGTAAACTTTCCTCTGCATATAAAAAAAGTTCGTCCGCCGCACTCAATTTTTTCTCCCCTGTTAAAAAAAGAAACAGAAGAATTAAATATCATCACAAGATAACCGTTTGAACCACTTAATTCGTTCTGTTTTATAGGGTCGTACTTAAAGTTCACTTTTATTTTATTGACATTCATTAAATCCCTCACATCAATGAAACAACTACATAAATTAATAATAATACATTTTATATTATTTGTCAATAAAAAAATAACAATAAACCGCATTAGAGTTATATTTTTTCAAAATATCTGCAAAAAATACAAAAAAGTTATTTACATTTTGGATTTAATGTGATATAATTAAAAAGATATTAGGGCTGTGTTACAGCATTAATTGCCTATTCCTACAAACTTATTTCTAAGCAGTATTGCCTTCATTCTATATTAAATCACAAATGAAAGGAATTTAAAAATTTATGAATAACGGAAACAGAAGAAGAAAAAGATACAGAGTCCGCTACGATAGAATAATCGCAGTTGCTTTGGTTTTTATTATTCTTATTTTTGCGATTGCTTCATGCTCAAAGGGCTGTTCAAATAAAAAAGACAAAAAGAAAACTAACTCAAGTTCAATAGTTGATGATACATCATCGGTATCACAAGCAGATACACCCGTACAGACCCCGTCTGATGCAGCAAATTCTTCTGCTGATCCGAATGCGGCTGCAAATGCTTCATCTACAGAATATGCTACAACCAAAGTTGAATATGCAAAAATAAATATGGGTGATCTTGTTCTCGTTAATTCAATGTATGAGTATAAATTCCCTGAGGGTGACATAAATGTTACGGATATTTACAGCAACAGAAATGAAAATGATTACAGTGTTGCTGACATGAATGTACTGCTTGATTCAAATGTAATAACACAGTTGAATGCAATGATGGCTGCTTTCCATTCAGCAACATCAAGTGATGACCTCCGAATTGTAAGTGCATACAGAACGCTTGAAGACCAGAATGTAAAACATACAAGCGGTCAGTCAAAAATCAAGGGAGGTTATTCCGACTACCATACCGGCAGAAGCTTTAACCTTGGTATTTTCCCAGATAATTCAGGCTCATATTACTATAAGCCTGAGGGCATTTACTCATGGATTAATGATAATGCTGCAAATTACGGCTTTATATTAAGATATCCTGAGGGTAAGGAAAGCATTACAGGAGATGAGGCAAGTACATCTATATTCAGATATGTAGGTGCTCCTCATGCAACATATATCAAGCAAAATAATCTTTGTCTTGAGGAGTATATTGAAAATGTGAAATCATATACTTACGGTGCAAACACTTTAAAGGTTACAGTTGGAACAGATCAATATGAAATCTATTATGTTCCCGCAAATGTTAATAATGTTACTGACGTTCCTGTACCGACAAATAAGACTTATACTATTTCAGGCAATAATGTAGACGGATTTATTGTTACAGTTTCGCCAACATAACTTTAATTCCATTCATAAAATATATTAGAACAAATTCTTAATATGGGCTGACAAAAGCATAGTTTTCTGAATTTGAAAACAGGGACATGCTGAAATGTCTGCCCATTTTATCACCCTGTATACAAGGAGAAAATATTGAAAAAACATGCCTTATTAATTGCATCTGCCTTTCTTTTTTCATGTATAACCGCTTCGTGTGATAAAAATGATGAAAAAGAAGGCGGAGAAAACTATATGTTTAATCTTTGTCTGCTCGGAAATCCTAAAAGTCTTGACCCTCAATTTGCAAATGACGAATCTTCAAATACAGTCATTGCAAATCTTTACAGCGGTCTGCTGAAAATGGATGAATCCGGTACAATTTTATGCGATAATGCAGAAAGCTATACCATTTCACCTGACGGCAAATCATATACTTTTAAACTGCGTCAGGATAATTACTGGTTTATAGATAAAAATAAAAATGATAAAGCAGACGAGGGTGAATATTTCAATGTTACGGCAAATGACTACGTTTTTGCCTTTGAACGTCTTTTAAACCCTGAAACACAATCACCGTTTGCT
This sequence comes from Ruminococcus sp. UBA6407, assembly GCA_002438605.1. Classification (GTDB taxonomy): domain Bacteria; phylum Bacillota; class Clostridia; order Oscillospirales; family Ruminococcaceae; genus Ruminococcus; species Ruminococcus primiciens. The sequence goes on from DJPR01000006.1 coordinate 47,705, forward strand.
GAAAGTTTTATATGTATTGAGGGTGCTTCAGACCGATTGAACGGCAGCTCAGATTCAGTTTCGGGAGTCACTGCAGCAGATGATTATACTTTGATTATCAATCTTGACTATGCAAATGCAAATTTCCTGAATCTTATGACATCACAAGCCGTCATGCCATGCAATGAGGAGTTTTTTTATAGTACAAAAGGACGATATGGACTTGATGATAAGTCTGTTATGTCAAACGGTTCATTTTTCATGCGTCAATGGTTCTATGACCCTTATGGAAAAAATAATATTCTTTACATGAAGCCGAATGCAGTAAACAGTGAAAATGATGAGGTATATCCGTCTTACCTTAATTTTGACATTGAAAAAAAACAATCTGATATAATCACTTCATTTAAAAAAGGCGATACTGAATGTTTTACTTCTATGAATTTTGACAGCAGTTTTAATAAAAATAAATACTATTATAAAGCTTCACGTTCACTAACTTTAGGCTTGATTTTTAATCCGGATGATAAAACCTATTCAAATAAATCACTGCAAAAAGCTATTGCATACAGCATTAATAAAGCAGAACTTGAAAAAGAATTGAACAATGATTTAAAAGCCGCTTACGGACTTATACCTGACGGTATAAGACTTTTAGGTCGGAGTTATCGTGAACTTTGTTCCGATAAGGATATGGATATTTACAATAAATCAACAGCTCTTGATTGTCTTGAACAGGCGAAGTCACAATTGAAAGTGGAGTCATTTAATTCTGTTAAAATTCTCGTTTCAACAGATACAATAAACTCTGAATATATCCATTTATTATCTCAGCAATGGCAGGAAACACTCGGCTTCTACATCGGTGTAGACGAAGTATCAGATGAAGAATTTTATTCCAGATTAAACACCGGTGATTATTCAATAGCACTCTATCCTATAACTGCAAATTACAACAGCGGTGTTTCATTCCTTGATTCATTTTCCGATAATCCTTATTTCAAAATATCTGATGACAACATTCATGCTGTTAAACAGCTTGACCATATCAGCAACTCTTCTGATTATGTTAAAAGCTTTAAAGATATTGAACAGAAAATACTTAATGAATGCTGTTTTGTTCCTGTGTTTTATAAAAACACTTATCTGGTGATGAAAAAGGAAAATGAGGATATATTATATGACGCATTTTCCAAATCAGTCAATTATCAATATGCCAAACACTATGATTAATATAAGGGTCTGCACTTTGTTTGAAGTGCAGACTTTTCTTTAGGACAATTATTTAGTGAAACAACGTACAAATGTTATACAATGCTGTATTAATAATATAAACAATGCTTATAATAACAGCAAAATGCAGATAACAGTATTATAAAAACCTTATAAAACTTTTACATACTTTTCCTGTTACAAAATGCTGATTTTTGCATAAAATAATATTAGCAGCAGTGTAATATACATCTCGCTTTAAAGTGGCTTTATGCCCATGAATAGCTTTAAAACTCTATATTAAACTGCTGCTTTTATATAGATTTTCCCCGGAGCTTATGTCATCTCATAAGCTCCTTTCTTTTTACATTTCTTTTTGCCAGCTCCTGATATTTTATTTTTGTTGCCATTCCTCCTCTTATATGACGTTCTTGTTTGTTTACTTCTAAAATTTCCTTTACCTTTGAGTAAAGCTCAGGATTGATTTCTGATAATCGCTGTGTTACGTCCTTATGTACTGTGCTTTTGGAAATTCCAAACTGTTTTGCCGCAGCTCTTACTGTAGTTTTGTTTTCCAAAATAAACTGACCAAGCACAACAGCTCGTTGGTTAGGCTGACTATTCATGTTCTCACTCCAATACTTTCGGATAAACGTATCAAGAACCAATACATACTGATTCTTACACTGAATTTCATTTTTCTACACATTAATTCAGCTGATAATAAATATATATGACGAAAGTTTGAAATAGAGTACAAAATAAGAAACAAAAAAGCAAAGGCAGCATCAGTCAATATGATGCTGCCTAAGAACTTATTATCATTTTCAAAACATACCCAAAAACTGAACATTATATCCTATGAGAACAAATTCTGAAAAATATTTTACCAGTTTATCATCCAATTATAAAGTCCCTCATATTGCTTAGCAGAGCTGTTCCATGAGAAGTCCTTTTCCATTCCGCGTTCAACAAGCTTATCCCAATCGTTTCTGCAATTGAAGTATACATTTTTTGCATAATTTATTATTCCAAGCATTTCATCAGCATTATAATTTGCAAATGAGAAGCCTGTTCCTGTTCCGGAATATTCATTGTAAGGTTCAACGGTATCTTTTAGTCCGCCTGTTTCTCTTACAATCGGTACTGTTCCGTATCTGAGTCCCATAAGCTGAGTCAATCCGCATGGTTCAAACAATGAAGGAACCATTATAGCGTCTGCTGCTGCATAAAGCTTTCTTGCAAGTCTGTCAGAATAAAGAATGTTTGCTGAAACTCTTTCAGGATACTTCCATTGATAATGTTTGAATAAATTCTCATACTTTGCTTCGCCGGTACCTATAACAACAAGCTGAGTATTCGGATCTGCAATTTTTTCTATAGCATAATCTACAAGATCGAGTCCCTTTTGATCTGTAAGACGAGAAATAATTGCAATCATGAACTTCTTTTTATCAACAGGAAGTCTGAGCTCTTTTTGGAGTGATGCCTTATTTTCTGCTTTGCCCGACTTAAAGCTTTTCACGCTGTATTTCCTGTAGATTTGTTCATCCGTTTCAGGATTAAACAAATTGTAGTCTATACCGTTAAGTATTCCCCGCAATGACATTGTCCTTGCACGAAGAAGTCCGTCAAGATTTTCACCGTAAAACGGATACTTTATTTCTTCAGCATATGTTTCACTTACAGTTGTAATATAATCCGCATAGACAAGTCCGCCCTTCAGCATACTTGCAGCATGCTGAAACTCAAGCTTATCAGGAGTAAACATATAATCGGGAAGTGCTGTATTAAACTTGAATGTATCAATATCCCATATTCCCTGAAACCTAAGATTATGAATTGTCATAATGCTTTTAGTTGAGCTGTAAAAAGGATTTGATGCAAATGTTGATTTAAGGAATACAGGTATAAGTCCTGCCTGCCAGTCATGGCAGTGAATTATATCAGGCTTGAAATTAATAACCGGAAGAATTGCAAGAACTGCTTTACAGAAGAAAGTAAAGCGTTCAATATCCCATTTCAAGTCGTTTGAATAAGGTGTATGGCACTTAAAATAATACTCATTATCAACAAAGTAAAATTTTATTCCATGATACTCATATTCCATAATTCCGACATGAGTGCCTACAATTCTCATACCGTAATCCATATAAAAATGGTGAACATATTTAAACTCTTTTCTATACTTGTCAGGAATACAAGTATAATATGGAAGAATTACCCTTACGTCAAATTCATTCTTGTCCAGATACTGTGGCAATGCACCAACAACGTCTGCAAGTCCGCCTGTTTTTACAAACGGAACACATTCAGATGCTGCAAACAAAATATTTTTCATATTTACCCTCCATTCTTACTTAGTGCAGCAATGCACAAAGCCAATTATAGCAATGCAATAAAAGACTTTGTACTGTGCTGCCTTAGAACATATACTTTCTTTTTTAATTTTTGTCTTTATTACATTATAATATTCAAAATAATTTAAGTCAAGAGAAAAATATAAATTTTTACAAAATTAGAGAATGTTCTCATAGGGAAAATAATCAGATTCAGGTTCTTACATTTTTCTTCTTTATTTTTGCTGCTTTAGACTGTCTTTCACCTTTTTTGCATAAGTAAAGAAGTCCTGAAAAGGCAGGAATATTTACTGTGATATTTCCGTTTTCATCTGCTTTTATTATTTTATTTTCTGATTCTCTGCTGTTTCCGCCAAAGCGTTCCCAATCAGATGAAATAATCAGCTCAAGTTCACAAAACGGCTCAAGGGTAAATGTATATTTTTTATATTCTTTATCGTCAAAATTAAAAACTGCTGCAAGCGACTGTCCTATACAGCTTCTCTCAATCGCATAGATCAGCTTATCCTCCTGATGACAGTCTATCCATCTGAAACAATCACGAGCATAATCACCGCTGTATAATGCAGGATAATTAAGATATATATGATTCAGCTCTTTTATATATTCGTGAAAGGAATCATGCAAAGGATATTTGAGGATCATCCAATCCTGCTGCTGCTTTTCGCTCCACTCCCTAAGCTGTCCAAGCTCATTGCCCATAAAATTCAATTTCTTTCCGGGATGAACATACATATACATATAAAAGGCTCTTGCCTGAGGAAATTTTACATCATAATCTCCCCACATTTTCTGCATTATTGTAGCTTTGCCATGTACATTCTCATCGTGTGACAAAGGAAGAAGGAAATGCTCATTGTAGTAATACATCATTGAAAATGTAAGCTTATGATACTTTTCACGTCTTTCAGAAGGCGGCGACTGAAAATAAGATAAGGTATCATTCATCCACCCCATATCCCACTTATAATCAAAACCAAGTCCATTATACTGTACAGGTACTGTTACATCTGCAAAATTTGTAGAGTCCTCCGCAGAAAGAATAATGCCGCTGTGCCTATGCTTCAAGCCTGAATTCATATGTCTTAAAAAATCAACAGCATTTTTATTAACTCCTCTTGCAGGTTCACCCTGCCAATATATAATGCGGCTGATTGCATCCATTCTTATGCCGTCAAAATGAAACTTCTCTATCCAGAAGTCAGCAGCAGACTGTAAAAAGCTGCATACCTCACCTCTTGAATGCATGAAATTACAGCTGCCCCACTCGCTGTAACCAACTGCATCATTTGGATATTCATATAAATGTGTTCCGTCATAATTCGCCAGTGCATAGCTGTCAACTGCAAAATGTACAGGAACAAAGTCCATAATTACAGAAATATTATTATTGTGACATTTATCAATAAGCTCCATAAGTTCATAAGCTGTTCCGTATCGAGAAGTCGGACTGAAAAAACCTGTTCCCTGATAGCCCCATGATTCATCACATGGATATTCACTCAAAGGCATAAATTCTATAGCATTATAACCCATTTTTGTTACATATTCAATAAGTTCGTCAGCAATTTCCGAATATGTATACCAGCCGTTTTCATCTTCTTCATTTGTTTTCCATGAACCAAGGTGAACCTCATAGATGTTCAACGGCTTATCAATCATATTATTTCTTTTTTCAATCCATTTGCTGTCGCTGAATTTGTATTTTTTCAGGTCACGAATAATTGATGCACTGTTGGGCCTGAGCTCCATTCCATAGCCGTAAGGATCGCAGTGATCAGTACATCCGCCATTATAATAAATTTTATATTTATACATCTGACCTTCCAAAGCATCGGGAACAGTGCATGTATAAAAATTTCCGTCATAAGCCTTATTCATGGGGATTTCATTCCAGTCACTAAATTCGCCTATAAGGGAAATACGTTCCGCACCCGGAGCAAATGTACAAAATTCCACCCCATACTCCTTAACATGAGCTCCCATAAATTCATAGGCATCAAAGCTTTTTCCTGTATAAAAGTCATACAACTCCATATTATCAACTCCTTAAAAAACCTTTTCATTCACCAGATTATCTGCTCCAAATAAAAGCAGCATTTGATTATAATCATTTATGTCCAACAAGCCGCTGTATTCACTTAATTTGCAATCTTCAGATAAAACAGCTATTTCACTGTAATGCTGAGCCAAAAAAGGAATAAAACAATCAGCATATTCGTCCTTAATAAGAAGAAGCTTTTTATCATTGCTTACATCAGTTTTTATTATGATTAAACCGTTTTCATTACCCATGTAAAATTTATAGCTGTCATTTGTATTAATAAAGGCTTTATCATACATACTTACATCAGTAGACTTACCGTTTTTATCATAAGCCTTCATACTTACAATTTTACTGCCTTTGTCATAATAATAAATATCAATTATATCTGATTTTGTGCCTGTATAAAGCGTTTTATTATATAAGTTTCCCCTGAACTCGCTTGTTACATGTTCAATAGTATATTTATCATATGTAATTGGCATAAACCCAAGCTTTTGTATTACTGTTCTGTAAACACAATATGCACCATATGAAGTCCATCTGGTATCATTTCGGTAATAAATATAATTGTCATTGAGCATTTTAAGAATGCTGTAAGCATCTATCCTTTTTATACTGCTGTCCAACGCATTATAAAAGCTGTCAATCTGTGCCTTCTGTGTATATGAATTGAGATATTCGGGAAGATTATCACTGTATACACCGTCTGATGAAGGAACTGCAATTACATAAACCGAGTCATTGAATTTTTCTGCAAGCTCATTAATCGCTTCTGCACTTTTCCATTCGCTTTTTTCATCTCTGATTTCAGCATGCAACAGTCTTTCATCTGTGATAAAAACGTCATTTATTATGGGTTCGCCTTTATAAATATATAATTTCGCATTTACAGCAAGCATTTTACTTCTGAATGCAAAGTGGTCTGAAACGTAATTGCCTAAACCACTGAAAAAAGTACCGTCTGCAAGTGAAGAAAGCGAGATTCTCGGAAGTTCAGCTAATCTTCTGTTTTCGTGAAATGAAATTTCACCCTTTTTTCTGATTAAGGTTGCCGCCATAAATAAAACTATGATAAAAGTAATAATAACACCAATTGCTTTTACTCTGATTTTTTTCATTTGCATTATCCCCTAAAATCGTATTATCATTTGCTGACTTTCTCCATTGCTTATTATTAATGCTGCTGAAGTTAAAAACAAAGCAGCTGAAATTACAGGAGAAACTATATTTACAATTACATCAATTCGTTTTCTATGTTTTAATTTCTCCAATAAATTTTTAAACAAGTCTGTAGACGCATAAATTGCTATGAGAAGAATAACTATATATGATTTCAAAAAGTAAATACCCGATGAATCAGCAATATTACCTGTTCCGCCAAGCATTGCTTTAAGATATTTAAAGGAATCCATAATTGATGATTCCATAAAAAACACCCAGCCAACTGACGTCACAATAAACGCATATAAAAATGCTGAAAGCTGATTGTAAAAATTCTTATTTATTTTAGACTCCGCAAATGAAGCTGTACCAATAATTAATCCCCATAAAAACTTATTTAAGCTTAATTCATAAAATAAACCTATAATCCCCCACATTAATATAAATACAAAGCAATTTGCTATTTTTTCTTTTCTCTGCAGCGGACTGTATATATAGTCACTGAACCATTTTGTCAGAGTTGTATGCCACCTTTTTGAAAATTCTTTCATTCCCATGCTTAAACTCGGATAATTAAAGCTGAAAGAAAGTCCTATTCCAAGCATTTCAGAAACTCCAACTGCCATATCTGTAATTCCCGATAATGTAAAATAAATTCCAAAACTGTATGCCAACACACCAAGCCATGAAGTCAGAACAGAAATTTCTTCCGGTTCATACATATTAACAGCAGTCCAAAGCCTGTACAGGCTGTCTGCAATTATTACTTTTTTTGCAAGTCCTTTGACAAAAGCACTTACTCCTGTTCCGTAAGAAGTCAAGGATTTATCTGATTTTTTCAGTTCCATAAAAAAATTGTCATAAGATATATATGGACCCATAGTAATCTTTGGAAAGTAGGTAAGATATAATGTAAATTTTAAAAAGCTAAGTTCTTCCTTTAAGTTTCCTCTGCTTATTTCAAATATCGTTCCCAATGCAGATAAAGTACAGAAAGAAGCCCCGATAAAGACAAGCTGGCTGCTCCACGTCTTATTGGGAGGGCAATTGAACCATTCTCCGTATCTGCATATAAATACAAAAACAATATCAAATAAAACAGAAACAAAAAGAAGTAATCTTCTTACAGCATTATGGTTCTTGTATTTTCCTGTCATGTATAACAGCACATAATTTATCAATGAAAATCCTGCCAGATAGAAAACAGCATATATTCCCCTTGCAAAGAGAAAAATCATACTTAAAAATAACAATGATATATTTTTAAATCTTAACGGAAATACATTGCAAATTAAAACCGAAAAAGGAAGAAAGAAAAATATAAAAATGATACTGCTAAATTCCATTATCATTCTCCCTTATTCTGTTTACATATACTTCCAACTCTTCCCTGTTCATCATTGTATTTAAAACTTCCATAAGTGAAGATGATGACATAAGTGACGGAAGTCCAAGCATTTTCTGCAATTTATTTCGCAGATTTTTACTGTTTGTTCCTCCGCTCAGTCCAAGCTCATAAAAGGTATAATTTGTTATATCCGGAGCTTTTGTGTTTTCAGATGCAGAAATCCCGGCTTTTCTGAATGCTTCAAGAATAATTTCAGGCTTAATTCCCTCAACACCGAGCTTTCCCTCTGCTGATGCTTTTTCCTTTCTCTTTTCCTTGCCGAAAATATCAGGTATATAAACATGCTTTATTTTACCGTTATGAACAGCTCCCTTTAGATATCCCCTTATCCTGAAGCCTGAACTGTCTGAATCAGTAAGTATTATAACTCCTGTTTTTTCTGCATAATACCGAATCAAAGAAAGCTTTTCCTTATCCTTGAAAATTCCATAGCCGTTTGTAGTTATGATTACAGCGTCAAATATTGACGCTAATTTTATTTTGTCATACTTTCCCTCAACTATAATCGCTTCATTTATCTTTATCATAAATCTCCTCCGAAACTCCAACTTATCAATAACAAAATCAACACATTGTTGCCTTAATTTTTAAGCATAAGCATTTTGGTTACAGCCTGTTCAAGAACTACCTTTTCATCTGCTCCGGAAGAATTAAGCGTTACAGCAGTATCACGTAATATTTGTATACAGCTGCGAAGTTTTTGAATTGACATTCTTGAACAGTCCCTGAAAGCATTTTTTACTACAAATTCACGCACATAGCCAAAATCGTTTGTCATATTTCCTATTGTTCTTCCTGATTTCTTTGCTGCTGACGCTCTGTAAAGGTCAATAAAAGCAGAGGATACAGCCGAAAGTATACTGCCCCTGTTAACCTTTTGTGCAAGAAGATTATCAAGTGCTTCAAATGCTGATATTTTATTAAATGACGCAATTGCATTGGCTAAGGAATATACTGTTGTATCGTCCTGATGTGCTACCATAAGCTCCAGCATTTCAGAGGTAATTACTCCGCCGTTTGCATAGGCACAAAGCTTTTCTACCTCATTGCTTATCATAAGCGGATTTGAAAGACACATTGACGCCAGCTGCTGTGCTGTTCCTATTGAGATTTCGCATCCTCTTTTTGATACAGAGCCTACTATTGTTTTAGCAAGTTCGGCAGGTGTTTTAAGCTCCTGTTCGCATACTATTCCGTTTTTAGCAGCAAAGTCAACAAGCTTTTTATTTTTCCCTGTAATCGTTTTCTTTCCGTTTTTCAGGTCAAATCCTGTAACATTAAAAATAACAACAGTCTGCTGAGGAATTTTCTTTAATGCTTCAATAAGAGATTTTGTGATATCTTCACGCATTTCATCACAATTATAATCATTAATCAATATACAATTGTATTCACACATCATAGGCAGCATTTCAATAGTATCGCAAAAAGACGGAACATGAATATCCTTTCCGTTAATTTTAGTCAGTGCAAAATCTTCCATATCTCCGACTGTCTGCTTTATAAGCAGTCTTGTAAGGCTTTCAACTCCGCTTACGTTTCTGCCGAAAAAATAATATAAGTTTTTTATATCACCTTTTTTTATCTGTGAAGTAACTTCACGAACGTCAATCTGAGCCATTACAATCTCCTTATTCTAATTTTATCTGATTTTAATTCCATCTCAAAATTATTTATACCGCTTATTACGTCTTTATTGTCCAACTCATCAATATATACTGCTGTTTTACAGTTATCATAACAGCTGCATTTCTTTGTAAAATTACCATAAAATACTGCTGCATCATAATATTCTTCACCACTATAACTGCATTCTGCAAAAAGTATGGATAAATTTCTGAAGTATATAATTACCTTGTCATTGTTATAAACAATCTTATAATTATCATAAGTTATATCAAATCCTGATTCATTACAGCAATATATTTCTGAATTAATGTTACCCCAATTTTCTGAAAATGTCAATTGTGAACTTATAAAACAGTTTTTTATATCTCTGCTTAGCTCTTTATAATATGTTGAAAGAACTGAATTCTGCTTTTTGTTTATAATCAGATTATTAATTTTCTCAACACTGTTTTGCTTTATGTACTTTTCAACATACAATGCAGATTTATAATGTCCGCTTAAATCAATAATGTCTGCATTCCCGTTGTGCAGTATACATATAGCAGAATTGTATCCGCTTCCTAAAACAGCTAATATAAATTTATTTTCCCTTGCTTTCATGATGTATACTGATGATATTGAAAATAATATCATGCTTAATACAACAGAATAAATCAGATATTTTCTCTTTTTAAAAATCAGGCAGACAAAAATAATTAATACCGTCAGCAGAATTGAAATATAAAAAAGTTTATCGGAACTTGATAAAACTGAAATTTTAAGATTGCCTAAATAATCAGAAAGTTTCAATATTATCTTTATGATAAATTTTGCCGGATACAAAAACGAAACAAGTCCGCCTGATAAAGCGTAAAGAAATCCTATTACAAGAACCAATGTACACATCGGCACAATTATAAGATTTGAGATTGGAGAAATAATTGAAATTTCCTCGAAATAATAAAGTCCTGCCGGCACAACTGCCAATCCTGCACATATAACAGAAACAACACTTTTCAAAAATTTATATCCATAATTCTTGTCAGGAATAATTTCTGTTATATACGGTGCAGCAACGCCAATTCCAAATGTTCCGCTTACTGATAGCCAAAAACCTGAACTTTCAATTACAAATGGATTTATAATTCCTATAAATAAAACTGCAATTGCCAATGAATTAAATGTATCGGACTGACGTCTGAAAAGCTTTGCACTATATACAATAAGCAGCATTATTGATGCTCTGATTACTGATATTGATGAGCTTACCATATTTATCATAACAAACAAAAATAATGCAAGTATGAAAAATGATAAGATTCTGTTTACTTTCAGCAGTTTAAGTATATACATAATGACTCCTGCCATTATTGCAGCATGAAGTCCTGACACAGCCATTATATGTCCTATTCCGCAGCGGTAAAGCATTGTTTTGTCTGTATTTTCAAGATTACCCTTTTCGCCGAAAAGCATACCGGACATAAATTCGCCTTCCCTGCCCATTTTTACAGTGAAATCAGATAAAAGCTTTTCTCGGTATGACATAAGCATTCTTTTTATTTTATGTGAATTATTATGCACAATCTGTATATTTTCAGCGTTATTAACCGTTAAATAAATACCTGATGATTTATAATATGTCTCGCTGTCAAAAAGATAATCAGATATTATTTTTTCTGCCTCAGCCTTAAAGGAAATTTCATCACCTGTTTTACAATTAAAGGCATCCGCATAAAGATTTAATTCAGCATCTGTCTTATCATTTATTTTGCCTTTTAAAGTGTATCTTGCTTTTTCATTATCATAGTAATCTGTATTTTTAATTTCGCCATAAAAACTAATTTCAGTACCACTGAAAGCCGTTACTTTTTCATAATCTGCATTTTTCAGATTATACATGCCCATTGCAAATACAAAAAATACAGCAAGAAACACCGCTTTTCCGTATTTTTGCCTGAGCAAGACAAGTGTCCCGATTAAAACTGTTGAAAGTCCTATAACAAAGAAAACAAATTTCCAGCCTGTAAAAAAGGAAGCGAAAAACAGACCCAGCATATAAGAAATTGCCGCATAAATCATTTTTCGCTTCATAAATATTATACCTTATTTAAAAAAGAGAGGAAGTTTTTCAAGAAAAATAATATCTTTCCTATCAGCTGCATCACCCTCTGCAAGAACTGCCGCTTTACCAACAATGATACCGTCAGCACTTTCTGTAAGTTTTTCAAGTGCTCTCAGGGATTCTCCTGTACTGATTACATCATCCACAATAAGTACCCTTTTTCCTTTAAGAAGTTCAGCTTTTTCACCGTCAAGGTAAAGAGTCTGAACAGAAGAAGTTGTTATTGATTTAACTTCCACTGAAACAACGTTTGTCATATAAAGCTTTACTGATTTTCTTGCCACTACATAAGGAATTCCAAGCTGTCTTGACATCTCATAGGCTAACGGTATTCCCTTTGACTCAGCTGTAAGAATCACATCACATTCAGGTGCTTTCTTTATAAGCTCCTCTGCTGATTTTATTGTAAGCTCCACATCGGAAAACATGATAAAAGCTGCAATGTCAATTTTATCATCCAAAGGACATAGTTTCAAATCTCTTTTAAGTCCTGCAACATTAATTGTATATTTTTCCATTTCGTCACCTATTCTACAGGATTAACTGCTTCGACACCCCAGCCCATTTTTACTCCTGCAAGCAAATGGAAGTGAAGATGATGAACAGTCTGACCTGCATTCTCTCCGCAGTTTGTGATAATTCTGAATCCGTCTGAAATTCCCTGTTCTTTTGCAATTTTTGCAGCAACCTCAAAAATATGAGCAACTACTGCTGAATTTTCAGCAGTAATTTCTGACGCTCCGCTTATATGCTCCTTAGGAATTATCAGATAATGTATCGGTGTTATAGGTGCAATATCCTTAAAGCAATATACAAGCTCATCTTCATAAACCTTAGTACTTGGAATTTCTCCATTTGCAATCTTACAGAAAAGACAATCCATAATTAACCTCCTATCAATTCTTTAACTATTCCTGATAAAGCAAGAAGTGCCTCATCAATCATATATGTCTTGCCAATGCCTGCCATAGCATTATCCGGACGTCCGCCGCCCTTGCCGCCTGTAACAGCTGCAACTCTCTGCACGATTTTTCCGGCATTTGCACCTCTTTTTACAGCCTCAGGAGTGCATACGCAATAGAATGTACCCTTTTCACCTGAAGTACCTGCAAAAAGTGCTATTGCACATTCAGCCTTTTCCTTTATACCATCGCCCAGCTTACGAAGCATTTCAGGCGTTGCACCGTTCAGCATTGCTGAAACTATTTTAATTCCGTTGATTTCCTCTGCACTGTCAAATATATTTGAAATTTGTGCATTAACTATCTGCTGATTCAGTGATTCTATTTTCTTATCCTTTTCCTTGCACTCTGCAAAAATTGCGGCACATTTTTCAGGAAGTTCTGTCAGATTTGCAAGTTTTAGTGCTTTTGCAGATTCAGTAATAGTATTCTTATAGCTGTTTATAAGTTCAAGTACACCTGCACCCGTAACTGCTTCGATACGTCTTACACCTGCTGCAACTGAGCTTTCAGATACAATTTTGAACAAACCGATTTGTGAAGTATTTGAAATATGAGTACCGCCGCAGAATTCTATTGAAAAATCTCCTACGCTTACTACTCTTACTATATTGCCGTACTTTTCACCAAAGAGTGCCATAGCTCCAAGCTTTCTTGCTTCTTCAATCGGCATCTCCTTCATTGTAACATCTATAGCTTCAAAAATCTTTTCATTTACAAGTCTTTCAACTTCTGAAAGTTCTTCAGCTGTCAATGCACTGAAATGTGAGAAGTCAAAACGGCATCTTTCACTGTTTACAAGCTGACCTGCCTGATGAACATGTTCACCGAGAACCTGTCTTAAAACAGCTTGCAGAATATGAGCTGCGGTATGATTTTTCATTGTTGACTGTCTTGTTTTCCTGCATATTTCAGCAGCAGCCTTATCGCCTGTTTTAAGTGTTCCTTCTTCAACTGTACCAACATGGAGATAGTGACCGTCCTCCGTTTTTGTTGTACCTGAAACTATAAATGTTGCTTCATTTGTTGTAATTTTACCAACATCGCCGACCTGTCCGCCGCTTTCAGCATAAAATGGTGTTTTATCAAGAACAACTACAGCATTTTCTCCTTCATTTATATAATCACGCTTTTCAGCACCGACATATATTGAAAGAATCTCTGTATCACTTTCTGCAAAGCTTGTATAGCCTGTAAATACTGTCTTAGGAGCGTCAATTTTAATGCTGTTGTCAGCCCATGATGAGTTAGCCTTTGCAAGATGATCTGCTCTTGCCATATCACGCTGTTCCTTAACAAGCTCTGCAAAGCGGTCAGCGTCAACCTTTATGCCTTTTTCTTCGCATATTTCAATTGTAAGGTCAATCGGGAATCCGTATGTATCTGAAAGTTTGAATGTATCCTCACCTGAAAGTATCTTTTCTCCGCCGTCACTGAGAATTTTATCAATAAATCCGTTAAGAAGCTCTGAACCCTTATCCACTGTCTTTGCAAATGCTTCTTCCTCAACTGAAATTATCTTCTTAATGTAATCTCTCTTTTCGGCAAGCTCAGGATATGCACATTCATTTTCCTTTATTACTGTGTCACATACTTCACAGAGGAAAGGTCGTGTAATCCCAAGCATTCTTCCATGACGTGCAGCACGTCTGAGAAGTCTTCTGAGAACATATCCTCTGCCCTCGTTTGACGGCATTACACCGTCACCAACCATAAATGTTGTACTTCTGATGTGGTCTGTAATTACACGAAGTGAAACATCTGTCTTGTCGTCTTTTTTATATTCAACACCTGCTATTCTGCAAATGTGCTTCATAATATTCTGAACAGTATCAACTTCAAAAAGATTATCAACACCCTGCATTGCACAAGCAAGCCTTTCAAGTCCCATACCTGTGTCTATATTTTTGCTTGCCATTTCAGCATAGTGACCGTTTCCGTCACTGTCAAACTGGCTGAAAACAAGATTCCATATTTCAATTACACGATCACAGTCACTTGCCTGTTCAAAGCTTTCAAAAGGTCCATAGCTTTCGCCTCTGTCAAAGTGAATTTCAGAACATGGACCGCATGGACCTGAGCCATGCTCCCAGAAATTATCTTCCTTTCCAAGACGGATAATGCGTTCCTTTGGAATACCGATATTGTTCATCCAGATCTGCTCTGCTTCATCATCACTCTCGAAAATTGTTATCCAAAGCTTATCAGCAGGAATTTCAAGAATCCTTGTAAGAAATTCCCAAGCCCATTCAATAGCTTCAGTTTTAAAATAATCTCCAAAAGAGAAGTTGCCGAGCATTTCAAAATATGTACCATGACGTGCAGTTTTTCCGACACGTTCAATATCAGGAGTTCTTATACATTTCTGACATGTAGTTACTCTCTTATTCGGAGGAACAGCCTGTCCCAAAAAGAATTTCTTTAAAGGAGCCATACCTGAATTAATAAGAAGCAAGCTTTTATCCCCCTGTGGAATAAGTGAAGAGCTTGCCATTCTTGTGTGATTCTTGCTTTCAAAGAAAGAAAGATATTTTTCACGAAGTTCATTTAAGCCTGTCCACTGCATTATAAATACTCCATTCTGCCGCTTGAAACGGCTCATTATACTTTTGAGAACCAAATAAAAAAGCTCCGCCGCCAAAATGGGACGAAAGCTTCGTGGTACCACCCAAATTCAAAAATGCAATGCATTTTCCTCATAAGTCTTTAACGCAGACAATACGCACAGCTTTCACCGCATAACTACGGAGTAGCACCTGTCATGTATTAAAAAGCTTTCACCAAACACTTTCTCTCTGGATAATACATCCGCAAACCATACAAAGTCATTGTACAGTACAGCTTATAACAGTCAGTTCCGTCATAGTTAAAATACATTATTCACATATATCTGTCAGCAAAAACAGATATTTACCTTTATATTATAGCAAAAAAACAGAAAAAGTCAATTACTTTTTATATTTTTCTGAATTTTTTCAATTATTTCTCTGAATACAGGTGCAGCCGAATCATTGCCGTAACCGCCGTCCTCAACCAAAACCGTTATGGCATATTTGGGTTCGTTGACCGGGAAATAGCCAGTTATCCATGCATTACAGTATTCAATGCCGTTTTCATCAAACCGACCTGTTTGTGCTGTTGAGGTTTTTCCTGCTGCCATAACATTATATGGCTTTGCATTTGAAGAATCATTGTTATTTATCGCTGACGCCATTAGACGGCGCAATGCTTTTGCTTCCTTTTCTTCCATAGTATATGCAAGCTGAGGTTCTTTTTCATTCTTTACATTTATCCCATCATCTGTCAATCCTCTTATTACACGAAGTACAGGCATATTTCCGTTATTTGCAATTGCACAGGTCATCTGGCAGACCTGTAAGGGAGTTGCTGTCAGAATCCCCTGTCCAAATGAGAAATTCGCAAGTTCTGCCGGAATTGATAACTCTTTTACAGTCGGCAGTATTCCTGCTGAACCGTTCACTCCTGCACAAAGCTGAATTTCACGTCCAAAACCAAGTGTAAAAGCAGTATCACGCAGACTTTCAACATCTAACAGCTTGCTTAATGCTATAAAATAAGTATTGCATGAATTTGCCATTGCCTGAGTCAAATCCTGTTGGCCATGTCCGTTATGATCGTGACACTTAAAAATCTGACCGTTTATTTCGATTTCTCCTGTACAATCATACAAAAAATCAGCATATCCGCTTTTTATTGCCTCACACGCTGTAACCAATTTGAAAATTGAGCCTATACTATAAGAATAAAGGCATCTGTTTATCATGGGAGAATTTTCATCATTCAATGCTGTTTCAAGGTCATCAAGAGAATATGTCGGCCGACTTACCATTGCAAGAATATCACCTGTTTTTATATCAGCAACCAATACAGCACCCTTTTCAATTTTTTCAGATGCCCTTTCACAAATATGCTGTATATTATAATCAATAGTTGTTACAACTCCTGAGGTTATTTCACCGCACTTCTCAATATGCCTGCCCTCACCCCACAATATTCCTCCAAAGCCATCACAGTTATATGTCACTGTATTTACATAATCCGAATTTCTCAAAATACGGTTATATGCATATTCAAGTCCTGAAACGCCTTCTCCCTGAGATGTATATCCGATTAAATGCTGGGCAGGCTGATTTTCACTGTACCTTACAGGAATTTCAAAAGAAACTGAATATATATTTTCATCAGCAGGGCATATGCTTTCAAATGCAAACGGTACTTTTTCTGAAGAAAGCTTATTAAATTCCGTTCTGTCTGAAGCTATGCTTCTGTATTTTGTTATATCTCCGTTGTTGGCAATTACTGTTATATATTTAGACTTTTTATTAACAAGCGGTATAAAATTCCTGTCATATATAAGACCGTCTCCCGCATTGACTTTAACTGTATATTTCCCGTAATTCATAGCTTTCTGTGCATATTCAGCCTTTGTTGCCAAATCAAAATACCTTAAAATAATAAAAGCTAAAACAGCAGTAAAAATAAACGCCATTAAAAAAATTCTTTTGTCAAGAGGATAACGCTTAATTTTAATCACTCCTTAAGCACTCAAATCATTATACAGCACCACACAAGTCACTTCCAAAAATTTTGTGCGCTTTATAATAATTTCCTCTTTTTTCAAAATTATACTTCATGAGATACAGAACGGACTTTTCGTATATCAAGAAAAAAGGCGAAAGCATGACTGCCGCAAAAAGTATAATAATTCGATTTTAACGCAAAATAAATCTGAAAAAATCTTATAACCTGTTTTCATTGATAAAATAATTAGCAGTTTAAATTATTATATCGTCTTAATGCATATTTTAAACCAGATATTTTGTCTAAAATGAATAAAAAAACAAGTTGAGATTGAGAATAATATTCAATTCAAAAGGATTGACAAAAAAATAACAACGTTGTATAATTAATTACAGGAGATAATTAATATGCATTTTCAACTGCATGTTTCCGAAAGGATAAGGGAAAGCCGAGAGGCAGAGCTCGCTCCTTCTTATAAGACTGCTTTGAACGCATTTATATGTGTATTGCTGTCTTAATTAATTATGCATATCGCAATATTATATATTATTGAATGGAGAGTATCTTTATGAAAGAAGAAACAGTAAAGAACACAGGCTTAATCGATACTGTTGAAGCACTTGAAGCTAAGCTTGCTGAGGTTAAGGCTGCACAAGCTGAATTCGCTACTTTTTCTCAGGAAAAGGTTGACGCTATCTTCAAGGCTGCGGCTATTGCTGCTAACAAACAGCGTATTCCTCTCGCTAAAATGGCTGTAGAAGAAACAGGTATGGGTGTTGTTGAAGATAAGGTTATCAAGAACAACTATGCTGCTGAATACATCTATAACGCTTACAAGAACTGCAAGACTTGCGGCGTTATTGAAACAGATTCAGCTTACGGCACAATGAAAATTGCTGAACCAATCGGCGTTATCGCTGCTGTAATCCCTACTACAAACCCAACTTCAACTGCTATTTTCAAGACACTTATCGCTTTAAAGACAAGAAACGCTATTATCATTTCTCCTCACCCAAGAGCAAAAAAATCAACTATTGAAGCTGCTAAAATCGTTCTTGACGCTGCTGTGGAGGCAGGTGCACCAAAAAATATTATTGCATGGATTGATGTACCAAGCCTTGAACTTACAAACACGGTAATGAAGGAAGCTGACATTATCCTCGCAACAGGCGGTCCGGGAATGGTTAAGGCTGCTTATTCAAGCGGTAAGCCGGCTCTCGGTGTTGGTGCCGGAAATACTCCTGCTATTATTGACAGCTCTGCTGACATTCTTCTTGCCGTTAACTCAATTATTCACTCAAAGACTTTTGATAACGGTATGATTTGTGCTTCTGAACAGTCAGTAATCGTTGATAAGAAAATTTACGATAAAGTTAAAAAAGAATTTGAATACAGAGGATGCTATATTCTCAAGGAAGATGAAACTGAAAAGGTTAGAAAGACTATCCTTATCAATGGTGCTTTAAATGCCAAAATCGTTGGTCAGTCTGCATACACTATCGCAAAACTTGCAGGTGTAGATGTTCCTGAAGATACAAAAATCCTCATCGGTGAAGTTACTTCTGTTGACCTCAGTGAAGAATTTGCTCACGAAAAGCTTTCTCCTGTACTTGCTATGTATAAGGCTGATGATTTCAGCGATGCTGTTGAAAAGGCTGACAGACTTGTTCAGGACGGCGGTTACGGTCATACATCTTCACTCTATGTTAATGCAGTAACTGAAAAAGAAAAGATTGACACATTTGCTGCAAGAATGAAAACATGTCGTATTCTCGTTAATACTCCATCTTCACACGGCGGTATCGGTGACCTCTATAACTTCAACCTTGCACCGTCACTTACACTTGGCTGCGGCTCATGGGGCGGCAACTCAGTTTCTGAAAACGTTGGTATCAAGCATCTGCTTAACATTAAGACCGTAGCTGAGAGGAGAGAAAATATGCTTTGGTTCAGAACACCTCAGAAGGTTTACTTTAAGAAAGGTTGTCTGCCTGTAGCTCTTGATGAATTGAAAACTGTTATGGGCAAAAAGAAGGCATTTATCGTTACAGACCAGTTCCTCTATCAGAATGGTTATACAAAGTGCATTACTGATAAGCTTGATGAAATGGGCATTAAGCATACTACATTCTTTGATGTTGCTCCTGACCCGACTCTTGCTTCTGCAATGGAAGGTGCAAAGGCTATGACTGCTTTCGGTCCTGACTGCATTATTGCTGTCGGCGGCGGTTCAGCTATGGACGCAGGTAAAATTATGTGGGTTCTTTATGAGCATCCTGAAGCTGACTTCATGGATATGGCTATGCGTTTCATTGATATCAGAAAGAGAGTTTACACATTCCCTAAGATGGGCGAAAAGGCTACATTTATTGCTGTTCCGACATCTTCAGGTACAGGTTCTGAGGTAACTCCGTTTGCTGTTATTACTGATGAAAAGTCAGGTACAAAGTATCCGCTTGCTGATTACGAACTCCTTCCTAATATCGCTATTATTGATGCTGATATGATGATGAATCAGCCTAAGGGTCTTACATCTGCATCAGGTATTGACGCTATGACTCATGCTCTTGAGGCTTATGCTTCTGTAATGGCTACTGATTATACAGACGGTCTTGCTCTTAAGGCTCTTAAAAATATCTTTAAGTATCTCCCGTCAGCATATGAGAACGGTGCTAATGATCCGATTGCAAGAGAAAAAATGGCTGATGCTTCAACCATGGCAGGTATGGCATTTGCAAACGCATTCCTTGGTGTTTGTCACTCAATGGCTCATAAGCTTGGTGCATTCCACCACCTCCCACACGGTATTGCAAACGCTCTCCTCATCAACGAGGTTATGAAGTTCAATATTGCTACTGCTCCAAGAAAAATGGGTACTTTCTCACAGTATCAGTATCCGCATGTTCTTGAAAGATACGTTGAATGTGCTAACTTTGTTGGCGTTACAGGTAAAAATGATATGGATACTTTCAATAAGTTCCTTGAAAAGATTGATGAACTTAAAGAAAGAGTTGGAATTAAAAAGACTATTAAGGATTACGGCGTTGATGAAAAGTACTTCCTTGATACTCTTGATAATATGGTTGAACAGGCATTTGATGACCAGTGCACAGGTGCTAACCCACGTTATCCGCTTATGAAGGAAATTAAGAAAATGTACCTTAAGGTTTACTACGGCGAATAATTATTTATAAATATATTGAGGCATGATTAATTTCATGCCTCTTTTTTTGCTCCACCAATTAAATCTTGCATTAAGAGTTAGTTGTGGAGGAGCAATATAACCTGTCCGCATAAATTGTTTACATACATAGCTTCTCAAGTTGGTTTCTCAGCTTTTTTATTATCTTTTTTTCAAGTCTTGATATATATGACTGCGAAATTCCGATTATCTCAGCAACTTCTTTCTGCGTTTTCTCCTTTCCGTCTATAAGTCCGAAACGCATTTCCATTATTTCCCGCTCGCGTCCGCCAAGTTCACAAACAGCATTTCTCAGCATTTCACGCTCTGCTTCATTTTCGATGCCTTTATTGACAATATCCTCATCTGTTCCTAAAATATCCGAGAGCAAAAGCTCATTTCCGTCATAATCAATATTAAGTGGTTCATCAATAGAAAGTTCATTGCGATATTGAGATGACTTTCTCAAAAACATCAATATCTCATTTTCTATACATCTTGATGCATATGTTGCGAGCTTTATTTTCTTATTCGGACAAAATGTATTTACTGCTTTAATGAGTCCGATAGTACCGATTGAAACCAGATCCTCTACTCCGATACCGGTGGACTCAAATTTCTTTGCAATATAAACTACCAATCTTAAATTATGTACAATAAGCTGTTCACGAGCATTGCTGTCATTTTGTTCAAGCATTTCAAATACTTTTGTTTCCTCTTCTCTTGAAAGAGGCGGCGGCAGTGTATCAGGCCCGTTTATATAGTGAACCTTTCCACTCATTATTTTTTTTATTTTTTTCAATAATTCTGAAAATATCTGCATTATAAGCTCCTTTCTGTCCTTCTTTTAAAATAAAATATTTATATTATACTTTTTAATGCAAATTTGCAAATAGCTCTAAAAAATTTTCAGACTATAAATTAAACTTTTAAAAGCTTTGGATTAAAAATCGCCTCGCTCTCACTGCTTTTTATTCCAATAAGTACGTCTACGCCTTTTTTAAAAGCTGTATCCTCATTTACAATTATCACCTCATCAGGCATAAAAACAGGTATCATACCACTGTTTCCTATTGTTGAGTATGGTATTAAACGAAAACCTTTCGGAAGTTTTGCAGATTCATTTATACTGTTAACATTCAATATTGATGAAAGACTCTCAATACTGCAAATTATAACAGGCTTACCGCTGAAAAAATCCACAAGAGAATTTCCTGTATCAGCAAGTCCATCTATTGACGTCATTCTCCCTTTATACTTTACATATATTTTATATTTTAAGCCAAGTGTTGAACTCTTGTCAATGAAAAAACGTGCTATACATAACGAAAAATAAAGCACAGCAGTTACAATTATCAAAAGCAGCAATGAAAAATCAATATAAAAATATGTATTATTAAAATGAACAAATGACGGCTGCAGCCATATATATACTGCATAAATCACTCCTGCAAAAATGAAGTTTGACATGATAAAGCAAAAAAAGTTAATAAGCAGTCTTATTTTATCATGAAATCCAAAGGCAGCAGCTACAATAGTCAATGCGGCAAAAAGTTTTATTATTATATTTACTGCACTATTTAACCTAGGCAGCAAAATCATAAGTGAATATATGCTTCCATACGCTGATGTAAACAAACATCTTAGCATATTTATTCGGCTGTGAGTTACTTTTGCTGTTGTTCTAAGCAAAAAGAAATTAACATATATATTCAAAACTATTAAAATATCAATATATAACGTCTGCATTTCATCACCGCCTGTTATTATTATAATGCAGAGCTTGTGCGATTTATGTCAAATTTATAATGTCAGAAATAATCCATATTAAAGACAATTACACATCTTCCTGATGTGTTCAACCATTTCTATGCTTTGAAGCCATTTCATAAAATCCTCTCTTATATAGACAAATACGGATATACTTGATGAGCCTCTGTCTTGAAATCAAACTGTACAAACCACCGTATCTGCCTAATAATAACAGCCCACCAGATAATAAAACATCCCCGGGCTTTAGCTCGGGGATCAATAATTTTATGTTACTTTACAAATCGTTTGTTATCAGGTGGGTAGATGATATGACAGAAAATTAGTCAGCAGATATTTCACAAGGCTGTCAGTCAGGCTTTACACAATGCTGTATTTATTTGCTTTTATTCTTTTTGTCTTTAACAATTATACTTTTTTCTTCTGTAAAATAATCATTTGTATTGGCAGAAAGTTGTTTCTTTACTAAACGACTATTAACAGTTTCTTTAAACATAGGATAAATAACTGCAAAGCATGGAACAGCTAAAATCATTCCGACAAATCCAAAAAGTCCGCCGCCAATGACAATAGAGAATAAAATCCAAAATGCATTCATGCCCAATTGATTTCCCAATATTTTGGGTCCGATTACATTACCGTCGAGCTGCTGCAATATAATTATCATTATTATAAACGCAACTGTTTTGCTTGGATTTGAAAGAAGAATTAAAAGTGCTGAAGGAACTGCACCTATAATTGGCCCAAAGAATGGAATCATATTCGTTACACCAACTATTACACTTATAAGTACAATATATGGTAAATCCAAAACATTCATAGCAACGAAACATATCATTCCTATTATAAAAGAGTCCAGAGCCTTTCCTGATAAAAATGATATAAATTTTTCGTTTGCATCTCGACTGAAACTTAAAATTTTACTGCTTTTTTGTTCACTGAAAAAAGCATATACAACCTTTTTTGCCTGTGCTGTAAACAATTCCTTGCTGAACAATAAATAAACAGATACTATTGCACCTATTAAAAAGTCCTTCACTCCTGATATAAATGATAATGCACTTCCTGTAAGATTTGCAAGCAGTCCGCCCTTTGAAAAAAGATTTTCAAGCTGAGGCTGCAATGAGTTTGCCATAGACAGTGCAACAGATTCTATTGTATCCATTTGGTCATAAATAAATTTCTTTATTTCAGGATTTGCGTTTTTCAATTTCTCAAATTTATTTTCAACAAAATGCTGTATGTTATCAAAGTAACTTTGCATATTATTCAAAATATTTTCAATACTTGATATTATTTCAGGAACTATACTTGCAATCAATGCGAAAATTGCTGCAAAGAATATTGTCATGGTTATCAGTATTGATATTGCTCTGGCTATTTTTTTATGCGGTTTCTTTCGATTAGTAAGCTTTGAAATATACTTTTCTACAAACCTTAGTATTGGATTTAACAGATATGCAATGACAAGTCCCCATATAATAGGTGCTGTTACCTTTAAAAGCTTGTTGAGATAAACCTGTAAAATTGATATTTTAAATATTGCTATTATTATCAGCAGACATATCGTAAAGGTTATTATAACATAGCCTGCTATAGTATTATACTTGGAATTAAATTTAAATTTCATTAAATTACTCCCATTTTTAATCATTCAGATACTTTGTGATAATTTCCTTTACAATTCCAGGATTTGCTTTACCCTTTGAAGCTTTCATACATTGTCCTACCAAATAACCAAGTGCATTCGTCTTTCCGTTTTTGTAGTCATTTACAGATTTCTCATTTGCTGCAAGAATATCCTTTGCAAGCTTTTCAAGGAAGTCTGTATCAGAATTTTGTGCAAGACCCTGTTCCTCTATTATTTGTGCAGGTTCTTTATCCTCATTAATTATAATTTCAAAAACTTTTTTAGCCGCAGAATTCGAAATTGTTCCTTTTTCAACTTCTGCAATAAGTACGGCAAGTCTTTCAGCATTAAGAGGAGTATCAAGGATACTCTTTCCTGTATCATTCGTATATTTTGATATATCTGCAAGTATCCAGTTGCTTATATTCTTTGCTGTACACTTGCCAAGAGCTGTACACTCATCAAAAAGCTTTGATTTGTCAATTGATTCTGCAATAAGTGTTGCGTCAACCTGAGAAAGTCCAAAGTCCTTTACATAGCGTGATATTTTCTTGTTAGGAAGCTCCGGTATGCTCTCTTTAAGTTTCTGTATCCTGTCCTCATCAATAACAATAGTAAGCAAATCAGGTTCAGGAAAATAGCGGTAATCCTGTGCATCTTCCTTTGTACGCATAGTAAAGCTCATGCCCTTTGCATCGTCCCAGCGGCGTGTTTCCTGTATTACAGTACCACCTGCTTCAAGAACCTCAATTTGTCTTTTAGCCTCGTATTCAATTCCTCTTACTGCTGCACTGAAACTATTTACATTTTTCATTTCGCAGCGTGTACCAAATTCTGATGAACCTTTTTCTCTAACAGAAACATTAACGTCACAGCGAATTGAACCCTCCTGCATTTTGCAGTCTGATATATTTATATATTGTAATATCGACTTTATTGTTTCAAGATATGCCTTTGCTTCCGCAGAACTTCTTATATCAGGCTCTGAAACAATTTCAATAAGCGGTACACCACAACGATTCAGGTCAACGAGTGAACCTGCAAAAGATTCATCATGCAAAAGCTTTCCTGCATCCTCTTCAATATGAATTCTTGTTACGCCAATTGTTTTTTCAATTCCGTCAACCATAATGTCCAGATGACCGTTTTCACAAAGCGGAACTTCTGCCTGTGAAATTTGATATGCTTTTGGCAAGTCAGGGTAAAAATAGTTTTTTCTGTCCTGCTTGCATACACTGTTAATCTTACAGTTTAAAGCATGTCCCATTTTTATTGCATAGTCCACAACCTTTTCATTTAAAGTCGGAAGTGTTCCCGGCATACCCATGCAGATAGGGCAAACCTGTGTGTTTACTTCAAGTCCGAAAGCATTGCGGCAGTCGCAGTAGATTTTCGATTCTGTATTAAGTTCAGCATGAACTTCAAGTCCGACTACTATTTCATAATCTTTCATTATTTTTAATTCTCCCTTTTTATTATTCTCCACCTCATTTTGCATTTCTATATAAATTAAATTTTTACTGTAATATTTCTGCTGAATTACTGGGGCAAACCTTTCTGAAGAAAGGTTCTTCCCCAGACCCCTTTCCAAAGACTTTTATACTATTTTTTCAAATGGGCTTTTGCCCATTTGAAAAAATCATAGAAAGTTTTAGGAAGGGAGTTTGAGGGACAACCCTTTTTCAAAAGGGTTTCCCTCAATTATTCTGCCGCAATGTTATTGCAAATTTCAATTTATATAAAAATATGCAAATTGAGATGCTGATTAAAGCTTTTTAGTAATTACATCAAAGCCGCCGCAAAGCTTTTCATAAGCATTTGCTGCATCAAGCAAAGTTTGCTCCTTGAATTTATCTGCAATAAGCTGAAGTCCGAACGGCATACCGTCAGCATTTTTTCCGCATGGCAGACTTATTGCAGGAAGTCCTGCAATATTTACCGTTACTGTGCAGACATCATTGTAGTACATTTTTATCGGATCATTGATATTTTCTCCTATTTTAAATGCAGAAGATGGCACAGTCGGAGTTGCAATGACATCACAATCAGCAAATGCCTGTGTAAATTCAGCAGATATTTTTCTCTGTACGAGCTTAGCCTTTTTGTAGTAAGCATCATAAAATCCCGAACTAAGTACGAATGTACCGAGCATAATTCTACGTTTAACTTCATCTCCAAAGCCTTCGCTTCTGGTTTTTTCGTACATATCAATAAGACCGTCATAGTCTTTTGCACGATAGCCATATTTTACACCGTCAAATCTTGCGAGATTTGATGAAGCCTCGGCAGATGCAATTATATAATAAGTATTGATAGCATATTCTGTGCTTGGCAGTGATATTTCTTTTACAACAGCACCATTTTCCTCAAGCATTTTTATTGCGGAATAAACAGATGCTTTCACTTCGCTGTCAATTCCCTCTCCAAAATATTCTTTTGGAACTCCTATTCTCAGTCCCTTTACACTGTCTTTAAGATTTGCAGCATAATCAGGATATTCAATATTTTTTGAAGTTGCGTCCATTCTGTCGTGTCCGCAGATAAGTGACTGGAGCATTGCAACGTCCTTTACTGATTTTCCTAAAGGTCCAATCTGGTCAAGTGATGATGCAAAAGCAACAAGTCCGTAACGTGAAACACTTCCGTAAGTAGGCTTTAATCCGACTGCTCCGCAAAGTGCAGCAGGCTGACGTATAGAACCGCCTGTATCAGAACCCAAAGTCAAAATCGCTTCACCGGAAGCTATAGCTGCTGCTGAACCGCCTGACGAACCGCCCGGTACGCAATCAAGATTATTAGGATTATGTGTAAGATGCATATATGATGTTTCAGTTGATGAACCCATTGCAAATTCGTCCATATTCATTTTGCCTGTTACAACCATATTTGCAGAAAGAACCTTGTCCATAACTGTCGCATTAAACGGAGGTACATAATTTTCAAGCATTTTTGAAGAACAGGTTGTTTTAAGTCCCTTAGTAGAGATATTGTCCTTAATTCCTATAGGTATACCGGCAAGCGGATGGAGCTGTTCGCCGTTTGCAATGGCTTTATCCACAGCCTCAGCCTGTTCTGTTGACTTATCATTTAAAGTAACATAAGCTCCTACCCTGTCTTCAACCTCTGAAATTCTTGAATTTACGTCATTAATAATTTCCACTGCACTGCATTCTTTATTTCTAAGCATTTGTGAAAGCTCAAAAACTGTTTTTTCATATAATCTCATTTTTTACACTCCTTATTCAACTGTTTTCGGAACAACAAGACAGCCAGCCTGAACCTCAGGAGCATTAGCTATTAATTCATCTCTTGTAAACTTGTTCAATACTGCTTTATCTTTTCTTAATGTCATAGGATTTGAAGAATCAAGATTAAGCTCGTCCTTAATATCAGGAAGTTTATCAACCATTGCAACGATTGATTCCATATCCTTTTCAAATTTTGCAAGCTTATCTTCTTCAATTCTAAGACGTGACAATTTAGCAATGTGTTTGATGTCAATGCTCATAAAAAATCATTCCTTTACTTTGTTTTATCTATCAGGTCAGCTTCACTGAGGATTTCAATTCCTAGTTCCTGAGCCTTTGTAAGCTTGCTGCCTGCCTCATCTCCGGCGACAACATAGCTTGTTTTCTTTGATACGGAGGATGATACCTTTCCTCCAAAGCTCTCTATCAGCTTTTTGGCTTCATCTCTTTTGAGTGTCGGTAGAGTACCTGTTAATACAAAAGTATACCCTTTGAAACGTTCATCAGAAGATGTCTTTTTATTATATGTCATATTAACGCCAAGCTCTTTCAGATGATTGATAAGAGCAATTCGGTGCGGTTCATTCAATGCTTTAACGAGATTGTCAGCCATTACATCACCAAAACCGTCAATTTCAGAAATACTTTTCTTGTCTGCACTTAAAATCTCGTCCATAGTCGGAAACTTCTCACACAAAAGTAATGCAGCTCTCTGACCAATATTTCTTATTCCTAAAGCATATATAAGTCTGTCAAGCTCAGCTGATTTCGACTTTTCAATTGCACTTATCAGATTTTGTGCCGACTTGTCTGCAAATCGTTCAAGTGATATAAGCTGTTCGGCTTTTAATTTATATAAATCCGCAGCAGATTTTACAAGCCCGCTTTCTGTAAGCATTTTCATATTTGCAGGTCCGAGTCCATCAATACTCATTGCTCCTTTAGACGCAAAATGAATAAGACTTTTCAAAAGCTGTGCAGGACATTCATTATTAGGACATCTCAGCACACTTTCATCTTCGTATCTTACAGACGGTGTTTTGCATACAGGACATAATTCAGGAAGTTTGAACGGAACTGAATTTTCTGCATGAGATACAGATTTAATAACCTCAGGTATAATTTCCCCTGCTTTCCTCACCTTTATAGTATCGCCGATACGAATGTCCTTTTCATCAATAAAGTCCTGATTATGAAGCACAGCTCTTGATACACTTGTTCCTGCAAGCAAAATCGGCTCAAATACAGCTACAGGAGTTATTGCACCTGTTCTTCCGACATTTACCTCAATGTTAAGAAGCTTTGTTTCCTTTTCCTCAGGCGGAAATTTATATGCAACTGCCCATTTTGGAACCTTTGTTGTTGCACCCATAAGTTCTCTCTGACTGAAATCATCTATTTTTATTACAACACCGTCAATATCGTATGAGTAGTTGACTCTTTCTTCACCTATGCTGTTTATTTTGCTGTATATTTCTTCATATGTGCTGCAGGCTTTATATGACTGTATGACTTTAAATCCCAAAGAATCAAGATACTTCAATGACTGCTCATGTGAAGTCAATTCATATCCTCTTATCTGCTGTACGTTGAAAATAAAAATATCAAGCTTTCTTTCTGCTGTTATTTTGGAATTTTTTTGCCTTAATGAACCTGCTGCTGCATTTCTTGGATTTTTAAACGGCTGTTCTCCCAACAGCTCTTGCTGATCCGCTAAAGCAAAAAAACTTTCACGAGGCATAAATACCTCCCCTCTTACTTCAAGAAATTCAGGAGCATTTTCAATTTTCAACGGTATTGACTTGATTGTTTTCAGATTTGCAGTTACATCTTCACCTATGAATCCGTCACCTCTCGTTGAACCTCTTACCAAAAGTCCGTTTGAATATTCAAGGGAAACTGAAAGTCCGTCTATTTTAGGCTCTACAATATATCTGTGTGACTTTGAAAGCTCTTTATCACATCTTAATGTAAATTCCTTTACCTGTTCAAATGAAAAGACATCCTGCAGACTTCCCATTTGAACAGTATGCTCTACTTTTTCAAAAGTACTTAATGCTGTACCTCCGACACGCTGAGTAGGAGATTCAGGAAAAATAAATTCAGGATACTCTGATTCGAGTTTCTTCAGCTCCTGCATAAGCATATCATATTCATAATCTGAAATCTGCGGATTATCCATTACATAATAATTATAATTGTGTTTTTCAAGTTCTTTTGAAATACTTATGATTCTTTCCTTTGCCTGTTCCTTTTCCAAGCTGTTCCCTCCTTAACTAACATTCTGACGGAAAATCCTTCTGCGGTGCTGTTCAAAACACATCCATTTTTATTATAGCATATTTAAGGTGTATTACGCTAGTCTTTTTATATAAATTTTGCAAAAAAATATACCTTTTTATTTTTTAAAAAACAGATGAAGTAATAAAACCATCAGGTACAGCCCCCACAATAATGTTTTCAGATAAAAGAAACTCAAACTCATTATGTGACGAAAATGTATATAAAGGAAGTGAGGATTCCATATTGACATTTATTACTGCTGAAATTCTATGACATGTCTGATTCAATCCAGCAGACGAAAAGCTGCTTGTAAGCTTTACTCCTGCGTCACCTATAGGACATATACGAAGCGGAATACATGGTCCTTTCCCCGAAAGCAGATATGAATTAGTAAGAGAACCGATTGGAATTTCAGCAGTATTGAATCTGTTGTCGTATAGTGAATCATTTATTGATTGGGTCAATTCAGACTGAACTTTATTTACGTTGCAGCTCATAACCTCTATTGATGCGACTTTACCGTTTTCATCATATAAAACTGCGGCAAAATCATTATATGTATACTGATTTTCCTCCAGATAATCATAAACACATTTGCTTATGATATTGCTTGCAGTAAGCTCAGAAAAATGCTGTCCCTGAAGTACAGCAACAGGTTTGACCGCTTTGTCAATTCTATAAGAAATAAAAACAATAATTACTATAATCAGCAATACAAATGCAATCAACTTCAATCTTTTTTTCTTTGATTTATAACTTCCGGTTCGCAATATCAATCACCTCTTAAATCAAAGAGGGCGGCACTTGGCCGCCGCTGTTTTTAGAACTTGTTCTCACAGTTCTTCTAAATTGCATTTGTCACAATGATGACTGCATCCGCATGAAGTGTCCGCTTCAAGCGTTACAGGTGAAAACTCCTCAGTAGGAAATTTTATCTTTTCAAATATTTCACATGGAGTATCATCTGCACAGCACTCTTTTTTAGGTATTGTATAGTCATGCGTTGAAACCATTATCGTTACAGGTCGTGTAAGCTCCACAACCGAAAACAAGCCTAAAGTTAAAACAACCTTTCTTTCCAATGCAGGCGAAGTTTCACAGCATGATGGATTTGCAGCCAGACATTCTATTTTTGTTTCAAGAACAATCGGTTCAACAATAGAAACGCTTGCAGTAGGCAGATTAATAGTCTGACAACAGCAATTAGTAGTACCTATACTTGTATCATCACTGAAAAATGTTTTTGTATTTGACTCACTTCCGTAAAGTATACAATTTTTATTTGCATAAGCTGTACCGCAAAGTGGTATTGGAGTTTCACATGCTCTAATGTAACCAAGAAGTTCAACTTCAAATGTGTATGTTATATCTATGGAATAAAATCCCCGATTAAACGGCACTTGTTCAACATTGATGCATACATCTGATACGGAAATACATTTGCTTTTTACAAGATTAATGTTATTGGGCAGTTCGGAAGTCAAAGTAACCGAAATATTCTTCAGACAATCCTTATCGCTGCAGCTGTCAAAAACTCGATTTACTTTTATCGGAACAAGTTTTCCTGAACATGATTCTCCCATTGGAGAGCAGAATTCATCACTCATATTAATCCTCCTGAAAATTATTGGATTTTTCTGGGATAACACCACACAGTCTTTATGCGGTATTATTTTAAAGTATCAGAACCCGCTTTCACAATCTGCCGGCATACGTCCTTTCAGCAAATCAGGTTCTATTTACTTCAATACATAATATTCAGGATATTATTAAATTGTGACTGATTTTAACTGTTTTTATCTACCTGATGAAACTTTTTCAAATTTCCGATTTTTTCATTTCTTTCTTCAAGAACTTTCTCAACGTCTGACCATTCAAGCCCCTGATTTGCACAAAGGACCATTACATGATACAGTAAATCATTTATCTCATTTTTAAGTTCATCATTATCTGCATTTTTAGCCGCAATAACCGTTTCAGTTGCTTCTTCACCTATTTTCTTGCAGATTTTATCAACACCCTTATCAAACAGATAACAGGTATATGAGTTTTCCTGTGCAGTACCTTCGGTATACTGCTTTTTTCTCTCTTTTATTACTTCAAAAATTTCTTCATAAACTGTCATTTTTTTACTCCTCGCTATTATATATTTCATTAAAGAAACAGCTGTATTCTCCTGTATGGCAGGCAACGCCGGTCTGTTCAACATTTACAAGCAATGTGTCATTGTCGCAATCGCCATAAATGGAAACAACTTTCTGTAAATGTCCTGAGGTTGCTCCCTTGTTCCAGTATTCCTGACGTGAACGGCTCCAGAACCATGTATACCCTGTTTCCAATGTTTTTTTAAGGCTCTCTTTATTCATGTAAGCAAGCATAAGAACTGTCTTTGTATTCACTTCATAGCAAATTGCAGGAATAAGTTCTCCCTTTGCAAAAAATTTATCAAGATTATTTAAATCTGTTTTTATCATATTATTCACTTTATCCATTTGATATATTACCTCACAATAATACCTTTATTTCTACAATGTTCCTTTACTTGCTGAACTGTAAGCTCTTTAAAATGGAAAAGTGAAGCTGCAAGTGCAGCAGTTGCACCCGTCTTTTCAAATACTTCTGAAAAATCATCAATTTTTCCTGCACCGCCGCTTGCAATTACAGGAATATTTACAGCACCGCATACTGCTTTAAGCATTTCTATGTCAAAGCCCTCTTTAGTACCGTCTGCATCAATAGAGTTCAGACAAATTTCTCCTGCACCAAGGCTTTCAACCTTTTTAACCCATTCAATCAAGTCAAGCTGCATATCCACACGTCCGCCGTTTATATAAACAGTCCATTTCCTGTCTGCAATTTTTTTAGCATCAATGCCAACGCATATACACTGACTTCCAAAAATATCTGCACCGTCCTTGATAAGCTGAGGATTTTTTACCGCCTGAGAATTAACTGATACCTTGTCTGCACCTGCTCTGAGTGTTTCTCTTATATCGTCAACATTTTTTATGCCTCCGCCAACAGTAAGCGGTACGAAAACCTTTTTAGCAGTTTCTCTTACAACGTCAAGAAATACTCCTCTGCCCTCAAAAGATGCCGTTATATCATAAAATACTATTTCATCAGCACCCTGCTTATTGTATTCTTCCGCACATTCAACAGGGTCGCCTACGTCACGTATTCCCTCAAAATTTACGCCCTTTACTACCTTGCCGTTTCTTACGTCAAGGCATGGTATTATTCTTTTTGCAAGCATTTTTCAGCCTCCTTTGCAATCGGGTAAGCGGCGAAACACGTCACTTACTCATGTTAGTTTTCACATATATTCATGTGTATTCGTTCATAGATAAACTGGAATTTGTCGATTTCATTGCATCGACATAATTTCAATTTGCAGTTAACACTTAACTTAACATTTCACCTATAATTTTTTCTGCTTCAGAATATATCTCAAGATTCTTATACTTGCCACACAAAATCTTTTTTATCCCAAACTCTTTTGATATAAGTTCATTCATTGAAGTTATCGAGGCAATAATCTTCTCTCCCAAATATACATCACACGGCACAATGGGACCAAAACCATAATCCGAGATAGAACCTGCACTTTTTTTGCAAAATGGACAAAATACAATCATATTTCCTGAAATTCCATGTTTAAACTCTTTGCCACAATTATTACATTTTAAAACCATACTGCTCACATCTCCTCCTGTTCCTCATCTTGTGTTTCATCCTCAACCAAATCCTTTTGTTCAAAAAATTCCGTTTTGTCACTTTCATTAAATTAGAAGTTATCGAGTTCTTTGCATAGATAAAATTTCAATTTTATAGTTTTTCCCATTCATTTCTCAATAGTCGATATTCCAATCGTGTTTTCATTTTTCCATCATGCCATTCATAATCGATATGTTCAGCTTCTTTAATAAACCCATTTTTTTGCATAACCCGCTCAGAGCCCTTATTCTCTGCTAAACACCCTGTTGTTACTCTGTAAACATTATTATCAGCAAACGCAAATTCCAATACTTTTCGCATCGCCTCCGATGTATAACCATTTCCCCAATACTTTGGATATGTAAAATATCCCATATGAACGATTTTTCCAATTGGCGTATCATCAATGACCGTATAGCCTATGCTCCCAACTTGTTCATGGGTATCTTTTAGCTCCATATGAAGAAAATAGAATTGGCGTTTTTCAGAATCTATATCTGATAATACAGTATCGAAATCCTTACGACCTTCTTCCAATGAATGCAGTTGTATATCTTGAAGGTAATACATAGTTTGTGAATCCATTTTTAACCTACAATATTCATTTAAATCATCTTTGACATAATCTCTCAAAATAAGTCTATCTGTTTCTAAATAAACCATTTTTGATTCTCCCTACCAACCTAAAAAGCGGAATTTACAAACTCCACAAATTCCGATTTATCTATTAAAGTATTCAACTGCCTCACGCAAATCAAATCCATGTTATTTTTCGCATACATTCATGTGTATTCGTTCATAGATAAACTGGAATTTAGTTCAACTGTTTTCGTATTTCCTTTTGTTCATCATCACTCAATGTATCCATAAAAATACAATACTCATTTGGATAACCACCAACAAATATCATTCCTGGCATTTCAATTTGTTCAGGATTAAGAGTCCACAAAACCTCTTTACCATGAAAATCTTTTACATATCTTAATTTTTGCCCTTTATACTTCACTACCATTAAAATATAACCTCCAACTAGAAAATCAGAATCTATAAAT
The DNA here is from genome assembly GCA_002438605.1 of Ruminococcus sp. UBA6407. Lineage (GTDB taxonomy): Bacteria > Bacillota > Clostridia > Oscillospirales > Ruminococcaceae > Ruminococcus > Ruminococcus primiciens. The sequence continues at coordinate 81,987 of DJPR01000006.1, forward strand.
CTTCTATCAATATAGCTTCATTTATATCTTTTGCTTTATTTAAGGCGTGCTCAAATATTGTCAAAAAAATCCTCTCCGTCACTTGTGACAAAATAATATGACAAATTCCGATTTATCTATTAGAATACTCAACAGCCTCACGCAAATCAAGTGTACCCTTGTATATGGACTTTCCGCAAATAGTACCGTAAAGTCCCATTTCCTTGCAGACAACTATATCATCCATTGTATGAACTCCGCCGCTTGCAATAATATTGCATTTACCGTAAGTTGCGTCAGCAAGCTTTTTTAACTGCTGTACATTAACTCCGGAAAGAGTGCCGTCCTTAGAGATATCAGTAAAGATAAAATACTTTACTCCTGTTTCAATCATTTTATTTGCAAGGTCAATGTAGTTTACGTCAGAACTTTCAAGCCAACCCTCCGTTGCGACCATTTCGTTCACAGCATCAATGCCTACAACTATTTTTTCACTGCCGAATTTCTCTACTGCATCACTTACCAATTCAGGATTTTTAAGTGCAACAGAACCCAGAATTACTCTTGAAATTCCCATATTCAAATATTCTTGAATAGTTTCAAGATTTCTTATTCCGCCGCCTACTTCAACCTTTAAATTTGTTTTTTCAGCTACATCTGTATATATTTTAGCGTTTACAGGCTTACCCTCTTTTGCACCGTCAAGGTCTACCATGTGAATCCACTTTGCACCTGCGGCTTCAAAGCTCTTTGCAGTTTCAAGATAATCTGCGGCTACCTTTTCTACTGTAGAAAAATCTCCCTTAAAAAGTCTTACACAGTTTCCGTCTTTTATATCTATTGCAGGCAAAATTATCATTTTATCAGTCCTCCGAAATTCTTTAGAATTTTAAGTCCTGTTTCACCGCTTTTTTCAGGATGAAATTGTGCTCCGTAAGCAAAATTACCGTCATATACAAGTGCAGGAACTTTTCCGTCATATTCACAGTATGCTGAAATGTTTTTATCATCACATACAGCTTTATACGAGTGTACAAAATAAACATATGCATTATCTGAAAGTCCGTCAAGAAGCTTGCAGTCATTCAGAGTTTCAAGCTTGTTCCAGCCCATATGAGGTATAATAAGTGATGAGCTGTCCATTTTTTGTACAGAACCGTTTATTAATCCAAGACCGTCACATTCTTCAAATTCATATCCTTTTTCAAACATAAGCTGCATACCAAGACATATTCCAAGAAACGGCTTTATTTCAGCCTGCTCCTTGATTGTATCAACAAGTCCGCTTTTTTCCAGCATTCGCATCGCCTCGGGAAAAGCACCAACTCCGGGAAGAATAACCGCATCAGAAGAAATAATTTCATCTTTATTTGATGTAAGAGTGCATTCAAGATTAAGATAATCCAAAGCATTTTTTACACTGAAAATGTTTCCTGCACCATAATCAACTATTGCTATCATTTATAAAACTCCTTTCGTTGAAAGTGTCTTGCCGTCTTTATTCAAAGCCACTGCCTGTTTAAGTGCATGAGCTGCTGCTTTAAAAATTGCCTCACATTTATGATGGTCATTGCTTCCGTAAAGCAGATTTATATGCAGAGTAATTCCCGCATTAAATGCAAATGAACGGAAAAATTCTTCTGTAAGGCACACATCATATCCGCCTATCATATCATTTGTAAATTCAGCATTGAATACAAGAAATGGTCTGTTGCTTATATCAAGGCTTGCAAATGCGAGCGACTCATCCATTGGGATATATGCTGTACCATATCTTTCAATGCCGCTTTTGTCACCCAAAGCCTTTGCAAATGCCTGTCCCAGAACGATTCCTGTATCTTCTACTGTATGATGTCCGTCAACATGAAGATCACCTTTTACATTTATATCAAGACTTATTCCGCTGTGAGCTGACAAGGCAGTAAGCATATGATCAAAAAAGCCTATGCCTGTAGATATATTTGACTTTCCGCATTCATCAAATCTGACTTTTATCTTAATATCTGTTTCACGTGTTTTACGGCTTATTTCTGATTCTCTCAAAATCATGCTCCTTTCATTCGATTTAAGACAACATCGCACAAAGGCGGTGTTGCCTTAAGAAACTATTTCTTTAAGTGCAGAAATAAGTTTTTCCATTTCTTCTGCTGTACCTATGCTTATTCTCAAATAATTGTTGATTCTCGGCTTATTCCAATACCTTACATAAATTTTTCTTGACTTTAATTCGTTAAATATTGTTTCTGCTTTAACTTTATCGTGAGCTGCAAACAGGAAATTACTTTTTGAATCTGTGAAAGTAAATCCAAGCTTTTTAAGCTCTTTTTTTGTATTTTCCCTGACGTCTGTTATCTTTTTTATCGTTTCAATGAAATATTCTTCATCTTCTACAGCTGCCGCACCGCAAACCTGAGTAACGTGATTCATGGTGTATGAGTTAATGGAAAATTTAACATCGTTCATATACTTTATTAGTTTTTCATTGCCGATAGCATATCCTATTCTCATACCTGCCATTGAACGTGATTTTGAAAATGTCTGCACTACAAGCAGATTGTCATACTTTTCTGTAAGACCTATACAGCTTTCTCCTCCAAAATCTATATACGCTTCATCAATTATAACTATGGAGTTTTTATTTGCTTTTACTATTTCCTCTATCATTTCATTACTTTCATAAACTCCTGTCGGAGCATTCGGATTAGGGAAAATTATTCCTCCGTTTTCCTGAAAATAATCTGTTTTATTTATTCTGAAATTATCGTCCAAAGGCATCGTTTTATATGGTATTTTATAGACATCTGCCCATACATCATAAAATGAATATGTAATATCAGGAAAAAGAATTGGTTTATCTGAATTAAAAAAGGTCAGGAATGCCATTGAAATAACATCATCTGAACCAACTCCGACAAAAACCTGTGAAGGCTTTACTTTATATCTTTTTGCAAGACTGTTTACAAGAATATCAGAATTCGGATCAGGATAAAGACGCATTCTGCTGCAGTCAAAGCTTTTTAAAGCTTCAACTGCTTTTGGTGACGGCGGATAAGGATTTTCATTTGTATTAAGCTTTATTATATCATTTTCTTTAGGCTGTTCTCCGGGAACATAAGGTATAACTTTTCTTATATTATTTTCCCAGCCTGTCAGATTACTCATATTGAACCGCTCCTTAGTTTTCTTCAAATCTCACCTTTATCGCATTGGCGTGAGCTGTAAGTCCTTCCTTTTCTGCAACAAGAATAATATCATCTTTAGCTTCTCTGAGTGCATCTTCTGTATAGTAAATATAGCTTGAACGCTTTATAAAGCTTGATACTCCAAGCGGTGAGAAAAATCTTGCTGTTCCGCTTGTCGGAAGTACATGGTTTGGACCTGCATAATAATCGCCAAGAGGCTCTGATGCATAATTTCCTAAGAAAATTGAACCTGCATTATCAAGTGAACCCAAAAGTTCCATAGGATTTTCCATTAAAACTTCAAGGTGTTCAGGAGCTATTTCATTTGCAAGTTCAACTGCACAGTGACGGCAGTCTGTAATAATAACTGCACCAAAATCATTGAGTGACTTTTCAATAATATCCTTTCTTGAAAGAGTCTGTACCTGACGTTCTATCTCCTTTATTGTTTCATCAGCTATTTTTTCGCTTGTTGTAACAAGGATAGATGATGCCAGAACGTCATGCTCTGCCTGTGACATGAGATCAGCCGCTGCAAACTTCGGATTTGCAGTCTCATCTGCAAGTACAAGTATTTCACTCGGACCTGCAATCATATCAATATCAACAACACCGTAAAGAAGTTTTTTTGCTGTTGCAACATAAATATTTCCGGGACCTACTATTTTATCTACCTTTGGAATTGATTCTGTTCCGTAAGCAAGTGCAGCAATTGCCTGAGCTCCGCCTGAAAGGAATACTCTGTCAACGCCGCATATTGCTGCTGCTACAAGTATATCCTTATTTGGAGTACCGTCCTTACACGGAGGAGTTACCATTATAATTTCCTTTACTCCTGCTATCTTTGCAGGAATTGCATTCATAAGTACACTTGAAGGGTATGCAGCAGTACCTCCCGGAACATAAAGACCGACTCTTTCTAGTCCTCTTATTCTCTGGCCGAGTATCACTCCGTTTTCTTTTGGATTTATAAAGCCCTGTTCTCTCTGTCTGTTGTGAAAATCAGCTATGTTTTCCATTGCGTTGAGAAGTGCATCTACAAATTCCTGCTCTGCTTCATCAAGAGCGTCATTGATAACATCTCTTGGAACTTCATAATATTCAGGCAGACTGCCGTCAAATTTAAGAGTATAATCCTTTACCGCTTTATCACCGTTTTCTTTTACATTTTCTATAATTTCAGATACGGTCTGTTCAACCTTTTTGCTTGTTTCTCCGCTGCGTTTTTTAAGTTCCTTTAAAAAATTTACCTCGTCTGTACCGTTTGCATAAATCTTCTTAATCATTTGCTATACACTCCTTTACAAGCTTTATCAAGTTTTCAATTTCTTCGTGACGCATTTTTATGCTTACTGTATTTACTATCATTCTGGCTGAAATTGACGCAATATCCTCAATAACCTCAAGACCGTTTTCTTTCAGGGTTGTACCTGTTTCAACTATATCAACTATTCCGTCTGAAAGTTCAAGAAGCGGTGCAAGCTCAACAGACCCCTCTATTTTTACGATTTCAACGTCCATTCCCTTTGACTCAAAAAACGTTCTGGCTACATTTGGATATTTCGTTGCTATTGTTTTTACACCATGTCCGCTGTAAAAATCATATCCCTTTTTAGCTGCCAATGCAAAACGGCACTTTCCAAAACCCAGGTCAACAACTTCAAAAAACTTTCCATTCATCTCCATAATTGTATCCTTACCTACAACCCCCATATCACATACCCCATGTTCAACGTATGTAATAACATCATTTGCTTTAGCAAGTACAACTTCAAGATTTGCGTCAGGTACAGGCAGAATGAGTTTTCTTCCTTTTTCCCTAACTGCTGTACAGTCAAACCCAAGTTTTTCAAAAAGTCCGACTGTATCCTTTTCAAGTCTGCCTTTAGTAAGTGCTATTCTTAAAGGTTTATTCATTATAATACCTCCGTTCTGCTGCTGCCGTCAACAACTATGATTCTTGAGATTTTCTTTTCCTTTGCATAATCTCTTACAAGGTCAAGGTCATCAAATAATGCATTTTCCACTATTTCGCCTTTATTTCTCAGCTTTTGTGCTAATTTTAACGCAGACACTTCGTATCCGGGTTCTGCATACACTATTGCATCCGGAACAGGAACTTTGATTTCATTTGCATTCTTAGAGGCAACTTTGGCTATTGCGTCTACATTTACTGCAAATCCTACAGCAGGAATATCATATCCGAACTCTGAGATAAGTTTATTATATCTGCCGCCTGAAAGCACCTCATCTCCATGTCCCTGAAGATAGCCTTTGATGATAAGCCCTGTATAATAGTCCGTTTTATTTACCAGACCTAAATCAACTGTAATTTCTATATCCTTGCCGCATATATCAGAAACATCTTTATAAATTTCTTTAAGCTCATCAAGTATTTCTGTAATTTTTTCATCAGGCATAACCTTTTTAGCCTTTTCAAATACTTCTTCTCCGCCAAACAGTGCAGGAAGCTTTTTAAGTGCTTCTGTCACATTTCCTGAACCGATAGAATCAAGCATATCGTTTAATGCAGGGAAATTTTTGGTTTCAATAAGCTGGCGGATATATTCCTTCTCTCTTTCTGAAACTTCAAGACGGCTTACAAGCTCTTTAAATACTCCTATATTGCCTATTTCCAGTGAGAAATTAAGTCCGCATGCTTTAAGTGCTGCAGCTGCCATTGAAATTACTTCCAAATCTGCTGTTTTCATTTGTGAACCAATAAGCTCGATACCGGTCTGACCTATCTCAACGCTTCGTCCTTTCAATGACGGTTCTGTTCTGTAAACATTCTGATTATAGAATATTCTCAATGGAAGTGTTGCGTCTTTCAGTCTTGTAGCAACTGCTCTTGCAATAGGCATTGTTGAATCAGGTCTGAGAACAAGCAGACGCCCCTTGCTGTCTGTAAGCTTATATAAATTTTCCTGCGGAAAATAGCTTGAATTGAGATTGAAAACATCATAAAATTCAAGTCCGGGAGTTATAAATTCGCAATATCCGCTTTTTTTAAATATTTCATGCAGATTATTCTCTATTTCACGCCTTACCATGCTTTCTTCAAAAAGCAAATCCTTAGTACCCTCAGGTGTAATCAAATCATAATTTTTCATATAAATCTCCAATCTGCAAACCCAAATAAACAAGTCTGTTCACTTTAGTCTGCTAACATGTTACCATAATACCATACTAATACGATAAAGTCAAGTTAAAAGAAAGACATTTGTGTAGAATCAGGTAAACTGCCCAAAGCTCCCATGTTTTTCATAACTTCTATTATGGTTTTTGACGCACCGCTTTTAAGCTGAAATTCCTCTATTGAGATAAAATCTCCGCTTTGTGCGGCATCATATATGTTTTTCGCAGCATTTTCTCCTACTCCTGAAATCGCTCCGAATGGTATTCTTATTTTACCGTCCTCAATCAGATATTTTGACGCATGAGATTTATACAGGTCAACAGGCAAAAATTCATACCCCCTTGAAAGCATTTCATTTACTATAAGCAAAATATCATACAGGTCAATCTCCTTTTTGCTCTTTTCATTTCCTTTTGCTTTCAGTTCCTCTATTTTTGCCCTTACAGCTGATTTTCCCTGAACTGCAAGCTCTGCATCAAAGTCCTCACCTCTTACAGTAAAGTATGTTGCATAAAATTCAAGCGGCTTATAAAGTTTGAACCAGCCAAGCTTTATTGCAGCTATAACATATGCAGCAGCATGAGCTTTCGGAAACATATACTTGATTTTAAGACAGCTTTCAATATACCAATCAGGTACATTATGGTCTTTAAGCATTTGTATTCTTTCAGGGGTAAAAGTCTTTGGAGCTTTGCCTTTTCTGGTATCCTCCATAATCTGAAACGCCTGTTTTGGCTCAACATCCTTATACAGAAGATATGTCATAATACTGTCTCTTGTACCGATAACATCTGAAATTGTACAAACTCCGTTATCAATCAAGTCTTTTGCATTGCCAAGCCAAACATCAGTACCATGAGAAAGTCCGGAAATCTGAAGAAAGTCACTGAACTTGGTCGGTTTCGCATCAAGAAGCATCTGAATAGTAAATCCCGTACCCATTTCAGGTATTCCAAGACTTCCTGTAGGACAGTAAATTTCCTCAGGAGTCACTCCCAATACCTCTGCGGACGTACACATTTTTATTACCTCAGGATCTGCTCCAGGAACGTCCTTAATCTTTATTCCCGTCATATCCTCTAAGTGCTTGTAAAGAGTAGGAACGACATGCCCAAGCTCATCAAGCTTTAAAATTGTATCATGCAGAGAGTTAAAATCAAAGTGAGTTGTTATAACCTCTGAATTTGCATCATCAGCAGGATGCTGAACAGGAGTAAAGTCATATACTTCATAATCAGAAGGTACAACTACCATTCCTCCGGGGTGCTGACCTGTTGTACGCTTAATTCCCGTACAGCCGATAGCAAGTCTGTTTTCTTCAGCAGGATTCATATTAAGTCCGTTTTCTTCAAGATATTTTTTTGCATATCCATAAGCAGTTTTATCGGCAACAGAAGATATAGTACCTGCTTTAAACACATTGTCCTTGCCGAAAAGCTCCTCAGTATATCTGTGTGCCCAGAATTGATATTCACCTGAAAAATTCAGGTCTATATCAGGAGCTTTGTCGCCGTCAAAGCCTAAAAACGTTTCAAACGGAATATCGTGTCCTTCTCTTATCATATCAGTACCGCATTCAGGACAGTCCTTCGCAGGCATATCGTATCCCGAACCATAAGTTCCGTCCAATATAAATTCGCTGTGCTTGCATTTTGGACAAACATAATGCGGCGGAAGCGGATTTACTTCTGAAATTCCTGCCATAGACGCAACAAATGATGAACCTACCGAACCTCTTGAACCTACAAGATAACCATTTTCAACAGAATTCCATACAAGCTTCTGAGCAATTATGTAAAGTACGGAAAATCCATGCTTGATAATTGAGGAAAGCTCTCTGTTAAGACGTTTTTCAACAATCTCAGGCAGCGGATCTCCATATATCTCACGAGCTTTTTCATTTGTAATTCTTGTAAGCTCCTCCTCTGCACCGTCAATTGTCGGAGTAAATGTTCCCTTTGGAATTGCTCTTACAATTTCTATCTGGTCAGCAATTGCATTTGTATTTGTTATTACAACCTCTTTTGCTTTTTCCTCTCCAAGATACTCAAACTCCTTAAGCATTTCTTCGGTAGTTCTCAAATAAAGCGGAGGCTGAAATTCTGCATCTTTAAATCCCATGCTTGCAAGAAGAATTTTGCGGAATATTGCATCCTTAGGGTCAAGAAAATGTACGTCACAGGTAGCACATACAGGTATTCCAAGCCTATCGCCCAGCTCAACGATTTTCTTGTTATAATTGATAAGGTCAGTATCATTATCTGCAATTCCTTCCCTTATCATAAATGCATTGTTCTGTATAGGCTGAATTTCAAGATAATCATAAAATTTCGCAAGCTTTTCAAGCTCTTCATCTGATTTTCCGTCAACCATTGCTCTGAATAATTCCCCTGACTCGCAGGCACTTCCGAAAATAAGTCCCTCCCTATGAGCCTCAAGCACCGACTTTGGAATTAAAGGCTTTTTATAAAAATATTTCAGATATCCGTACGAAACAAGTTTATAAAGATTTTTCATTCCTGCCTGATTTCTTGCAAGAATTATCTGATGATAAGACTTCAGTTTTTTTACGTCGATTGAACCTGATTTAGTATTTAATTCATCAAGAGTTGTCAGTTTTTTTTCTTTTATAAGCCGTCCGACCAGTTCAATGTAAATTTTTGCAAGCATTCTTGCGTCATCTGATGCTCTGTGGTGGTCAAACTTTCCAAGTTTAAGCTGTTTTGCCACAAGGTTAAGCTTGTGCCTACCCATTTCAGGGAGCATACACTGACATAATACAAGAGTATCAATCAGCGTATATTCAAATTTTATACCATGACGATTGCATGCAGCCTGTATAAATGAATCATCAAAACGTGCATTATGTGCAGCAAGTACGGCATTTTCTCCGCAAAACTCCATGAATTTCTTTACTGCCTCATCATCTTTTGGTGCATCTGCAACCATAGCGTCGGTTATTCCTGTAAGTTCAACTATTTTCTGCGGTATCGGCTTTTCCGGATTAACCATTATATTAAAGCTGTCGATAATCTGCATATTTTTCAGCTTAACTGCACCAATTTCTGTAAGACGCTCCCTTGCAGAATTTAAACCTGTTGTTTCAACGTCAAACACAATTATTTCATCATTTACACTTCTTGTATCTGCTTTATTTATTATTTTGGCTCTATCTAAATCATTTACAACGTAAGCCTCACAGCCATATATTATTTTAAAATTCTTAGGGGTATTATACATTGCATCAGGAAATGCTTGTACATTTCCATGGTCTGTTATTGCAATTGCCTGATGTCCCCACATATTTGCTCTGTCAATAAGCTTTGATGCTTCTGTTACTGCGTCCATTGCAGACATATTCGTATGGCAGTGCAGTTCAACTCGCTTTTCAGGATAATTGTCCATTTTCGGAGTACGCTTGACCTGAATTATTGAATCTGCTTTGATAACAATATCATGAGCGAACTGGTCAAAATCTATTTTTCCTGATACAAGAATTGTAGAACCTTTTTTCAGCTTTCCAAGCGGCAGCTCGTCTATATCTTTATTTGCTCCAAAAAGCTTGACTACAACTGAACCTCCGAAATCTGTTATACAGTAGGTTACTGCTTTTCTTTCATTTCTCAGTTCTTTAATTTCCGACATAAAAATGTCGCCAACTACTACAACTTTCTCACCAAGCATTTTTAATGCGTCAGATATTGATATCGGATTTGTTCTTATTGCTTTTCCTTTGATTATCTCTGCAGATTCATGGTTAAAGTCAAGATTAAGTGCACTTATATCAATGGATTGTGTAGGAGTTGCTGCTTCAGCTGCTTCATGCTTCAAATCCTCGTTTGTTTTTTCAGGCATAAGCTGACTGCTGTAATCAGGCATATCTGCTGACGCTTGTTCAATCATTTTATCATACGATTCACTTGAAACAAGAGCCTCACCAATCAATTCCACATCAATTTTAAGTCCAAACTGATTATATATCAGTTTTGAAAGCTCAGATTGAAAATTATGAGTTTGCAGAATTGAAAGTCCGCCATGATTCAGCTTAATTGTAAGTTTATTTTCTGACAGTGAGGTATCTGCACCGTCAAGAAATCCGTTTACAACTGACATTTCACGCCTTAACATATCAATGAGAGTTTTATAATAAACCATTGAAAACAGTTTTTCATCATATCTCGGATAAAGTCTGAAACGGTCAAGCTTTAATATAACCTCAAGATTTTTTTCAAAGCCTATTATCTCATTATATTCCAATAACGACGGAAAGACAGCATACATTGAAATGCTGTCCATTTTCTGCGTATATGTAATTTTATATATGTCGCCATTTTTTATTGACTCAGGAATTTCACTTGTAAATTCTTTTAAAAATTCTTCTAAGTTTACTTTCATAAGCTTAAAGCATTGAAATCTCCTTCAGGAGTTCAGATACTATTTCCTCCTCTTTGACTTTTCTGAGTACCTCGCCTTTTTTGAAAATCACAGCACAGCCGTCTCCGCCTGCTATTCCAATATCAGCTTCTCTGGCTTCTCCGGGACCGTTTACAACACATCCCATTACTGCAACTTTTATATCCTTGTCAATATCTTTAAGTGCATTTTCTACTTCATTTGCAGCTTTTACGAGGTCTATTCGTGTTCTTCCGCATGTCGGGCATGAAACAAACTGAACTCCCTTTCTTTTTCCTATGCATTTCAAAATATCCTTTGCAGCTTCAATTTCCTTAACAGGATTATCGGTAAGTGAAACTCTTATGGTTTCACCAATTCCGTCACAAAGAAGTGAACCAATACCTATTGCAGATTTGATAAGTCCCATACGCTCTGTTCCTGCCTCTGTAACTCCAAGATGCAGCGGATAATTGCATTTTTCAGCTGCAAGTCTGTAGCTCTGTATCATTTTATTTACATCTGATGACTTAATTGAAATTACTATATTATCAAAATCAAATTGTTCAAGCATACGGGCATGATTCATTGCACTTTCAACAAGTGCTTCAGGAGTCGGAGAACCATATTTATTTATAAGTTCTTTTTCAAGTGAACCTGAATTTACTCCTATCCTGATAGGAATATTTTTTCCCCTGCATACATCCGCAACCATTTTTACTTTACTCATATCACCGATATTTCCGGGATTGATACGAATTTTATCAACACCTGCTGCCGCAGATTCAAGAGCAAGTCTGTAATCAAAATGAATGTCAGCAACCAAAGGAATCGAAACCTTTTCCTTAATTGCAGGGATAAGCCTTACTGCCTCCATATTCGGAATTGCTGCTCTTATTATTTCACAGCCTGCTTTTTCAAGTTCAACAGCTTGATTTACACTTCCCTCTATATCATCAGAACGAGCGTTAAGCATCGACTGAATATATATATGTTTACCATCAAGTACACAATTTCCTACTCTTACAGGATGTAAATTTCTCATTATATTCCCTCTTTTCTCCGATTATCCCTTAATAAGACGCAGAATGTCATTATAAGTTGCAAATATCATTAATGCAAAAAGCAGCAGCATTCCTGCAAGATGAACGTATCCCTCATGTTCAGGCTTAACAGGTTTGCGTCTGATTGCCTCAATAAGAAGAAATACAAAACGTCCGCCGTCAAGTGCAGGTATCGGCAGCATATTGCAGACGCCGACATTTATCGTTATGAAAATTGTTAAATTTATAAGTGAAAGTACGTTTTCTTTTATCGTATCACCCACTGATGCTGCCTCGCCTATCGTAGACACAATTCCGACAGGCCCTGATAATTCATTTACTCCGTATCTTCCTTTTATTAGGTCAAGCAGCGAAATCCATATAAGACGTGCTGTTGATATTGTGTCCTTAACAGAGTAGTTCAGGACATTTAACGGAGTTCGGTCAAGTCCTGTTAAATAGAAATCAAGACGTCCGCCATTTTTTGTATCTTCAAATTTTACGTCATCAATAGTTATTTTTTTGCCATCTCTTATTACTTCAACGTCAAATGTTTCCTCATTGGTGCTTGAAAGCTTATATGAAAGGTCAGTAGCGGAAAAAATTCTAAGGCCATTCAATGAATGAATGACATCACCCTCTCGGAGTCCGCACTCATAGCTTGAAGAAGTGTATTCAACGATTTCTCCCTGTTCATTTTCAACTCTGTGAAAAGATGCAATCTTCATACTTGGTATATCACCATTCATTGAATTAAGAACTATAAGCAAAACAAACCCAAGAATTATATTCATTGCAGCACCTGCAACAACTACAAGCATTCGCTTCCATACAGGTTTATTGTTAAATGCACGGTCATCTTCACTTGTTTCGTCCTCACCCTCCATAGCACAAAATCCGCCTATAGGAAAAAGACGAAGTGAATATTCCGTTTCACCCTTTTGAAATTTAATCAAACGAGGTCCCATGCCAATAGCAAATTTGTTTACCTTTACCCCACAAAGTTTTGCTACTGCAAAATGTCCAAATTCATGAATAGCAATAATCAACCCAAAAATCACAATTGCAATAAGTATACCAACCATATAGCTTTATACTCCTTTTTATGAATTACAGAATACTCTTGACATATTCTCTTGCAGCCAAATCAGCTTTTATAACATCATCATACGAAAGAATATCTGAATATGTAAATTTATCAGGTATTGACGATACAATCTCACCAATTTGTAAAAAGCTTATTTTTCTTTCGAGGAACAGTCTAACAGCCTCCTCGTTTGCAGAATTAACAAGACATGGATAAGCTCCGCCCTTTTTAATTGATTCTATTGCAGCTGCAAGGCACTTGAATACATTATAGTCAGGTTTTTCAAATGTAAGTGTTCCATAATCTGTCAATGAAAGCTGTTTGGTAGGGCATTCCATTCTGTCAGGATAAAGCAGTGCATACTGTATTGGAATTTTCATATCAGGTACACCCATTTGTGCTATAACAGAATAATCTTTATATTCAACGGCAGAATGAACTACACTTTGTCTGTGTACCACTATTTCTATCATTTCAGGCTCTAAGTCAAAAAGCCATTTTGCTTCAATAAATTCAAGTCCTTTGTTCATCAAAGTTGCTGAATCTATAGTAATTTTATTTCCCATACTCCAGTTAGGATGATTTAATGCGTCCTCAACCGTAACATTTTTCAAGTCTTCATATTTTTTATTGAAAAATGGACCGCCTGATGCTGTCAGTATGACTTTATTCAGCTGTTCCCTTTTATTTCCCTGAAGGCACTGAAAAATTGCTGAATGCTCACTATCTACAGGAAAAATCCTTACACCTTTTTTTGCAGCAGCTTCCATAACAAGTTTTCCGCCTGCTACAAGTGTTTCTTTATTTGCAAGCGCTATATCGTTTCCTGCCTCAATTGCTGTAAGAGTGGGAAGAAGTCCAACCATTCCTACAACAGAGTTAAGCAGAATATCATAATTTCCTGCCGATGCTATAGTACAAAGTCCATCCATTCCCGTAAGGACTTTTACTGATGTATCTGAAAGTCGTTGCTTCAAATCATTATAATATTTTTCATTATATATGCAAACGTACTCAGGATTATACTTACGTACCTGATTTTCAAGCATTTTCACGTTATTGGCAGCAGACAGTGCAGATATTTTAAAATTATGCTTTTCTGCGACTTCCAATGCTTGAGTTCCGATTGAGCCTGTAGAACCTAAAATTGAAATAGTCTTCATATTAATTTCCTTTCTATAGGAATGTATTAAGGCAACACCACAGTAAACACATTAATCTCTTTGTGCGGTGTTGCCCTAATTTAGATTAAGCTTTGAATATAAAAATCAATAAGACTAAATATCCACTCTTTAAGCGGTGTGAAATGAAAACCTATTGATTCGGCAAGCTCTGTATTAATGCTGTGTGATATTTCATCATTAAAAGGAGCAGGCTCGCCGTCATCAAGAAAAACTGCTTTTTTATTGACTGCTTTTTCAATGTAGTCCATAATCTCAGCTATAGATATTGTTTGCGAACCGGAACCATTTATTACACCGCAAAATTCACTTTCACAAATGAATGATAAAAACTTTCCTGCTTCATCAGAATTTATAAAAGCAATTTGCTCGTTTAAATCATTAATATACATTGGTTTGCCGTTTATTATGTGTTCAACATAAAAAAGCAATCGCTTTGTATAGTCATCTCTGCCGAGTACATACGGAAATCGTACTGCTGCTGATTTAATGTGTGAATATTTCTGAAACAATGCACACTCAGCCTGACGTTTTACCTCATCATAAGGGAAATCTGCTCTGCCGCACCAAACTAACTGCTTTTTTAACGGGTCAAATGAACTTTCCTTGATATCCATATGTCTGTCATAAACAGCAGCAGAAGATGTCATTACATATTTATGGCAGTTCACCACATCTAAAAGTAATTTAACATCATTTGAAGCATATGCAAGACTATCCAGAACAACATCAAACCTGTTTTTATCAAAAATTGATTTCAATGAATCCGAATCATAACGGTCAGCAATTACTCTGTCTATGCTGTCACCAAAATTATCTTTAGTCAATCCACGAGTAGCAATGGTTACGTCATGACCGTTTTTAATAAGGTATTTTACCGCATGTTTTCCGAAGTAACGTGTACCGCCTAAAACTAATATTTTCATTTATATAAATCAAACATTGTCAGGAACATATAAAAAGTTGGCATAACAAATAATACGCTGTCAAATCTGTCCATCATTCCGCCATGCCCCGGCATAATTTTACCGTAATCCTTTATACCGCACTGACGCTTAATAAGTGAAGCGGAAAGATCTCCCATTGTACCAATTACGGCACATACTGCACCTGCTATAAATGACACGATATAATTAACTTCAACGTCAACTTTTGATACATAATTTGAATATACATAATTATATCCGACAAAAACTAAGCCTGTTATTAATATTCCGCCAACAAACCCTTCAATTGTCTTTTTAGGACTGATTTCAGGACAAAGCTTATGTTTGCCAAGAAAAGTACCGGTAAAATATGCACCTGAATCAGCAATCCAAGCTCCGCATAAGCCCAGTATCATAAGTGCAAGTCCATGGTTTTCACTTATTGCTTCCGTTTTTATTGTACATGTCATTGCAGACGGTACAAGAAGTGAAACTGCAAGTATAAATGTAATCTGTTCAAATTTAATTGTCTTATGTTTCATTATATACGTCAGGAATACAATAAATACCAATGCAAGCCGATAGCATATACTGTAATCTGCTGCTTTTGTTCCAAATACAAGCGGTGACGACATTCCGTATACAATTGCTGCCGCTGAGGCAGGGTAAAACTCCATACATGACGCTGCTTTTAAAAGCTCATAAATCATCAGTCCGATTATAAGTGAAACTGCAATAGGAAGTACAATAGTATTATGCATTAAAAATACTGCAACTGCTATCACAATTCCAACCGCAGCAGAAATAATCCTTACAGCCAAATCAAACACCTCCGAAACGACGCCCGCGATTAGCGAAGTCAATTAATGCCTTATCAAGCTCTTTAGGTGTAAAATCAGGCCACATTATATCAGTGAAATAATATTCGGCATAAGCGGACTGCCAAATCAAAAAGTTTGATAATCTCAACTCTCCGCTTGGTCGGATTATAAGGTCAACATCAGGAATTCCTTTGCTGTATAAATGCTCGTCAATGGTCTTTTCAGTAATATCTTCAGGATTAATAAGACCATCCTTTGCTTTTTGAGCAAGCTGACGTGCTACATAAGCTATTTCATCACGTCCGCCGTAATTTACAGCCATAAGAAGATTCATTTCTTTGTAATCCTTTGTATCTTCTTCAAGCTTAATCATTTTTTCACGCAAATCATCATCAAATACACTTTTATCACCAAGAAATATCATTCGTGTATTTTCAGACAGGTGCTTGCGGACATCAACAATATATTCTCTGAATAAGTCCATTATTACGTCAATTTCTTCTTTGGGTCTTTTCCAGTTTTCGGTTGAAAAAGCATAGAATGAAATATTTTTTATACCTATGTCCTTACAATATCGAACTATTTTTTTAAAATTTTTTGCACCCTCACGATGTCCGAAGCTTCTTGGCAGACCTTTTCTTTTTGCCCACCTGCCGTTGCCGTCCATAATAAATCCAATATGTTCAGGAAGAACATCAGGAAGCTTGTTTTCAGTACTTTTTCTGCTTAAAAAAGCCATACTATCTCCAATCCGTAAATCAGATACTCATTATTTCTTTTTCTTTTGCTGCAATTTCCTTATCAACATCGGCACAGAACTTATCTGTAAGATCCTGAACCTTCTTTTCGCAGTCTTTCATATCGTCCTCAGTAATTTCTGAATTTTTCTTCATTGCCTTGAATTTTTCAATGCTGTCACGTCTTATAGAACGAATTGCTACCTTACATTCTTCACCGTATTTCTTGATTGATTTGCAAAGCTCCTTACGTCTTTCTTCTGTAAGCTGAGGAAAAGCAAGTCTGAGTGCTTTGCCGTCATTTGTAGGAGTAATTCCGACATCTGAAGCAAGTATTGCCTTTTCGATTGCTTTAAGTGAAGTTGCATCCCAAGGCTGAATAACGAGTATTCTTGCCTCTGCTACAGAAATTGCTGCCATTTGATTGATAGGTGTAGGAGCACCGTAATAGTCTACCATAACCTTATCGAGTATAGCAGGATTTGCTCTGCCTGCTCTTATTGAAGCAAGCTCATTTCCAAGGCTGTTAAGGCTCTTGCTCATTTTTTCTTTTGTGATATCTAACTGTTCTTTCATAAAAAACTTCCTTTCAAATTATATGTTAATATTAACACAGATAATGTCTGATGTTTATAATTCAGTTACAACTGTTCCGATTTCCTTGCCCATTGCTGCATCATAAATGTTATCCGGACGGCTGAGGTCAAATACAAGCATAGGCATTTTATTATCACGGCACATTGATGCTGCCGTACTGTCCATTACAGCAAGATTTTCCTGAAGTAC
Source organism: Ruminococcus sp. UBA6407 (assembly GCA_002438605.1). Classification (GTDB taxonomy): domain Bacteria; phylum Bacillota; class Clostridia; order Oscillospirales; family Ruminococcaceae; genus Ruminococcus; species Ruminococcus primiciens. The sequence goes on from DJPR01000006.1 coordinate 99,260, forward strand.
CTTTGAAAATCCAAGAGTCTGATATTTTACTGCATCTTCATACTTATGCGGATCCTTATCATAAACTCCGTCAACAAGAGTAGCCTTAAAGAGCATTTCTGCTTCAATTTCAACAGCTCTTAAAACTGCTGCGGTGTCTGTTGAGAAGAATGGATTTCCTGTTCCGCATCCAAATATAACAACTCTGCCTTTGGTAAGATGTCTGATTGCTCTGTTTCTGATATAAGGCTCTGCAACCTGCTGCATAGCAATTGCAGTCTGTACACGAACTTCAACGCCAAGCGATTCAAGTGCGTCTGCTAAAGCGAGAGCATTCATAGCTGTTGCAAGCATACCTATATGGTCAGCTCTTGTTCTGTCCATTTCTCCGCACGAACGTCCTCTCCAGAAGTTTCCTCCGCCGACTACTACACCTACCTGTACACCTGCATCAACACATTTCTTTATGCTTTTACAGATACTTGTAAGAATATCATAATCAAAACCTGTTTTTTTATCTCCTGCAAGAGCTTCGCCGCTGACTTTAAGTAAAATTCTTTTATATTTTGGTTCCATACTGCACCTCTTAAAAAATATTCTTCTATTATTTTACACTAATTTTTTATTTGTGTAAAGCATTTTTTTAAAAAACATTATTTTTTTGATTTTCCCAATTAAATTTTACGCAATTTTTCAAAGAAACATCATATAAAATTTGTGTGGTATTGATTTATTGAATTATTATAAAAACTGTCCTCATAAATAAAGTCACCTCTGATTATATCCAAAGGTGACTTTTAACCCTATCCACATAATAATTGTACGAAAAGGTAATTTCATACACATCATGACGAATGCTGTTTTCAATCTTCAAAATCAAATTCGTCTGCATTTCTGTTTTTAAATTCTTCAAATACAGAAATAAGAATCTGCTCGTCCTCGATTGAATTGTATTCATCATCTTCACCGTTATGAAAGACCTCTAAAATCACAACTTCATCATCTGTTTCATCAAACGGCAAAAGTACAATGTAATCCTTTTCATTATAATTAAAGTAATCCAGAACCTCAAAGCTTACATCATTATTATTATCATCTATCAATGTAATAAAAGAACTGTTATCTTCAAGACCATCTTCAGGCAAAGTTAGTTTATCTTTTTCTTCCATTATTTTTCCTCCTGTTGCATTTTTCTAATATTGTCATGCAGTTTTTAAACCCAAACCTTATAGACAGCATCGCACGAAATACAGCAACTACAATATATTTATGCGGTGTTGCCTTAATTATAACATAAGAAAATCAAAATATCAACAGCATATTTTTTTCTTTAAATACTTATTTTCAAATTCATCTACACAAATAGCTTTATCAAAAAGCCAACCCTGTGCAGAATCAAATCCGCACGCATTAAGAAATTCAGCCTGATCCTCAGTTTCAACACCTTCAAAAATAATTTCTTTTTTTGTTGTATTAATTAGAAGACACATTTGCCTTAGATATTCTTTATGAAGTGATGAGTTATCAATGCTGTCAACAAAGTATTTATCAACCTTTACTACGTCAATCGGTGCATCAAGAAGTAAGCTTAATGAAGAGTAGCCTATTCCGAAATCATCAATATCCACCTTAAAACCTCTTTCACGAAGATGTTTCATATTTAAAAGCAATGATTTGCTGTTTTCAGTAAATGCACTTTCTGTAATTTCCAGTTCAATATATTTGCGGTCAACGTTATACTTTTCGGCAAGGGATATAATTTTTTCCGTAAAACAAGTATCACTGTTATTTATACGGGAGAAATTCACAGAAATAGGAATAGGTTCATAACCTTCATCAAGCCATTTCCTGATAAGTCTGAGTGCAAGCTCATATATATAGAAATCAAGTTCGCCTATATATCCCGTTTTTTCAAGTATTCCTATAAATTCAGTAGGGAACTTATAGCTTCCATCAACATTTCTCCACCTTGACAACGCTTCAGCACCAATGACCTGTCTGGTTGTAATAGAAAACTTTGGCTGTAAAAACATTTCAATGAAGCCTTCATCAATGGCTGTTCTTAACTGACTTATTATTTTCTGCTCCTGCTTTCTTGCCATTCTGAGCTGTTCATCATAAATGCATATTGAAGAATTATTGTCACGTTTAATATGACGTCTTGCAAGATTAGCATTATCCATAGCAACAGTTGCATCTATAGTATTATCTGTTATAAAGTATATACCGGTTGAAACACCTATTTCACATTCAGGATACTTTTGCTTTTGCAGATTTATAAAATTACCGTTGCACCTGTCAACGCTGCTTATTACAGTTTCTCTATCCGGATTATTTATAATATAAGCAAAGAAATCAGAATTAATTCGACTTCCAATCATCATATTATCAAGTTTATTTAAAGAAGAACTAAAATCAAAAAGCATATTGTCGCCTGCGTCATATCCGAAATTTTCGTTTATATAAGAAAAATTATTTATATCAGAATATACGATTGCAAGAGAATCAATACCATTATGTTTTGAAATGATTTTATTTGCTTTTTCATTAAATGAATGTCTGTTAAGAAGTCCTGTAACATAATCAGTTGAAGAAAGACGCTTGATAGCCTCCTCACTTTCCTTGTTGTTCTGCATCCATTTCTTTTCATTCTCAATATTTTTGATGCGTCCGTAAATGTGAGAAATCTTCCCTGATATATTCGGCAGACTTACATAATGTATCCTGTACCACTGCATATCTCCTGTAAAAGCATTTATTCTTATGTCAATATAATTTTTCTGAGGAGAAATCGAAGCAGAACGCAGAACCGTTATATACTTCCAATAATCACTTTTCTGTATGAAATTTCTTGCGAGATCATTTTTAAGATATCCATGAAAAACATTTCTGCCAAAGATATCTATGCATTTTACAGGCAGAGTAAAAATATCGTCAGCAACATTATAATCAAAAAAGAATTCTTCCGTTGTTTCCTCAAGAATCTTATATTTTTCATTTTGCAGTCTTATAATATTTTCACGCACCTGATTTTCAGTTATATCAGTATAAGCCAATTGAAGCTTTTTAGTGCCGTCGGGTGTAATATAGACTGCTCCGTTTATTTGAACGAATATTTCTGATTTATCAGACTTAAGCATTTCTGTACGAACGGAAAACTCAATTTTATCCTTAATTGACGCATAAATAATTTTTAAAACACGCTCACGTTCTTCATCACTGAAAAGCTGGTCTATATATCCGCCGTTTGTAGCGAGCTCATATTCCTCAGGGCTGTATCCGATTATATCATAAAATTTTTTGGTTGCATAAATCAAATGGAACGGATTTTGTGCGATATCACAAATAACAATTCCACACGGAATATTTTCCAAAAGTGATTCGTAGTTAATTTTATCAATGCTGTTTATCAGATCCAGAATATTGCTGTATAGATGATCCGACTCCATAATAATAAGCTCTATAATACTTTCTGTATATTTCGCACAACATATTACATCTAATTCAACATTATCTTTTCTTTTCAATTTCAGTTTGAATGTTTCTTCAAATTTTTCTTTTTTATCAGCACATAGCTTTGCCAAGAAAGAATCATCCGCATTAAAAATATCATTGAATTTAAGCTTATCATTTTCATAATCGTGTGTATCATAGCCTGTCAATAAAGAAAAATTTTTATTGAAGTAAATGATAAAGTAATCTTTGATACTTATTTTACATCTTGCTACTTTAACTTTTTTCAGTAATTTACTATTCACCCTACGCTCACCCCAATTTTATTTATTTTTTATATTATACTATAAGTTTTCGAGAAAATCAATATTTTTTTCTAAAATTATGTTAAAATTATATTAAAAGTACAAAAAATAACATACTATAGCAAGTATATTGAAATTTTATGCGTTAATAATAATAATTAAGGAAAGAAGGTGAATCTGATTGAACGAAAAAGAACTTCCCACTCTTGATGATGAATTGATTGAAAGCTGTCAGCCTGCATCTGTCGGAGATATGACAGGACTGATACCTTTTGCGGCAGGTGATGATGAAATAATATCCTACGAAGAATTATACCCATACCTTCCAAATAATTATGAAGATATAATTATATAGTAAAAATGTACCGTACAGAAAATTGTACGGTACATTTTTATTCTGTAATATTCAACTAAATTAATACATATAGTATAAATTGCGTTTAATATCATTATCTTTATTGGAACAGACTAGTTTTCAGCAAATTGTAAAATATAACCAATATTAAAATGTTAATATTGATGCATTTAAACAAAATTTAATTTAGTTCTTTATTTTTTAATTAAGTTATGCTATAATAATTAAAGAAACTATTTTAAGGTAATAGTATACAGAAGTTTTATGGCAACTATATACATATTTTATATTGCATCGGGGTATGGAAAATGAAAAATGGCGTAAAAATGATTGATATCGCAAAAAAATTAAATGTCAGCGTTGTAACAGTATCAAACGCACTCGGCGGCAAGGACGGCGTCAGTGAGGAGCTTCGCAAAAAAATATGCAGCACTGCTGACGAACTTGGATATAAACCATCAAACACCAAACTTGAAAAAAACCGTATTTTTCGTGCAGAAGCAGGAAAAAGCGTTGGTATTTTAACGGCAGAATGTTTTGCAGGTGCAAGGGGGACTTTTTATTGGGAATTAACTGCAAATGTTTCAAACAAGCTGTCTGCACTTAATGTCTATACCGTTTATGAGTGTGTTACCGCAAAAAATGAAGCTGAACGTATTATGCCGAAAATGATTACTGAAAATAAAATTGACGCTCTTATTGTAATCGGACAAATAAAACGCAGATATATTGAAATGCTGAGTCATATTAATATTCCAATGATTTTTGTTGACTTTTATGATAATCATTTTAATATTGACTCCATAGTTTCCGATAACTACTTCGGCGGATACATGCTGACAGATTATCTTGTCGATATGGGACATAAGAAAATAGGATTCTGCGGCACAGTTACCGCAACAAGCAGTATACATGACCGTTTTCTCGGATATGTAAAATGCTTAATGGAAAATAAGCTTGAATATCGCAGTGAATGGACTCTTGATGACCGTGATGAGTATGGAAACATCTTTTCTAAACTGGATTTTCCTGAAGTTATGCCTACTGCATTCGTCTGTAATTGTGATGAAACTGCATTCAGAGTTATCGCCGCACTTAAATCAAAAGGCTGCCGAATACCTGAGGATATATCCGTTGTTGGTTATGATAATTTTACAGTTTCAAATATATGCATACCTACAATTACTACTATAGAAGTTGATTTGGAAAAAATGGCTGCTGCTGCCGTTGAAATAATTATGAAAAAACTGTCACAGCCTGACTATACTGAAGGTCGCCGTGTAATCGGAGGTAAGCTTATTCAAAAGAATTCGGTTCTTTATATAGGAAACAACTAAGATAATATCAGCTTTATTTAGGAGAAAATATGAGTTTTAAAAATTTTAAAGGTCATCTTGGCACAATAATCCGACACAAAAACAAAGTATTGTGTCACTGTATAAAAGCAGGTATAATATGGCGTGGAATTGTTCATGACCTCTCAAAATTTTCCCCGACAGAATTTATTCCGGGAGTAAAATATTTTCAGGGCACACGCAGTCCAAACGAGGCAGAACGTGAAAAATTCGGTTTTTCTAAGGCGTGGATGCATCATAAAGGCAGAAATCGTCATCACTTTGAATACTGGACTGACTACAATCCTAAAACCAAACAGATTGAACCTGTAAAAATGCCGACTGTATTTGTTATTGAAATGTTTTGCGACAGAGTTGCTGCAAGCAAAACCTATAACAAGGATAAATATACAGACGAATGTCCGCTTAATTATTTTCTTTCCGCCAAAAAAAGACGAATTATACATCCTGAAACATCAGATTTAATTGAGAAACTTCTTACAATGCTGGCAGAAAAAGGTGAAGCCGAAACTTTTAAATATATTCGTTCTTTAAAAAAATGATAATTATCTACTGCAAGACAGCATTACCTCTCGTTAATGCTGTCTTTTTTAAGCTTAACTGTACGAAAACTTAAACTTTTTTCCGTTTCATCAGCTTTTTATGATGCTATCTTATATTTTATATTGTGAAATTCTTGACAAATACTATGGTTTTGGTGTAAAATTATATTATCCAAGTTTGAAAGGAATGATTTAAGTGGGTTTAACGCTTACAGAAAAAATACTTAAAGCTCACCTCGTTGACGGTGAAATGGTTAAAGGACAGGAAATCGGAATTAAAATTGACCAAACACTTACTCAGGACGCTACAGGCACAATGGCATACCTTGAATTTGAAGCAATGGGCGTACCGAGAGTTAAAACAGAACGTTCAGTCGCTTATATAGACCATAATACACTTCAAAGCGGATTTGAAAATGCGGACGACCACCGTTTCATCGGCAGTGTTGCAAAAAAACACGGTATTTACTTCTCAAGACCGGGCAATGGTATCTGTCATCAGGTTCACCTTGAAAGATTCGGCATTCCGGGCAAAACTCTTATCGGTTCAGACAGCCATACTCCTACAGGTGGCGGTATCGGTATGATCGCTATCGGTGCAGGAGGACTCGACGTTGCTGTTGCAATGGGCGGTGGTGCTTATTACATTACATGCCCTAAGGTTGTTAAAGTAAATCTTACCGGAAAATTAAGCCCATGGGTTGCTGCTAAAGACGTTATTCTTGAGGTTCTCAGAAGACTCTCTGTTAAAGGCGGTGTAGGCAAGGTTATTGAATACTGCGGCGAAGGCGTGAAATCACTTTCTGTACCTGAACGTGCTACCATTACAAATATGGGTGCAGAGCTTGGTGCCACAACTTCAATCTTTCCTTCAGACGAAATTACAAGAGAATTTCTTAAAGCACAATGCCGTGAAGAAGTATGGTCTCCCCTTTCAGCTGATGATGATGCAGTATATGATGAAATTGTTGAAATTAATCTTTCAGAGCTTGAACCTCTTGCTGCATGCCCTCATTCCCCTGACAATATCAAGAGCATTTCCGAAATCGGCAACATGAAAATAGATCAGGTCTGTATCGGATCTTGTACAAATTCATCACTACTTGACATGCTCAAGGTTGCACATATTTTAAAGGGAAAAACTGTTCATCCGGACGTATCTCTTTCAATTGCTCCGGGTTCAAAACAGGTGCTTAATATGCTCGCTGAAAACGGTGCATTGGCAGTTCTTATAGATGCAGGTGCAAGAATACTTGAAAGTGCATGCGGACCTTGTATCGGTATGGGACAATCCCCTAATTCAAAGGGAATTTCACTCCGTACTTTCAACAGAAACTTTGAAGGACGTTCAGGAACAAAGGACGGTCAGATTTATCTTGTATCTCCTGAAGTTGCTGCTGCTTCCGCTGTTGCAGGTGTCCTTACAGACCCCAGAACTCTCGGTGATATGCCCGAATTTAAGCTTCCTGAGGTGTTTACAATCAATGATAATATGATTGTTCCTCCTGTTGACGAAGCTGACATGGACAGTGTGGAAATTCTCAGAGGTCCTAATATCAAACCTTTCCCTGAAACTGCTCCTCTTATGGAAACAATTGACGCTGCATGTTCATTAAAGGTCGGCGACAACATTACTACTGACCATATTATGCCTGCCGGTGCGAAAATTCTCCCTCTCCGTTCAAATATTCCTGCAATTTCTCAGCACTGTTTTGCAGTTTGTGATGAAAGCTTCCCGACAAGAGCCAAGGAATTAGGCAAGAGTATTATTGTGGGCGGTTCAAACTACGGTCAGGGTTCTTCAAGAGAACATGCTGCTCTCGCTCCGCTTTATTTAGGAGTTAAGGCTGTTCTTGTCAAGTCATTTGCCCGTATCCACAGAGCAAACCTTATAAATGCAGGCATTCTGCCTCTTACCTTCGTTAACGAGTCAGACTATGACAATATTTCTCAGGGTGACGAACTTCTCCTTGCTGATGTAAGAAAAGCAGTTGAGGACGGAAAGTCTGAACTTACTGTGATTAATAAGACAAACGGCAAGGAAATTCCTGTTCTCTGTGAACTCAGCGGACGTACAAAGGATATTATGCTTGCCGGCGGACTTCTTGACTACACAAGAGAAGCAATGAAGTAACATTGAATAATATTAAAATTAAATTGTCTAATGACAAGATATTCAGGAACAATAAATTTCCTGATATGTATTCTGAAACAATATTGAACTTTAATGAACCCATCAATGTATTGCGTCAGAATAAATTTGAAGTTAAGAATAACATTTCTCCCATAACTACCTTAAAATGTATTCTTGATAATTATTCTGCCGATAAAAAAATTATTGCACTTAATTTTGCAAATGCAATGTATGCAGGCGGCGGATATATTCTGGGAGGCAGCGCACAGGAAGAAAGCCTGTGCAGAGCCTCAATGCTGTATTATACCATTAAAACTCAAAAAAGGTTTTATATAAAAAACAGACTTCATCTACTGCCTGATTATACCGATACTATGATTTATTCGCACAATGTTCCCTTAATCCGTAATGAAAACGGCGAACTTCTCGATAAATTCATATCATGTGATTTCATTACCTGTCCTGCGGTAAATCGTACTTTTGCAAAATTTATATTTTCAGACAAAAATATAAACAACAAGATGTCAGTCAGAATAAAAAGGATAATTTCACTCGCTGTATCTGAAAATCCGGATATTATTATACTTGGTGCATTTGGCTGCGGGACTTTCGGAAACAAACGTGAAACCATCTACAAAATATTTGAAGATACAATTAATGCATATATTCCTGATAACATAAAGGTTATATTTGCAGTTGTATGAATATTAAAAATGGAGGCAGATACCCATGTCAAAAATTAAAATGACTACTCCCCTCGTTGAGATGGACGGAGATGAAATGACCAGAATACTCTGGAAATGGATAAAGGAAATTCTCCTTGAACCTTATGTTGAACTCAACACAGAGTACTATGATTTAGGTCTTGAACACAGAGAAAAGACAAAAGATAAAGTGACTTTTGATTCTGCTGAAGCTACAAAGAAGTATGGCGTTGCAGTAAAGTGTGCAACAATAACACCTAACGCTGCAAGAATGCCTGAATATAATCTTACAGAAATGTGGAAGTCACCAAACGGTACAATAAGAGCTATCCTTGACGGTACTGTTTTCAGAACTCCGATCATTGTAAAGGGTATTGAACCATATATACCTACATGGACAAAGCCTATTACAATCGCACGTCATGCTTACGGTGATGTTTACAAAAATACGGAATTAAGAGTACAGAAAGGCAGTAAGGCTGAGCTTGTCGTTACTGATAAAGACGGAAATGAAACTCGTGAGCTTATTCATGATTTTACAAATTCAGACGGTATTATTCAGGGATTGCATAACCTCGACAACAGTATTGCAGGTTTTGCAAGAGCCTGCCTTAATTACGGACTTGATCTGAAGCAGGATGTATGGTTTGCAACTAAGGATACAATTTCTAAAAAGTATGACCATAGATTCAAGGATATTTTCCAGGAAATATATGATAATGAATATAAGGAAAAGTATGAGGCAGCAGGTATAGAATATTTCTATACACTCATAGATGACGCTGTTGCAAGAGTTATTCGTTCAAACGGCGGATACATATGGGCATGCAAAAATTATGACGGTGATGTAATGTCAGACATGGTTTCGACTGCTTACGGAAGCCTTGCTATGATGACATCTGTACTTGTTTCACCTGACGGAATTTATGAATATGAGGCTGCACATGGAACAGTTCAGCGTCATTATTATAAGTATCTCAAGGGCGAAGAAACATCTACAAACTCTGTTGCAACTATCTTTGCATGGAGCGGTGCTTTACGCAAGAGAGGCGAGCTTGACAGCAACCCTGAACTTTGCGAATTTGCAGATAAACTGGAAAAGGCAACTATTCAGACTATTGAAGAAGGCGTTATGACAGGTGACCTCTATATGCTTTCAAAGCTTGAAAACAAGAAAAAGGTTGATTCAAAAACTTTCCTTGAAGAAATAAATAAAAGACTGGAAGCATTGGTTAAGTAATAAAAAGGCAGCATAAGCCGTAACGTTAATCATTGGAAAGGCGTGTTATTAATAGATGTCCAAACAATCAGTATCTGCATCTGTAATCAGAAGACTTCCCAGATATTACAGATTTCTTGCCGAGCTTGAAACACAAAAAGTAGAAAGAATATCTTCAAGAGAACTTTCGGAGAGAATGGGGCTTACTGCTTCACAAATACGTCAGGACTTAAACTGCTTCGGCGGATTCGGTCAGCAGGGGTACGGCTATAATGTCAGAGAGCTTCATGCTGAAATAGGCAAAATCCTTGGTGTTATGTCAAACAGGCCTACTATTATAGTAGGTGCTGGTAATCTCGGAAAGGCTATCGCCACACATATTGATTTTGCCAAAAGAGGATTTAATTTAATCGGCATTTTTGATTCAAATCCTGATTTGAAAAATAAAAAAATCGGAAACTTGAATGTTATGCTGACCGACACTTTAGATGATTTCTGCCGAACCGAAAAACCCATTGCAGCAGTTCTATGTATTCCCAAAACTGCTGCTGCCCAAGTTGCCGACAGACTTGTTTCACTTGGTATACATGCTTTCTGGAATTTCAGTCATTATGATTTAAAGATCAATCATTCAGATGTAATCGTAGAAAACGTACACCTTGGAGACAGCTTGATGACATTGTCCTTTGGATTAAACAATCTTAATCAATCAGAAGATTAATAAAAAAACTGTATCAAGTATTTTTCTTGATACAGTTTTTTATAATAAAAACATGCATAATAAATTCACGAACTCCATAATTTATATTTATAGCAAGACAACAAATATTAAAAAATTTGTTAATTTAAAAATTATACTTGAAAATATATTAAATATATGATAAACTATTATAAACGGTATAATCCGTATATTTAGGAAAGGATGGATGTTATGACATTATTCTGGGCGATTGCTTTTATTGTGCTTGTAATTGCAGAAGTCCTTACGCTTCAGTTGATATCAATATGGCTTGCAATTGGTGCATTATGTGCATTGATAAGCTCTCTTTTTACGACAAGTGTTTTGGCTCAAGCATTAATATTTACAATCTCATCAGCTGCTTTACTCATTATTACTTTCCCGCTAATACGAAAAAATTCCAAGGCAAAAAAAACCGCCACTAATTCCGAACTCAACATTGGTGAAAACGCTACCGTAATTGAAGAGATTAATTCAGAGAACGGTACAGGACGTGTAAATTTAAACGGCGTTGACTGGATGGCTGTTTCAGACTGCATTATTCCTGCCGGTTCAACCGTTGTGGTTACTGAAATTGACGGTGCAAAGCTTAAAGTAATATTGAAACATAAAGAACAGCATATTAATTTATAATATTGGAGGTATTATTTATGGACGCAAAAGCTTACATCATTATAGGTATACTTATATTTTTAATTATTATTTTTATAAGATGTATCAGAATTGTTCCTCAGGCATATGTTTTCGTAATAGAAAAATTTGGTTCATATCATTGTGAATGGCAAACAGGTCTTCATTTTATGTTCCCATTTATTTATCGTGTCGCCGGAAAAATCTCTCTCAAGGAAAAGGTTGTTGACTTTAAACCGCAGGACGTTATTACAAAAGATAACGTTACTATGAAAATAGATACTGTTGTCTTTTATCAAATTACAAATGCAAGACAATATATATATGGTGTTGAACGTCCTCTTGCTGCAATTGAAAACTTATCCGCAACAACACTAAGAAATATTATCGGTGAACTTGAACTTGACGCTACACTTACCTCAAGAGATGTAATCAATACTAAGATTACTGCCATACTTGACCAGGCTACTGACCGTTGGGGAATCAAGGTTAATAGAGTAGAACTTAAAAATATCCTGCCGCCAAGAGAAATTCAGGACGCTATGGAAAAGCAGATGAAAGCTGAACGTGAACGCCGTGAAAAAATTCTTCAGGCTGAGGGTGAAAAGAAATCACAAATTCTTGTTGCTGAAGGCGAAAAGGAGTCTAAAATTCTTAGAGCTGAAGCTGAAAAACAGTCAATGATTCTTCATGCTACAGCTGTTAAAGAGCAGAAAATCCTTGAAGCTACCGGTGAAGCACAGGCAATTGAGCTTGTTCAGCAGGCTCTTGCAGACAGCTTGATAAAGCTCAATAACGCTAATCCATCCGAAAAGGTAATTCAGCTTAAATCTCTTGAAGCATTTGGAAAAGCTGCTGACGGAAAAGCCACAAAAATTATTATTCCAAGCGAAATTCAGGGGCTTGCAGGTCTTGTTACAAGCATAAAAGAATCCGCATCGGATATTAAAAATCAATAAATGTCGAATTTTGCATATTAAACAAAAAGAACAGGCTTTTCCTGTTCTTTTTGTTATGTGATACAATTTTTTTAAAATAATAAAAAGTTGTTTTTTTTCTCTTGCATGAAACATAATGGTGGTGTATAATAATAAAGTAATGTGTCATAGTTTTTAAAAATAATTAGCTTTTATCTTGAAATTTTATTTAACTAATTACACTTTTGCTAATTATATGACTTATTATATTCCATTATTTGTTAATCATCAATAAAAATAGAGATGTGATTAACATTTAATAAATTTAATATTTTTTCATTAATTGTTAGAACAAAAATTAAAAAGATATAAATATAAATTTTAATTTTAAGGAACAAAGAACAAAAATCAAGGTGGTAACAAAAAATGGTTTTTTCCAGGCTCTTCTTTCTCTATTTCTTTTTTCCGATCTGTCTTATTGCATATGCTGGTTCGGGAAATCTAAAGAACAAAAACACAGTATTGATTATTTTCTCGCTGATTTTCTATGCATGGGGTGAACCGTTCTATATTCTGCTTTTAATTCTGAGTTCATTTATAAATTACGTTGCAGGTTTGGTTATAGGACGATTTCAAGGTACTAAAATAGATATGGCTGCTACTGCTGTAACAGTAACATATGATATTCTTATGCTTGGTATTTTTAAGTACAGCGGTTTCATTGTTGAAAATATCAATGCTTTTTTTAATGCAGATTTTTCTGTCCCAAATTTAAAACTTCCAATCGGCATCAGTTTTTATACATTTCAGATTATTTCCTATATCATTGATTGCCATTGGGAAACAGTCAAACCTCAAAAGAGCTTCTTTAAATTCCTGATGTATGTTTCTCTGTTTCCTCAGCTTGTTGCAGGTCCGATTGTCCGTTACAGTACAATTGAAAAAGAAATTGACAACAGAAAAACTACAGTAAAGGATATATCATACGGATTTAACAGATTAATAATCGGTCTGTCAAAAAAAGTTCTGATTGCAAATAATCTCGGAATCGTTGTGGATAATTTTTTAAAAATTCCTGAAAATTCCACATTTATAGGTACTTGGCTTGGTGCTGTATTATATGCTATGCAGATTTATTATGACTTTTCGGGATATTCAGATATGGCTATAGGTATGGGACGAATTTTTGGTTTCCATTTTGATGAAAACTTTAATTATCCTTTCATTTGCAAAGATGTTACTGAATTCTGGCAAAGATGGCACATATCACTTGGTTCGTTTTTTCGTGACTACTTATTATATGTTCCGATTTTTGGAAAAAGAAGAAAATACGGAGGTTTGTTTTTAGTTTGGTTTTGTACAGGCTTGTGGCATGGTGCAAGCTGGAACTTTATCATCTGGGGGCTTTACTACGGAATGTTCATTTTCATTGAAATGAAAATCGGCAAAAAGAAAATGAAAAAAATACCTTTGGCTATACGGCATATATATAACAAGATTGTAATAGTTATCGGATTCGGAATATTCTATTTTGAAGATTTCGGAAAGCTTGGAAGATTCCTGAAAAATATATTCGGATTCGGTGGAAACGGATTTATTGCTGAATATGACAAAATGACTATTGTAAATAACGAATACTTAATTTTGATTGCCTTAATTTTCTGTCTGCCTATAATTCCAATGCTTAAAAAGTTATGTGAAAAATCATATCCTATCAAAACTGCTGCATCAGTTGCAGCAATGTGTATATGCAGTTTACTGCTTATTACAAGCAGTATTATGCTGGTTGATGCAACAAACAATCCTTTCCTTTATTTCAGATTTTAAGAGGTGTGCATTTTAATGTCAAACGAAATAAAAAATGATAACTCTTCAATAGATATTAATGTTCCTAAATCCAAGCCAAATCGCCGAAGAAAAAGAATAATCCTTGAAAGCAGAATTGCTGCAATAAATGTTATGCTCGTTGCAGGTATTCTGCTTACAGGCTCAGTTTATTTTCTTTTCTTTAAGCGTGATACAGTATCTCATGAAGAAAACAGAAAATTAGCTGAATTTCCAAAGTTCAGCTTTGATGATTATTTCAGTGGAAAATATACGGAGGAAATTGCAAATTATTATGATGATACTGTTCCCAACAGAAGCTTTTTCAAAAAGAAAGTTTCAAATCTTCTCTCTTTAAAAGGCAGAACATACGGTGACGGTGATGATGCAATCGTATTTTATGGTCCTGCACTAGCACCTGAAAATAAATCAAATTCAGAAAAAGTAACAACTACCGCTAAACAAGCAACAACAGCTCCTGCACAAACTGAAGCTGCCACAACAGTTACAACAACTATGCCTGATAATAAAAATCCTGCCGTTGATAACGGAATGATTTCAAATAACATTGTTGTTGTAAATCACAGAGGTCTTATGCTTTACGGCGGTGGCATGCAGAACGGTCAGGAATATGCAAACAGCTTAAATGAGTATAAGAAGGCTCTGGGTGATAAAGTAAATGTATACTCTATGGTTTGTCCGACTGCTGTTTCCTACTATATGCCAGAAAATTACCTTAATATGACCGCAAGTGAAGAAGATAACATTAACAATATCAATTCATTTCTTTCAAATGTAAAGCCTGTTGATGTATTTACCGCCCTTCTCTTCCATAAGTCTGAAGCTATTTATTCGAGAACTGACCACCATTGGCAGCCTTTGGGGGCGTACTATGCTGCACAAAAATTTGCTGAAACAGCAGGAGTAGAATTTGCCGAACTTAATGACCAGAACTATGAAACAGTTACACTTCCTGGATATGTCGGTACATTATACGGATATACTCAAAGTGCTGATCTTTTGAATAATCCGGAGGACTTCATTTACTATATTCCTAAAGCTGAATGTAAAACTACACGATATGATACATCATTTACAAATGGTGTTGAGGGCAGCTTAACTCTTGATCCGACAAATATGTCAACATCAAGCTATTATATGGTATTCGGCGGAGATGAACAAATCACTCACATTGAAACGCAATGCAAAAATGGCAGAACTCTTGTAATATTCAAGGATAGCTACGGAAATGCTCTTGCTCCTGTCCTTACAGGTTCATTTGAAAATATTTATGTATGTGACATAAGATACTTCAATCTTAATGCTGTAAGTTTTATTCAGCAGGTTGGCGGTACAGATGTTTTATTTGCCATGAATACTTACAGTGCTACAGGTCAAAATCATAATTATATAGAATCAATCAGAACTCAATAGGAGGTTTGAATGAAAGAATTATCCTATCCTTTCGATAGTCATTATATAATGCGTTACAGAAAAAAACTAAAAAAAACGCTGCTCAATGATTCAAGTTCAAGAATCAAAAAGAAAATTGCCGTATTGGGCGGTTCAACAACTGATGACATTATTTTTGCCCTTGAGCTTTTTCTGCTTAACACAGGTATAGAACCGATATTTTACAAGTCTGAATATAATAAATGTTGGGAGGACGCTGTTTTCGGCAATCCTGAACTGGATGCGTTTGTTCCGGATATTGTATTTATCCACACTACTTATAGAAATATAACAGAGTTTTCCCATAATATTTCCGATACAGAAAATGAAATTGAAGAAAAAATAAATTCACAATTTTCTCATTTTAAAAACATGTGGACTTCAATATCAGAAAAATTTTCATGTCCTATTATTCAAAATAACTTTGATATTCCTCTTTGCCGCAATTTAGGCAATTCAGACTGTTGGAATATTCACGGACAAACTTATTTTATCAACCGACTAAATGAAATGATGTCAGATTATGCAAGAAAGAACAATGGATTTTATATAAATGATATTAATTATCTTTCTGCATGTATTGGTCTTGAAAAATGGCATAACTCAGAAGCATGGTATATGTATAAATATGCTTTAGGTCTTGACTGTATTCCTGAGCTTGCATATAATATTTCATGCATTATAAAATCTATATATGGAAAAAACAAAAAGGTCATTGCTCTTGACCTTGATAACACTCTTTGGGGAGGCGTTATCGGCGATGACGGTCAGGAAGGCATTGAAATAGGTCAGGAAAACCCTGTAGCTCAATCCTACAGTGAATTTCAGTCTTACCTTAAAAATTATAAAGACCTCGGAATACTTCTTACCGTTTGTTCAAAAAACGAAGAAGAGAACGCTTTGCTTGGTTTGAGTCACCCTGAAAGTATCCTGAAAAAAGATGATTTTGTTTTGATTAAGGCAAATTGGGAAAGTAAAGACAGAAATATCTCAGCTATGGCTGACGAACTTTCGCTTTTAACCGAAAGCTTTGTTTTTGTTGACGATAATCCGGCTGAATGTGAAATTGTCGGTTCTCAGCTGCCTGACGTAAGTGTTATAGGATTTCAAAATGTTCATGAAGCTATGTACAAGCTAAGCAGAAGCGGTTACTTTGAGATTACATCCTTATCAGAGGACGACCTGAAGCGCAATGATATGTACATTGCCAATGCAAAAAGAGCTGAACAGAAAAAAACTTTTGAAAATTACGATGACTACTTGCTCAGTCTTGAAATGAAAGCTGAAATTGAACCGTTTCGTCCTGTATATATCAAAAGAATTGCTCAGCTGACAAATAAAAGCAATCAATTCAACCTTACAACAAGGCGTTATACTGCTGAAGAAATCGAAAAAATCAGTTCATCTGAAAATCATATCTGCATTTATGGCAAGCTTGAGGACAAGTTTGGTGATAATGGTGTTGTTTCTGTTGTAATAGGAGAAAAACATGGTACAAAGCTGGATATTATCCTTTGGCTTATGAGTTGTCGTGTTTTAAAGCGTGATATGGAGCTTGCAATGCTTGACAGGCTTGCAGAATATGCAGCAAATTCAGGAATTACCAAATTGGTCGGCACATATATACCTACAGCTAAAAATAAAATGGTAAAGAATTTTTATGATGAAACTCTTGGTTTTTCAGCCGTAAACAGTCTGCCTGATGGTACAGCCGTATTTGAACTCGACATTCAGAACTACAAAAAGAAAAATAAAGTTATTGACGTAATGGAAAGTGAGTGTTTATATAATGAACAGAAATGAAGTATTAAAAAAGTTAAATGTAATATTCAGAGATGTGTTTGATGATGATTCAATTGTTATTAACGATAGAACAACTTCAAACGATATTGAGGAATGGGACAGTATTGAACATATTAATCTTATCGGTGCTGTTGAAGATGAATTTTCAATGCGTTTTAAAATGAAAGAGGTTTCAGGAATGAAAAACGTAGGTGAAATGGTTGACATTATATGTGAAAGAGGAAAATTTTAGTCCTCTTTCTATTATATATAAGGTTTATTAGTCATTAATCTATCTTAATTGACAATACATCTGAAAAAAGCTATTGTTTTTTTCGCTTAATTATGATACAATTGATAAAGAAATAAAATGAACAAAAGGAGTTCGGCAAAATGCCAGCTAAAATAAAAGATAATTTTAATGATGACAATTTTGTCAGCGAAAATATTATTGCAGGACGCAATCCTGTAATTGAAGCTTTGAAATCAGATTCAGACATTGATGCCGTATACATCAGCGGCGGAGGCGGAAGTTTAAATCTTATACGAAAGCTAGCTAAGGATAAGGGTATAGTTGTTAAAGATGTTCAGGACAGCAAGCTTACTCAAATGTGCAGCGGTGCTTCACACCAAGGTGTTGCAGCTGTAGGTGCCTGCGGAAAATATGTAACTGTTGAGGATATTTTGAATATATCCAAAAATAAAGGAACTAAGCCTTTTATTATTATTTGCGATGAAATTGAAGATCCTCATAACCTCGGTGCAATTATTCGTACTGCTGAATCAGCAGGTGCAGATGGAGTTATTATTCCTAAACGCCGCAGTGCTTCACTTAACGCAACAGTGTTTAAAACATCAGCAGGTGCTGCAAGCTGGCTGCCTGTTGCAAAGGTATCAAACCTCGCAAATACTATTGATATGCTTAAAGAAAACGGCGTGTGGATTTATGGCACTGATGCAAGCGGCTCAGATTACTCCAAAACAGACCTGACCGGCAGTATGGCTCTTGTTATAGGCTCTGAAGGCTTTGGAATAAGCAAACTTATCCTTAAAAAATGTGACTTCCTTTTAAAACTTCCTATGTTTGGGAAGATTACATCGCTTAATGCATCTGTTGCTGCCGGAATTTTCATGTATGAAACTGTAAGGCAGAGAAATGTAGAAAATTAAATAAGGAGTAGTAGATACTATGTCTAAACAAAAGCTTTCTCTTGAAGACATTTTGGACGAGTATTCTACTGATGAAAAGAACAGTCAGTCTAAAACTACAGGAAACAGACTGGAAACTGAAAAAATCTTGAATTCAGCAGATAAAATAAATGCTCCTCCTGATAGTAAAGAAGAAAAAGTTAAACGAATTATTCGCAATCATACAAAATCTCCAAAAATCGGTGACGGAACGCTGAGACGTCCAAATCCTGCCAATGACGTTAAGCCGGCTGATTTGGCACGTTCAAAAGTATCTTTTGTAAATTCTTCAGCTTTAAGTCAGCTGAGAAGCTCTAAGGCGGATAATCAATCCGGATATGACAACGCTGTTGTGACTAATACTGTGGATAGTGATTATACACCTAAAATCAGAAGAATGTCTGATTCCACAAGAGCTAAAGAAATCGAAAAAATAAAAAAGAAGCATAAAAAAGGCAGGAAACTCAATAAAACCTATAAAAAGGAACGTCCTGAGGGCGAATATCTTTATGCTCCTCCAAAGGTTAAAAAGCGAAAACGCACTGAATCAGTTGAAGAAGAAGCTATGAGACCTGAAAATCAGCGTCTTATCACTGATATTGTTCCCTCACCTAAAGCCGTTGAAGCTGCAAAACCTGTTACGCCAGCACCAAGAGCTGAAAAAACAAGTATTGATTTAAGCTCAGAAAACAATCTTCAGGCGGAAGAACTTGATATACATATCACACAGGAAACTGACTACAGCAAAAAAAATAAAACTAAACGAACAAAAAGACTTGTTGATTTTAATTATTACGGTGATGTTGAAGACGTTGGACGTGACATTTTTGAACTTAAAAGCACCATATCCGTAAGAGTCTTTATTATGATTCTCACTTCGTTTATGAGTGTTTACCTTACTCTTGCGGCACAATTCAAGCTTCCTATAATAGATTATCTGAATCAATCACTGCATGTCAGATTTTTCATAGCCGCACAAATTATTATCGGACTCATTTCAGCCGTTTGTTCGCTTTCAGTTTTCACAAACGGATTTAGAAAACTATTTACACTAAAAGCAGACTGTGACAGCATGACTGCATTGACCTCTGCTTCATGTATTATTGCGGCACTGTTTTCATTGACTACTCCGGAACTTGTCATGAACAATAAAGTACACATTTATATGCCGGTTGGTGTCTTGTCACTGCTTTTCAATGCTCTTGGAAAAAATCTGATTATCACACGAGCCGCACGAAATTTCAATTTTGTTTCAAAAAATTTTGACAGACATGGCATTGTTTTTGTAAGTGATGAAACAAAAGCAGAATCACTTACACGAGGTACGTTGGGTGACTTTCCTATTCTTGCTTCAATGCGGAAAACAGATTTTCTTACTGACTTTTTAAGGTACACTTATTCTTCAGACATTGCAGATAAATTCTGCAAACGTGCTGTTCCGCTTTGCTTTATTGCCTCGCTGGGTGTATCAGGAGTGTTGACATACATACGAAGTGAATCAATAAGCTTTGGCTTTTCGATTTTTTCACTTCTTATTTGTGCTTCTTCCTGTATGGCCATGTCTTTAGTTGTAAATCTTCCGCTTGATAATGCGTCAAGGAAGTTTATAAAGAATAAAGGCATCATGCTTGGCTATCAAAGTGTTGATGATTTCTTTGACACAAACTCAATATTGATAAATGCTGATAAGCTCTTCCCTACCGGTTCTATTAATTTAAGCGGAATCAAGGTTTTCTCAGATACAAAAATTGATGAAGCTTTGCTTGAAGCAGCAAGTCTGACTCATTATGCAGGAAGCGTTATGCAGGAACTTTTCAATGACGTTATTGCAGGAAACAAAGATATATTATATCCTATTGAAAATTTCTCATATGAAGATTCTATGGGAATCGGCGGCTGGATTAATAATAAACGAGTTCTTTTCGGTAATCGTGAGCTTATGACCAGTCACTATATTGAGGGAATGCCTACAAAAACCAAAGAAACTGAATTTACTTCCAATGGACAGGAAGCTGTTTATCTTTCAATTTCAGGCAATTTATCAGCAATGTTCATTGTTGACATCAAAGCTGACAAGGAAGTTAAATCATGGATAAAACAATTAAGCAAACGTAATATTTTCCTGATAATAAAAAGTGTTGACGCTTGTATAACTTTAAAAAAGATTTCTTCGATTTTCAATGTACCTGAAGAAATGATGAAGGTTATTCCAAGCAAGCTCCACAAAGAATTTGACGAAGAAACTTCAAAGGCAGTAAGATTAAGTGCATCTATGGCATGTACAGGAAAGTTCACTTCATTAGCTCAGCTTATAAACGGAACTAAGAATGTTTATTCCGCTTCAATTATAGGCCTGATTTTTCAGACTGCCTCTATTCTTCTCGGATTTGCATTGTGTATTCTGCTTATTCTATCAAGAGATTTCAGCTATGACTATATGTCAGCAACTTCTTTGATTGCATATAATATAATTTGTACATGCGTTACATACTTTGCCGTCAATATGAAGCAAATGTAATCAGTTTTTATGGTATTAAATATACATTTATTTTACAGGACGGATTCTTTTATCCGTCCTTTTCTATAAACGAGCAAATATAAAGCTATTATCTATGCTTTGTACAGTATTGCTCCAACTGTGAAAGGAAGGAATTTCATGCAAAATAAAGACAACAGATACAGATATAATTCAGACCTGCCTCGCCCATCTTCTTATAACAAAAGAAAGCAGACTGGTCAGCCTTTAGATAAAAATTCTGACAATGAACAAACTCAATATATCGGTAATATGGACAGTTTTTCAGATACGGCTGAAATCCCGTATTATGAAGACAGCCGCCCAACTGAAACAGATAATATGTATCGATCACAGAGTACAGGAAACCGCAATAATATGAGAAATTCTTATTATGGCAGACCTCAAAGTACGGCTCGGAATAATTATAATAACCAACCAAACCACAATAACAACGGTCAGGCACATCAAAGGTCAAATGGTGGAGTATACAGAAATGAAACACCACATCACCAAGAAAGAAGGAATACCGTTCCGCAAAATCATCAAAAACAAATGCGTTCTGAATATGAACATCATCCAAGAACAGCATCAACAGAACATGAACGACGTCCAAGACCTGTGGCACAAGAAAATAAGTACCGTCAAAGAACTCTGCCTGATGATGAAAGTCGTAAAAATACACAAACAAAGAAGAAAAGACCACCACAGCAGCCTCCTGTTCAATATAAGAAAAAGAGAAAAAAGAAAAGACGTTTCGGTCTTGTTTCACGCATTATCCTTTCAATTGTTACTCTTGTTGTTGTTATTTTTGCAATTTATTCAGCTGTTTCATTGGCTCTAATTAAAAAAATACACTACGTTGAAAGCAATATAACAAGCTATTCCGGACTTCTTGATGAAAGCTATGTCAAAAACGTTCTGTTAATCGGAACAGACGGCAGAACTGCCTCAGACAGAGGACGCTCAGATACAATGATACTGCTTTCAATCAACAGTAAAACAGACGAAATATTCCTGACATCATTAATGCGTGATTCCTATGTAGATATATCAGGCTACGGCTGGAACAAGCTTAATGCCGCTTATTCATTCGGCGGCCCTGAACTTTTGATTGACACTATACAGCGTAACTTTGACGTTAAAGTAACAGACTACATTGCAGTAAACTTTAATGCATTTGCTGCTGTTGTTGACGCTGTTGACGGAGTTGAAATAAATGTTTCAGACAGCGAAGCAGAGGCTATAAACCAAATTCTTCATGATGAAGTAAATGAGCTTATGGGTGATGCTATTGATTCAGATTACCTTAGCAGCGGAGGTAAATATAAACTTAACGGAAAACAGGCTCTTTCATATGCAAGAATAAGATATGTCGGAAATGCTGATTTTGAAAGAACAGAACGTCAAAGAGAAGTCCTCTCAAAAATTGCTGACAATATGAAAACCTTTAACCCTAAAAAGCTTACGGGAGTTATGAAAGCTGCACTTCCTGAAATGACTACAAATATGAAAACCCGTGAACTGTATTTATTATCACTAAGACTTCCATTTTTACTCAGATATGACATTGAACAGCTGAGAGTTCCTGCTGATGATACATGGACAGGCAATAACGTATATATTGGTGATGATTTATCATCTGTATTGGAAGTTGATTTTAATGCAAACATAGATATGCTGAAACAAAAGGTGTTTACTGACAAAAAATAATTATAACCATTCGCTAATATATTTCAAAAAGTCTCAAATAAATATTAAATCACCTATTCACATTCATGTCGCTTTATGCTAAAATACATTAAGGCAGTGCGGTAGGAAGCTTTATCCCCTATTGCCATCAACTTGAAAGGAGCGGCTTTTTGACATGTTTGGAATTGTTAGTAAAAGAAAGAAAGAGGTTGTTGATAAATCAGTATATCTTGAAGTATTCGGCGATAACTGCGTTGCGTACAGAGTAACAACAGGTACTATCAGCGGACTTGGCTATCCGATTATTACATACGGCGTTGAGGCAGAGGATTTCAATAACGGAACTATTGAAACTATTCCCGATTTTTCAAGAAATATTGAGGATGCTGTAGATTTTACCGAAATGATGATCAATAAAAAATCCAAACCAAGCCAAATGTATTCATTAGCCTTAAATTATTTATATTTTTCTATTTAAAATAGTAGACAAATCTTTCTGTTTATGGTAAAATAATATGGTTGCCTGCTTTATGTCGGATCTCCGCATAAGTGCAATACCCAAAAGAAAGGAAGATTTTTATGGCAGAACTTAAATTTGAAATTACAGAACAATTGGGCATTTTAGCAACAAATGCAAAAGGTTGGAACAAAGAACTCAACCTTGTAAGCTGGAATGAACGTGAACCCAAATATGATATTCGTGAATGGTCACCTGATCACACTAAAATGGGAAAAGGCTGCACATTAACCATTGATGAAGTTGCCGCATTAAAAGATATTCTCAATGACCTTGACCTTGATTCATTTGAATAATAATAAAGGCTTGAAGTTTGTAGTAAACAAACTTCAAGCCTTTTTAAATGCAACAGATTGTTTTTTTGTAAATATGTCAAATAATTACCACATTCATCAATAAAATGATATAAATTACTGCAACATTGTGTTAAAATATGCTCAAAGGAGATGATTGTTATGCTTAAAGAGCGTGGATTTTATAAGGGTATAAACTTCGGCGGTTGGTTTTCACAGTGTTCCTATGATGAAACACATTTTGATAAATTCATAACAGAAACTGATTTTGAAAAGATTGCATCATGGGGACTTGACCATATAAGACTGCCTATTGATTACAATATTGTAGAAAATTCTGACGGAACTTTTAATGAAAAAATTATTTCAAAAATTGACCGTATTTTTGAATTATGTCAGAAATACTCCTTGAATGCTGTACTCGACCTACATAAAACAGCAGGATTTTCATTCGATGACTATTCTGAAAATGAACACGGTTTCTTTGAAAATGAACATTATCAGGAACATTTCTATCAGCTTTGGGAAAATATTGCCAAAAGATATGGTAAATTCTCTGACAGAATTGCGTTTGAACTTCTTAATGAAGTCACTGACCCGGAATATATAACTGCATGGAATAAAATTGTAAAAAAATGTATTGCAAGAATTCGTAAATTTGCTCCTGAAACCTTAATTCTGGTAGGAAGCTATCAAAATAATGACGCTAAGGCTGTAAAAGACCTTGATGCACCTTTTGACAGCAACGTTATATATAATATGCATTGCTATGAACCTTTGCAGTTTACACATCAAGGAGCTTACTGGACTGATAAAATTGACCCAAATGCACGCTGCTCATTTGAAGAAAGCGGAATAACTACAGAATTATTTGAAAGTCTTTTTGAGTCTGCCATAAAAAAAGCAAAAGAAAACAATACTGAATTATACTGCGGAGAGTATGGTGTAATTGACTGCATTTCTCCTGAAGATAGTATAAAGTGGTACAAAACCATTAACTCCGTATTTGAAAAATACGGCATAGGACGTTGTGCATGGACATATAAAAATATGGACTTTGGTATTTCTGACAGTAGACTTGATAATATCCGCCATGAACTTCTTAATTATTTTTAATACAAAGCCACACAAATATTGTGCATTTTTGTATTAATTAAGTGTCATAATCTGACATTTTCCTAAATCAGCCTCTTGCAGTTTATCATGAATCGTGATAAAATAATTGCAGGAGGCGATTTTATGGACTTTGAAACTGAAAGAAAAATTGCAGAACATTTATTTTCTCAGCGTGAGGAAAACTTTGAACATGCTTCATTTGACCGTGAAATAGCTTTTTATGAAAGTATATGCTCAGGCAACATGAAACTCGTAAAGGTTTTTATGAAGCCCCTTTTTAGTGAAGGCTGCGGTATTTTGAGTGAAAATCATCTGCAAAACCTTAAGTATCATATGGTTGTACTTGCTGCACTCATAGCCCGCTACTGTATAAAAGGCGGAATGACTCCTGAAGAATCTTACAGTCTGAGTGACTTTTATATTCTGAAAACCGATAAATGTGCAACAGAAGCTGAGATAAGAGTAATTCATTATGAAATGATTGAAAGTTATACAAATAAAATGCGTCAGATAAAACTTATCGGTGTTTATTCAAAACAAATAGTCCGTGCGGTTGATTATATAATATGTCATCTGCATAGCCGTATTTTGCTTGAGGAAGCTGCCGAGTACCTTAAAATAAGTCCTGCTTATCTTTCCAGATTATTCAAAAAGGAAATTGGAATTTCATTCGGCGAATATGTAAATAAAATGAAGATTGAAGAAGCTGCCTCACTTTTGCTGTATACAGAGTATAACGATACCGAAATAAGCAATCTTCTTGCATTCAGTTCTCAAAGTTATTTTATAAAGGTATTCAGAAAATATATTGGCACAACTCCAAAGAAATACAAAAAGCAATATAATATCCCTGACTTTTCAAACCGCTGAATACAGCGGTTTATTTCTTATTTAAAATATCATTATTTTACCATTTTTGTCATAAAAATAGTATATAAATTTACAGAAGTATACTATTATAAATTTAAGCAAAATTTAATTTGCAATGTACTTTTCATATACGTTGCATTGCAAAATATAATTGAGAGGGAAATGACTATGAAAACAAAAAAAATCAGGAGATTTGCAGCAGCCATTGCAGCTTGTACAGTTATGGCATCAGCTATGCCGGTAATTCCGACAACCTCACTGGCTGCCGGAAACATCATCAGCAATTCAACCTTTGAAACAGGCACTTCCGGTTGGGGAACTTACAAAGAAAGCGGTGGAGTTTGCTCATTAAAAACTGAGAACGGAAAGCTTGCTCTGACTGTAAGCAATGTCGGTAAGGTTAATTATGCAGTTCAGGTATTCTATGATATCATTCCGCTTTATCAAAATGGTGTATATCGTCTGAAATATGATATTTCATCAACAACAGACAGATATATAGAAGCTATGATTCAGCAAAATGGCGGAACTTATCAGGCTTATACATGGAAAGGTCTTGAACTTACTTCCACTCCTCAAACAGTTAATTACGAATTTACCATGGAAGCAGAAACAGATATTATGTCCAAACTCGTTTTTAACTGCGGTATACAGGAGAAACATGAGGGTGCACTCCCTGAACATAAAATTTACATCGACAATGTTTCTCTTGAGCTTGTTGATGACAGCAAGGTGGATTATTCTTCAAACAGAACTTATGAACCACCTATAACGACTAATCAGGTCGGCTACAGAACAGACAGCAAAAAAACTGCCGTTTTCCGTAATACAAATGAAAGTGAATTTTCTGTTGTAAATGCAGCTACAAATAAAGTTGTATACACAGGAAAACTCTCAGATGAAATAAATAATACTTCAGCAGGAGAAGTAAACAAAACAGGTGATTTCTCATCTGTAACCGAACCGGGAAAATACTACATAAAGTGTGGAAGTCTTGATAATTCCTATACTTTTGAGATTTCAGATAATGTTTATTCAAATTTGCTTGACGACAGTGTAAGAATGTTGTATTTGCAGCGATGCGGTACTACAGTACAGGACAGTGACTTTGGTCATAAGGCTTGTCATACAGGACTTGCAACAGTTTATGGCACAAATGAAAAAATTGATGTTTCAGGCGGTTGGCATGATGCAGGAGATTACGGAAGATATATAGTTCCTGCTGCAAAATCTATTGCAGATCTTCTTTATGCATATCAGGCAAATCCTGCTCTTTATACAGACAGCATCGGTATTCCTGAAAGCGGAAACGGTACACCGGATATCCTTGATGAAGCACGTTATGAACTTGAATGGATGAAGAAAATGCAGAGATCAGACGGAGGTGTATACCACAAGGTTACTTGTGAAAACTTCCCGGGATATGTTGCTCCTCAGGAGGAAACTGCTCCGCTTATTGTTACACCTGTTTCTACTACTGCAACTGCTGATTTCTGTGCATCTATGGCTCTTGCCTATGAATTCTACAAAGACATTGACTCTGATTTTGCTAAGGATTGTTTGAATCGTGCCGAGCGTGCATGGAGTTACCTTGAAGCAAATCCAAACCTTATCTTCAGCAACCCTGAGGATATTTCTACAGGAGAATACGGTGATACATCAGATAAAGATGAGCGTTACTGGGCTGCTGCACAGCTTTATCGTGCAACAGGAAACAGCAAGTATGAAAGTGCATTAAACAGCATGTCGGCTTCAAAAGGACTTGACTGGTCAACCGTTGGCGACTATGGAAATATTGCAATTCTTACATCAAAAAATATAGACAGCAGTTCAAAAATCTATTCAAAAGCAAGAACAGCTGTTATCACTCAGGCAGATAAATTTGCATCTGCTTCTAAAATTTCACCTTATGGTGTTGCACTCACAAAGTTTGACTGGGGCAGCAATATGACTGTAGCAAATGCAGGTATCATACTAAGTACTGCATATAATCTCACAAATGACGAAACCTATCTTAACGCTGCAAATGCTCAGATTGATTATCTCCTCGGAACAAATCCTAATGGTGAATGCTACTTCACAGGTTATGGAACGGTATCACCTGAAAATCCTCATCACAGACCTTCAATGGCTGTTGGAAAAGCAATGAAGGGAATGCTCGTAGGCGGTGTAAACTCAAATCTTGAGGATAGTGCAGCTAAAGCTTATTGTCAGGATCTCCCTGCTGCAAAGCGTTATGTTGACAATTCAGAAAGCTATTCTACAAACGAAATAACAATATACTGGAATTCTCCTCTTACATACCTTATTTCTCTTACTGATAATGCAGAACATGGTGATTATAAATTCATTCTTGGTGATGTAAACTGTGACGGATATATTGACTGCTTTGATATGGCCTCAGCAAGAACTGGACTTATAAAAGGTTCATTTAATGATGATAATTCATCTAAGGCTGCTGATGTAAATCAAGACGGAAAATTTGATGTTTCAGACGCAGTTCTTCTTAGCCAATACATTATTGGAAAAATAAAAACTTTCCCTAAGGCTGATACCCCTGTTACTCCAACTGAACCAAGTAATCCGAGTAAAATAAATGATTATGGTACTCCTATGAACGAAAATGCATCTGTAATAGCTGATTTCAGAAAAGGTCAAACACCTGTATTCTTTGCTTCTGACGGCTGGACAAACGGCAGCTGTTTCGACTGCGGATGGTATAAGAAAAATACATCATTTGATGATGGTGTATTAAATCTGACTATTGATAAAGATAATTCAGGTAAATACAATTATTCAGCTGCTGAGTACAGAACAACTGATTTCTATCATTATGGATACTATGAAACATCAATGCAGGCTATAAAAAATGATGGTGTTGTTTCATCATTCTTCACTTATACAGGTCCTTCGGATAACAATCCTTGGGATGAAATAGATATTGAAGTTCTTGGTAAAGATACCACTAAAGTACAGCTCAATTACTATACAAATGGTGTTGGCAATCACGAATATATGTATGACCTTGGCTTTGATGCTTCTGAAGGTTTTCATACATACGGTTTTGACTGGCAGGCTGACCATATAACATGGTATGTTGACGGAAAAGCTGTTTATACTGCATACAACAACATTCCTTCAACACCTGGAAAAATAATGATGAATGTATGGCCTGGTACGGGTGTTGATGAATGGCTTAAACCATTCAATGGCAATACACCTCTTACAGCCCGTTATCAGTGGGTAACATACAATAAGTAATTATAAGCTGATTCCCTCCCTTTATAATAGAATAGAAAGGAGCAGAGAAAATTTTTCTCTGCTCCTTTTGCCTTTTCAAATATTGCTGAACTGTAAAAATTTGACCAGTTATTGCTATTCGTTAAATGTTATTACATTATATTTCCCTTAGAATATAGCCAAATTGTAAATGAACTATAAATTTTGTTCATTTTCTTTTAATAAACTATTGACTTTTAAATTTTAAGTGATATAATAAATTTAAAAGGAGGTGTTCTCATATGAAGAACAAATTTAAAAGCAAGTTCTTAAGCAAAATTGCCGGTTGCTTAACTGCATTGATTGTTTGCGGTACAAATCTTCCCTCACTAAATGCTGATGCTGCTACAGTAATTACAGAAAATAAAACCGGTACAGAAGACGGATATGCTTACGAACTTTGGAAAGACAGCGGAAATACAACAATGACTCTCACAGGAAACGGAACATTCACTTGTGAGTGGAATAATATTAATAACTGTCTTTTCCGTAAAGGACAAAAGTTTGACTGTACACAAACATATCAGGATTTAAATGGTGTTTATATTGACTATGGTGTTGATTATAA
>DJPR01000043.1:0-1706 GCA_002438605.1 Ruminococcus sp. UBA6407
TTAGCTTGTGAAGACAGGTTCTTTCTTTGTTTATCTTTTTCATAATGCAGAAGATGAAAATATCTGCAAGAAATACACAGAATATAGACAGAAAAATTAACTGTTCTTCATTTTGATGATTCAACTGTAACTTAACAAGGCTGATTGATATAATTAATGTGATAAGAAACAGAGCGGATACTATAAATGTTTCAAATCTGTTGAACTGAAACTTTTCCTTTCTGTAAATATGTATAATTATCCTCGATGCAACGAAAAACAGCAATTTCGTAAGAAACAACGCAAGCAATCTTGCACCGCCAACTGCCATAAAGACAAATGTATCAGGTGTTCCGAATACAATTCCAAATATATATGTAACGGACATATTAATACTTAATATTACAGAAAGTGCTATGATCGGAATCAATAGCTTCATGTATGTTTCTTTTTGAGTGCAAAACATGGAATATACAGTGAATATAATAATTGTAATCAGTGCCAGCCAGCCTTCAAAGCTGAAATATTGATTGATAATAGTTACATATATCGTAGAAATTGTCAGGGTAAGCAAAAAAGAAACTGTTTTTTTCAGTCCTGAATACTTATACCCGAACATTTCCCCTATCATAGCCAATACAATATAATTTTCAAAAAGTGTCGTAGCAATCTCAATTATGTTCCAAATAGTCTTCATCATATTCTCCTTGAATAAAACTGAAACGCTTCTTTAACAGCAGCGGTCTTGCTCCTGCTTATAGGAAGCTGATATTTATTATTCAGTACAATGGTGTTTTTTTCGATTGAATAAATATATCTGAAATTCACAAGATATCGGGAATGAACACGAATGAAACCGAAGTGAGCATATAAATTTTCAATGTTATTAAGGCTGTCACGCAATGTATACTTCTTCTTGGGAGTAATTACATCAATATAATGATCGTCACTCTGCATATACATAATATCGTTAATCAGGCACTTAAACTCATTGCCCGAATCAGAAAAGGTGATATACTGCTGTCGGGAATTGATTGTCTCTATTAATGTCTCAAGAATTTCTTCTATTTCTGTTTCAAGATATTTTTTTCGTATAAATCCTAATGCTTTAAATTTATACGCTTTATAAACCAGTTCATCATGATTCGTAACGAATATTATTTCGGCAGCTGAATTTGATTTATTAAGCTGAGAAGCAGCGTCCATGCCATTCAATCTGGGCATATCCAGATCGAGAAATATCACATCGAATGGTTGTGACTGATTTACATCCAATAAGCTTTTAGCATCGGTATGCAAGCTTAATTCGCAGTTTATATTATTAGCAGCAAATTCTTTTTTAATTATCTTTCCGATATATTTAATATCTGTTTCATTATCATCACAAATCGCAATATTCAAAAACCTTTCAGCTCCTTTTGATTTTATTATACCATTCTCCAACAAATTTTACAATACTCAATACTCATTATCCGGATACTTAATCTGCAATCTTACCCTATGAAAAACGTTGATCCATACGCTGAAATTACTTCGATGGAACAGTTCCCAGAAGTGTTCTATAGCTTTTTCCTTTGCTTTCTTGACACCGTTTTCAGTCATCATTTCAAGAGTGGCGATGTCTTTAATTGATGTAGTATAATAAAACTTGGCACTTCAATCTCAAAGAAGTAAAATGGAAACAGAAAAAATGGAGGAAAAGGAATGTCAGAAAATAAACAATATGA
>DJPR01000043.1:1766-5658 GCA_002438605.1 Ruminococcus sp. UBA6407
ATGCAGCGAATGAACTTCAAATAAATGAATGTATTAATAATACATTAGCTCTGCATTATTTTCAAATATTTCATCGAATACTTGACAAAAATGATAAAAAGTGATATAGTTTATAAGGCTTAAAAAGGGGAGCTTTATGCTGAGAGGAAACGAGATGTTTCGACCCACAACCTGATTCGGATAATGCCGACGTAGGATAATATTTATAATATTTCTATGCCATCGGCTTATGCCGTTGGCATTTTTTGTTCCCGGTTAGTAAGTCAAGAAAAATTGAAAGGATTGTTTTTATGAAAACACAAAAAACTCTGCGATTTGTTGAATCCGGAATACTTA
This sequence comes from Ruminococcus sp. UBA6407, assembly GCA_002438605.1. Classification (GTDB taxonomy): domain Bacteria; phylum Bacillota; class Clostridia; order Oscillospirales; family Ruminococcaceae; genus Ruminococcus; species Ruminococcus primiciens. The sequence goes on from DJPR01000043.1 coordinate 2,103, forward strand.
TTGCAATTGCTACTGTATTGTCGGTTATTCAGCCTTTTCAGCTTCCGTTCGGAGGAGGAATAACTATTGTAAGTATGCTTCCAATTGTACTTATATCATATCGTCATGGTGTTAAATGGGGTCTTTTCTCTGCATTTGTTTACAGTTTGCTTCAAATGGCAACTGGCTTTGCAACTGTAAAAAGCTTTTTTGTTCCTGAGGACTATGCATTGCAAACAGGATTATGTATAGTTTTCCTTGACTATATACTTGCTTACACCGTTCTTGGCTTTGGAGGAATATTCAGAAACAAGTTCAAACCTGAGGTAAGCTTATGCCTTGGTTCAATTGCAGCTCTGTTTATGAGATATATTGTTCATATTATTTCAGGAGCTATCTTCTTTAGTTCATGGGCAGAATGGTTCTTTACTCAAGAAGGTTTTTACAAAATAGGCGATACTATAATGAATAATTTTTCAGGCAAAGGACTTGCACTGATTTATTCTGTTTTCTATAACGGCCTTTATATGATACCCGAAATCATTTTAACAGCGGTCGCTGCATTCGTAATCGGTAAAGTTCCCTACATAGCAAAGAAAAAAGATATATAATTTTTATAGTCTAAATTAATAAAAAACGGTAATAATATAATAGTCTTTTAAAGGCAGTACTATATGTACTTTGTGCGGTGTTGCCATAGATTTTATATTTGAAAGGACTGTTTTTTATGATTGAACATGATACTATAAAACTACTGCGGGAATGTGATTCCGGAATAAAAATGGGAGTATCCGCAATAGACGAGGTGCTTAAATACGTTCATGATGAAGAACTTAAAAAGTATCTCCAGGATTCACTTGCTGAAAATGAAAAAATCAAAAATGATTTGCAAAAACTTTTAATTGAATATCATGATGACGGTAAAGATCCCAATCCAATGGCAAAAAGCATGTCATGGTTGAAAACAAATGTTAAGCTTGCTGTAAACGAATCTGATGATGTAGTTGCTGATATTATAACAGACGGCTGTAATATGGGAGTAAAAACATTATACAGATATTTAAATCAGTATAAAGCAGCAGACGAAAAATCCAAAAATCTTACTAAAACACTGATAAGTCTTGAAGAAAAGCTTGCTGCAAATCTGAGAAATTTCTTATAGCAAAGTAAATCATTTCGTATATTATATAGACAAAAGGTCTGCTTTTAAAATCAAAGCAGACCTTTTTATATTTAGAGCAATACATTACAAAGCTTTTTTGATATGCTTTGTGCAATGTCATCTTAAATTCATTTTGAAATATCGTTATAAATTTGTTCGGGTGTAAGATGATTTTCTTTAAGCACATCATCAACAGAATATCTGTCCAAGAATTCCTTTTTCAATCCGTAATTATATACTTTAATATCAGAATGACCATAAAAACGTGCAATTTTTTCTCCAAATCCACCGTCAAGTATTCCGTCCTCAAGAGTTATAACCTTTGAGTGATTATTTTGGAGTTTTTCAAGCATGTCCGCATCAATACCAGTAATATATCTCGGATTGATAAGAGTCGGAGCTTTACCGTTTTTTTCAGCTATAAGTTCAGCAAGTTTTTCACCAATCTGATAGAAATCGCCAAGTGCAATAACAGCCACATCTTCTCCTTGCTGTGTAATCTGATATTTATTAATATCGCCGTAATCTGTATCAGCAGGCTTATCCGAATGAATAACTCCATTGCATGGAATTCGGATAGCTGTCGGATACTTATTCTGCTCAATACTCCAGTCAAGCATTGCAAAATATTCCTCGCAGTTTGTAGGTGCCAGATAAACAAGATTAGGAATATTAGACATCATTGGTATATCATATATTCCGAGATGTGTCACATCGTTCATTCCATAAACAGACGCAGTATTTACAAGAAGTGTTGCCGGACTGCTGTTAACGCATAAATCCTGAGAAATCTGGTCATAGGTTCTCTGAAAGAAACTTGAATGTGTTGCAAATACAGGTTTGCCGCCGTTTTTTGCTATTCCTGAAACCATAGCAACTGCATGTTCCTCAGCAATACCAACGTCAACAAACTGCTTGCCGGCTTCGTTACGCTTGTCTTCAGTAAAACCGATATTCGTAGGAACTGCTGCAACTACCGCAACTACCCTTTTGTCCTCCTTCATCTTTTTCATAAGGTACTCACATGTCATATCACCATAATTTTCACTGTTGTCTGTAAATTTCGGTTTGCCTGTTTTTATATCGAAAGGCATACACCAATGCCAATTTTCCTTTTCAGCTTCAGCAGGAGCATAGCCTTTTCCTTTAAGTGTATTTATATGAACAACTATAGGATGATTTATATCCTTAACTTTTTCAAATGCTTCTATCAGATTGGTAATATTATTTCCGTCTGCAACATAGATATAATCAAGTCCCATAGCTTTGAACAGATTACATTCACACGTTCCGTTTGAGTCACGCAAAGCCTTTAAATTCTTATAAAGTCCACCATGGTTTTCAGCAATAGACATATCATTATCATTTACTACAATTATAAAATTACTTTCAAGTTCAGAGGCAAAGTCAAGCCCCTCCAAAGCCTCGCCGCCGCTAAGTGAACCATCTCCAATTACAGCAATGATATTTTCTGTGTCACCCTTCAAATCCCTGCCCTTTGCAAGTCCGCAGGCAAGACTGACTGATGTTGACGTGTGTCCGACATTGAAGAAATCATGCTCACTTTCCTCTGGATTGGTGTATCCTGAAATATCAGTAAAATGCTCATCATCAAAATATGCAGATTTACGTCCTGTCAGCATTTTATGAATGTAACTTTGATGCGAAACGTCAAAAACAATTTTGTCTTTAGGCGAATTAAAAACATAGTGAAGTGCAATTGTTGCTTCAACAAATCCAAAGTTAGGCCCGAAGTGTCCTCCTTTTTTAGAAAGACGATTCATTAATCCATTTCTGATTTCAGAAGCCAAAGCATTAAGCTGTTCTGCATTAAGCACCTTGATGTCTGACGGCGAATTTATATTTTCAATATACATAATATATACTCCTTATTCGTTTACCCATTTATCTATATCTGATTGTGAAATACCTGCTGAAAGTCTTTCAGCTTTTCCCCATTCTGCATCCGGTGCAGAAGGTTTAAGTTCAGAAAGAGTGTTTCCCATTCCACTTGAACCTGATGTTGCAAATACAATTATTTTCTTTCCGCAAAAATCATACTTTTCAAGAAATGTATTTACAATTGTTGGTGCTACATACCACCAAATAGGAAATCCAAGATATATGGTATCATATTTTGAAATATCAAGATTATTATCGGCTATTTCAGGACGAAATGACTTGTTTTTCATTTCTACAGACGAACGGCTGTTGCTGTCCATCCAATTAAGGTCTGCTTTTGAATAAAGCTGTGCAGGAACAATTTCAAAAATATCTGCATTTGCTGACTTTGCAATTTTTTCTGCAACTCCTTTTGTTACTCCGCTTGCACTAAAATATGCTACTAATTTCTTACTCATAATAATTACCTCCGTTTTTAGTGTGTGTTGACTTAAGGCAATACCGCATAAAGCT
>DJPR01000043.1:5783-54099 GCA_002438605.1 Ruminococcus sp. UBA6407
TTATGACGTACAAAGTCTTTTGACGTGCTTTGTGCGGTATTGCCTTTATTTCAATTTATTATATTGCTCGTCTGTAACGGCTTCACACCATTCTGTAGAATTATTCTCGCCGGGAACCTCAATCGCAAGATGTGAAAACCAACTGTCAGGTGCAGCACCATGCCAGTGTTTAACACCGGCAGGAATATTAATACAGTCCCCCGGATTCATTTCAACTGCATCTTTGCCAAATTCCTGATAATAACCTCTGCCTGCAATGCATAACAATATCTGACCCCCGCCTTTATCTGCATTATGAATATGCCAATTATTGCGACACTTAGGTTCAAATGTGACATTGAAAATTCCAATCTGTGAATCAGATATTGGAGCAAGATAGCTCCGACCAACAAAATATTGTGAAAATGCATCATTTGAATCACCTATTGGAAACATCATTTTATTTGCATATTTTAATTTCTCATCATTTAAACACTTTTCATTATCCCATACAAGCACTCCTGTTTTAACTGCTTCTTCATATTTTTTTATCTTATAGTTCATTTTTTCCAATGCATCATTATATGTTTTGCGTTCAGCCAAAATTCGCTCTCTTGCTTCTTTTAAAAGACTGCATCGGGCTTCAAAGGTATTATCGCCTTCCCTGAAAAGCCGAACATATTCAATTAAAAGCTCAATCGGCATTCCCGCACTTCGGAAACAAATTGCTGTTTCGACCCATTTAATATCCTCGTCAGTATAATCACGTATTCCTCTGGCATTTCGATTAACTTCCGGTATAACACCTACACGCTCATAATATCTCAGCGTATCAGGACTTATATCGAATTTGCTGCAAACTTCTTTTATTGTCACAGTTATCCGCCTCCTGAAAGTTGTATTTTATTGCAACACCAACAAAATCTTTTACGTTTTTATGAAATGTTGCCTTATATAAGTCCAAAAAACCAGTAAATTTCAGCCAATCAAGCTGCATACTGTTTTATTTTTTGGATTGATATAATTATACCCCTTGGAGTTAACTCTAAGTCAATACCTATTTTATATTTTTGTAGGATTATACAAAATCCAAAAGCAAAAATATGCGTTTTGACCAAAACACTTTTGTGCGGTGTTGCCTTAAATATGCAAATAAGACCGATTGCTAGTACAATCGGTCTTATTATAATTATTTGGTTTAAGCCAATACAAACAATACTTTTTTTAGAAATCAACTTCTGTATCATAATAACAGCATTTAAGAAGCTTTTCCATTTCCTCAACAGAAGGCTGACGAGGATTTGAACCTGTACATGCATCTCCAATTGCATTAACTGCAATATCATGCAGTCTTTCAAGAAATACATTTTCAGGAACAAAGCCGTTTTCAACAGGATAACTGTCTGCACCATAATTTTTAATGCAATGCGGAATGTTAAGTTCATCATTCATTTTACGTAAATATGTAATTAAAGCTGAAACCTTGTCATCATCTGAAGCATTTTTATCAGCAATTCCCATATAATCAACAATAACTCCGTAACGCTTTTTAGCTGTTTCATCCTTTGCATTGAATGCAATAACTTTAGGAAGATACATTGCATTTGCTGCACCATGAATTATATGTGCACCGTAATCAGCAAAAGCTGCACCTGTCTTATGTGCCATAGAATGAACTATGCCAAGCAATGCATTTGAAAATGCCATTCCTGCAAGACATTGTGCATTATGCATTCTATCACGAGCTTCCATATCACCATTATATGAAGCTGTCAAGTCCTTCATTATCATTTCTATTGCATGAATAGCAAGCGGATCAGTATAATCACAATTTGCTGTTGATACATAAGCCTCAATGGCATGTGTCATAGCGTCCATACCTGTATGTGCAACAAGCTTTTTAGGCATTGTTTCTGCAAGTTCAGGGTCAACAATAGCTACATCAGGGGTTATTTCAAAGTCAGCAATCGGATACTTTATTCCCTTGTTATAGTCTGTAATAATCGAGAAAGCAGTAACCTCTGTTGCTGTGCCTGAAGTTGAAGAAACTGCACAGAAATGTGCCTTTTTTCTAAGCTCAGGAATTCCGAAAACCTTGCACATATCCTCAAATGTACAATCAGGATATTCATATTTTATCCACATTGCTTTTGCAGCATCAATTGGTGAACCGCCGCCTATAGCCACAATCCAGTCAGGCTGGAATTTCATCATAGCGTCTGCACCCTTCATAACTGTTTCTACAGAAGGATCCGGTTCAATTCCATCAAATATACTAACCTCCATTCCTGCTTCCTTCAGGTATGACTGTGCCTTATCAAGAAATCCAAAACGCTTCATAGAGCCGCCGCCTACGCAGATCATTGCTTTTTTTCCTTTAAATGTTTTGAGTGCTTCAAGTGAGCCTTTTCCATGATAAATGTCACGAGGTAATGTAAAACGAGCCATAATAACGTCCTCCTTATATAATAATCTGTATTATTTTAAGTGATATTGGATATATATATTCCAATCACTATAGTAATTTTATCACATTCAAACAAGTAATGCAATTGTAAAAAATGAATAACGATTATGACTTTATGATATAGCAGGAGTTTCGCACAAGTTTTTATAAAACACAAAACCTGTCAGCATAGAATTATACACAGACATTCAGTTTGAAATCAGTGCATTTATTCTATGCTAACAGGTTGTTAAGGCAATAAATTTTAAATAATGTTACAATTTGCTATTTAACAAATTTCATGCCCTCTCCTTTATTTTCCTTTGCATCATTCCATGTTATTGCATTATCTTTTTCAGTAAAGATTCCGCTTCCGTCAGTATAAATTATAGTAGTTTTTGGATCTTTATTCTCCTCTTCGTATTCGTAATAAATTTCTTCTGCATTGCCATCGCATACCATACTATTGCTGTTTGCATCATATTTTAATGTATATGTCCATTCGGTATTGGCAAAAGCACTGTCTGCCCATGAAACTTTACCCTGATATGTACCGTCACCATTATCGGAAATATTCAATGAAGCTCTGTCACACCACCAAGTCCCCAAGAACTTTTCTGCTCCTGAATTTTGATTTATTTCCGATTCGCTTTCAGCTTTACTGCTATCGGAAGTATTGCTTGAATTATCGTTTACATCTGCATTTTGAACTTCTGACGATTCATCAGTACTGTTCTCAGCTGCTTTTTCTGTAGTAATTGCTTCGGTTACATTTTCAGTGGTTTTTGATTCAATAGTTTCCTCTGAACCTTTTGTCTGACTTTCTGTTGCCGAGGTTTCTGAAACACTGCTGCTCTTTGAATCTGCTGAATTATTTGCTCCGCAGCCTGAAAGTGCTGAAATTAACGCAAGTGAAACAGCAAAAATCGTAATTTTTTTGTTCATAGTTGTTCTCCTTTTTTCTCTTTTTAATATATGTTTTATACAGTATCGCACAAAGCTTGTACATTACTGCATTAATATTATATCACTGTTTTTTTGATTTTGCAAATAAAAAATAATTTTTATAAAAAATCTGTAAAAATTATTCAGCACCATTCATGATACCGTCAATTATTTTGCTGTTCCATGAAAGAGTTGAACGAGTTAATATACCAAATGCAGAATCACCTGTTAATGAACCGTTATCCCAAACAAAGCACTTAATTCCGCAGGATTTTGCAGCTGAAATATAATAACTGAAATATTCTTCTCTTACTGAATCATCTGCTTTATTTACACAACCGAATTCCCCTATTATTACAGGTATTCCCTTATCTACAAATTTTGATTTAAGCTGTTTGAACTTATTGGAAAGTTCAGTTTTATCAGCATCAGTAAAACTTGTTGTTTTACCGTCTGAGAAATTCCATGGTGCATAATAATGAACAGAAATAATTATGTTTTTATCGTTTGGTATTGCAATGTCATTTATTGCAGCGTCCTCAGCTGATGCAGCATAGGAGGTTATTATCAGACTTCTTTTAGCGTTATTTCCGCCTGAGCTTCTTACAGTATTTATGAAATCCTGCTCATATTTATTAACAACTTCCCTTTCCTCTGCTGTTCCGCCGCTCCATTCAGCTGTACTTCCAACTGTTCGGGGTTCATTCATTCCCTCGAAAAGAAGTGTATCATCATAATCTGCAAATCTCTCTGAAATTTGTTCCCAAATAGCACATAGCTTTTTGCTGTTTTCAGCATACTTATTTTTATCGGGTACAAACCAACTGTAATCATCATGATGCATATTAACTATAACGAACATATCCAAATCATATGCATAATCAACCACTTGTTGCACTCTGTCGAGCCATTCTGAATCAATAATGTTTCCGTTTAAATGGTCAGACCATGTTACAGGAATACGAATTGCATTAAAGCCCTTATCCTTTGCTGATTTAATCATTTCCTTAGTTGTTTTCGGGTTTCCCCATGCTAATTCAGCATCTGACGTTATTGACGCATAATTGAATGGTTCAAGAGAATTTCCCAAATTCCAGCCAACTTTAATTGAGTCCACAATTTCAGATGAAGTTCTGAAACTGCCGTCCGGACTTTTAGCAGAATAAGAAAGGTTTTCTTCTTTTGACGTTTCATTTTTGGTTGGTTCAGGAATACTTGAAACTGTGTTGACACTATATTTGACAGACACAGAATTTAACGTAACGGAAGGCTGCTCACTCCACCAATAACCAAGTGAAATTTCGCCGCCGTTTACAAGGTCATTTTTTGCTTGTTCAGGTAAAATCCATGTTAATGATAAAGAAGAATTATCGGTAAAAACAGCAATATCCTTTGACTGATAACGTCCATTGTCAGATGAAGCACAGAATGCACCGGTAAATTTTCTGAAAGCTCCTCCCGAGCTTATATTATATGTAACTGCCTGAGGTATGCAGCCGTTCGGTATGACATCATTAACTTTAAAACCAACAATGTTATCCTTGCTTTCGTATTGAACAGATGCGTTGATTTCTTTTTCAGCAGTTCCGTCAACAGGAATCTCCCTGTTTCTTGTAAAGCTGCATACAACAGTATCAAGTCTTATGCTTTGAGTATCGCCCCACCAGTAGCCGAATAAAAGCTCACCGTCAGCAGTGATGTAGTCCTTTATGCTGTCAGGAACCTTCCAAACAATTTCACCATATGTTCCCTGCGTAGAAGCTGTAATATCTTCTGACTGAAACCAGCCTTTATCAGTTGCAGCAGCACAGTCTGAATTTACTGAAACTCCGAAGCCGCCTGTAAATTGACCTATATTGCTTGAATCACCGGAATATATTACAAACGTAAATGATTCAATTTTGTCACCTGATTCTATCAAATCCGATAAAGAAAGTTTATATGTATTTTCTCCGTCCTCACGGCTTATCAATGCATTCGGCGTTACCTGAGTACCAAGCGTTGCTGAGATCTTTTCAACAGGACTTACATGAACTGTTGTGGGTTCCTGAGTTGCTTCCTCTGTTAAAGCTGTTGTTTCATCAATCGGGTCATTTTCATTTGTCTGCTCACTGATTGTCAATGAAGAATTGTCTTTTTTTGATTTTTTTCCTTTTTGGCAGCTTGTAAATGACAGTGTAACCAATAATGCAGTCAAAACAGCTGTTACTTTTCTAAACATTTTTATCCCCCTAATTTTTATATGTTAAATTCAAACATTACTGCATAAAATAATGTTTGCAATTTCAGCAGGTGAAGAAACAATATGATCAGGATTTTTGCTGCACAATTCAGATTCACTGTTAAATCCCCATGTACAGCCTATGCACTTTATTCCTGCATTTTTAGCAGTTTGTATATCTACGCTGCTGTCGCCTATCATGTATGCCTCATACGGTTCGGAATAATCTGATAAAATTTCTCTTATAACCTGCGGATTCGGCTTTTTCTCCAGTTGTGGTTTATTGCCAAGTATTTTGTCAAATTTTATATCAGGTAAAACCGAGTGCAAAATCTTAACAGCAAACTCATGTGCTTTATTTGTAGCAACAGCCAGTCTTACATTATTTTCAGAAAGCTTAATCAAAACCTCACGTATGCCATCGTATACTTTAGTTTTGTCCAGACAATGCTGTTCATAATAATAAGAAAAAAGCTTTAAAAGTTCATCTGTATAATCTTTTTTATTATCAGGTAAAGAACGGAAGCAAAGCTTTCTTATCCCATTTCCGACAAACGTTTTATATTCATCCAAGCTGTGCAGCGGAAGTTCCAGTTGATTAAGCCCGAAATTCACAGCGTCAGCCAAATCCTGAATGGTATCAGCCAATGTCCCGTCAAGGTCAAAAATTGCAATTTTCTGCATAAAAAACACCTCTATAATCTTGATGCAAGCAGCTCTGAATATTGCTGCCTGAACTTTTCAAATGTACCGTTATCCAACGCATCACGTATCTTTTCTGTAAGCGTATTATAAAAATACAAATTGTGCATAACAGCAAGTCTGCCTGCAAGCATTTCCTGTGCCTTGAAAAGATGACGTATATATGCCCTTGAAAAATTCCTGCATGCAGGACAGTCACACTCCTCATCAATAGGACGTTCGTCCGTTTCGTAGCACTTATTTGTTACATGCATAATGCCTTTCCATGTAAACACGGTAGCATGACGTGCATTTCTGCTTGGCATAACGCAGTCAAACATATCCACTCCTCTTGCAACCGCCTCAATTATATTTGACGGAGTTCCCACTCCCATAAGATACCTCGGCTTATTTACGGGCATAAAAGGTTCAACCACATCAATTATCCTGTACATTTCTTCTGTTGGCTCACCTACGGCAAGTCCGCCGATAGCATATCCGTCAAGATCAAGTTTTGCAATATCCTCCATATGTTTTACTCGAAGGTCATCAAATGTACAGCCTTGATTTATACCGAAAAGCATTTGTTCCTTATTAATTGTATCATGCAGACTGTTAAGACGTTCCATTTCTTCTTTACACCGAACAAGCCAGCGTGTAGTACGTTCAATTGAATTTTCAGCATACTCGTGAGTGGCAGGATTTTCAACACATTCATCAAATGCCATTGCAATAGTAGACCCTAAATTAGACTGTATCTGCATACTTTCTTCAGGTCCCATAAAAATACGTCTGCCGTCAATGTGAGAAGCAAAATACACGCCCTCTTCCTTGATTTTACGCAGCTTGGCAAGTGAAAACACTTGAAATCCGCCGCTGTCGGTAAGAATAGGTCTGTCCCAGTTCATAAACTTATGAAGTCCGCCCATTTCTCTGATAATCTTATCACCGGGACGCAGATGCAAATGATATGTGTTGCACAATTCAACCTGAGTTTTTAATTCTTTAAGGTCAAGAGATGATACTCCCCCTTTTATTGCGGCGGCAGTTCCCACGTTCATAAAGCATGGCGTCTGAAAAGTACCATGTACTGTTTCAACCTTGCCGCGTCTTGCTTTGTTTTCCTTTTTTAATAGTGTATACATAAATTCTCCTTAAACAATAAACATACTGTCACCGAAACTAAAAAACCTGTATTTTTCCTCAACTGCTTTTTTATATGCATTCATAGTTTCATCATATCCCAAAAATGCCGACACAAGCATAATAAGAGTGCTTTCAGGCAGGTGGAAATTAGTTATAAGACCGTCTATCACTTTGAATTTGTAGCCAGGATATATGAAAATATCAGTATATCCTTCATGCTCAGATATATCATTATAAAATGAAGCAACACTTTCAAGTGTACGGCAAGTTGTAGTTCCGACAGAAATTACACGTCCGCCGTTTTTCTTTGTTTCGTTTATAAGGTCAGCAGTTTCCTGCGGCAGATAATAATGTTCGCTGTGCATTTTATGGTCAAGTACGTTTTCTTCTTTAACCGGACGAAATGTGCCAAGTCCCACATGAAGCGTTACAAAAGCTGTTTTAATTCCCATTTCATTCAGCTCACTAAGCATTTTCTCCGTAAAATGCAGACCGGCTGTAGGAGCAGCAGATGACCCCAATTCTTTGGAATAAACAGTCTGATAACGCTCCTTGTCCTCAAGCTTTGCCGTTATGTACGGTGGCAGAGGCATTTGTCCCACATCTTCAAGTGCGGTAAAAAAATTGCCCTCACATTCAAACTGAACGATTCTGTTGCCGTCATCCTTAACCTCCTTGACTTCTGCAATCAAACGTCCGCCGCCAAAAGAAAAACGTGTTCCTACCTTGGCTTTTTTCCCCGGACGGCATATAATCTCCCAAAGCTTATCCCCTTTCTGCTCAAGCAGAAGAAATTCAATGAATGTCTGATTGTCTATCTTTTCACCGTAAAGACGTGCCGGTATAACTCGGGAATCATTCATTACAAGCAAATCACCTTTTTTAAGGTATCTGCATAAATTATAGAAATGGTCATGACATATTTCACCGCTTGTTCTGTCAATTTTCATAAGTCTAGAGCTGTTTCTTGGTTCCAGCGGAGTCTGGGCTATCAGTTCTTCAGGAAGCTCATAATAAAAATCTGATTTTTTTAGTTCTTGCATATAAACACCTTTCAGGCATCTGCCGTAAATAAAAATTTAAAAAAATTCTCAAAATATATTGACATCAAAATATAAACATGATATTATAATTATAAACAGGTAGAGGTGCGGCTGAGATCAGTAACAAAAAGCAGGATAACCATTCCGTTTATGTTTTGTGAAAGGCGATGCTGCCGAAGGACAGTTTCCGGTAAATTCTGTTCTGGTCAATGGCTTAACAGGCTCTTGACTGTCATCATGCATTTGATGGAGAGCTATCGACACGATTAACTGCGTGTTCGTATATTTCTATTATAACGTATGATGAGCCGGTTTGCAACCGGTTTTTTTATTTTTTAAAATTTTATTTAAGGAGATTATTATTATGAAGCAGTATAAGGTTGGTATTATTGGTGCAACAGGCATGGTTGGTCAGCGTTTTGCTACACTTCTTGAAAATCATCCATGGTTCAATGTTGCGGTTCTCGCTGCATCACCTCGTTCAGCAGGAAAAACTTATGAGGAAGCAGCAGGAAAACGTTGGGCATTAAAAACTCCGATGCCTGAAAAAATGAAGAAAATGATAATGCTTGATGCAACTGCTGATATTGAAAAAATTGCTGAAATAGTTGACTTCTGCTTCTGTGCAGTTGATATGAAAAAGGACGAAATAAAGGCTCTTGAAGAGGTTTATGCAAAGGCTGAGTGTCCTATAGTTTCAAACAACTCAGCTCACAGAGGTACTCCTGATGTTCCTATGGTAGTTCCTGAAATCAACCCTGACCATATTGAAATTATTGAATCTCAAAGAAAAAGACTCGGTACAAAGCGTGGATTTGTTGCAGTTAAATCCAACTGTTCTATTCAGAGCTATGTGCCTGCACTTCACCCGCTTATGAAATTCGGCATTAAAAAGGTTCTTGCATGTACATATCAAGCAATTTCAGGTGCAGGCAAAACATTTGAAACATGGCCGGAAATGGTGGATAACCTTATCCCATACATTGGCGGCGAAGAAGAAAAGTCAGAACAGGAACCATTAAAGGTATGGGGTAAAATTGAGGGAGATAAAATTGTAAACGCATCAGCTCCTGAAATTACAACTCAGTGTCTGAGAGTACCTGTATCTGACGGTCACACAGCTGCTGTTTTCGTCACATTTGAAAATAAGCCTTCAAAAGAAGAAATTATTAAGCTTTGGGCAGACTTCAAAGGTGTTCCTCAGGAGCTTGAGCTTCCGTCAGCTCCAAAACAGTTCATTCACTACTTTGAAGAAGATAACAGACCTCAGGCTAAACTCGACAGAAACCTTGAAAACGGTATGGCCGTATCAACAGGCAGACTTCGTGAGGATTCACAGTATGACTATAAATTTGTAAGCCTTTCTCACAATACATTAAGAGGTGCAGCAGGCGGCGGCGTTCTTCTTGCAGAACTTCTTGCAGCAAAGGGTTATTTTGACTAATTACAGCTGTATAATTTCGTAACCTGCTGACTAAAATGACTTCAAAAGGATGTAGATTAATGTCTGAAAATTTAAAAATAACAAGAGCTTCCAAAAATGACAGCGAACTTGTATTCCTGCTTACAAAAGAACTTATGGCTCATCATAAAATGCTGAATGTTTTTACAATGAGTATTTCAAAACTTGAAATGCTCATTGAGAATGACTGCATAAAAAGCTATATTGCATACAGCAATAATGAACCGATAGGCATACTTAACTTTTTCTATATGTATACCACGTTCACAGGTGAAAAGATCCTTTATATTGAGGATTTATACGTCAAAGAGCAATACAGAGGCAGCGGTGCAGGAAAATCCTTTTTAGATTGTGTAAAGGAAATTGCAAAAGAAAACCACTGCGAAAAAATTGAATTAAAATGTGCACAATGGAATACTGCATCAGGAAAATTTTACGAAAAAATCGGATTTGTACCTGATAAAGAATGGATAACATACACCTTGGATAAATCAAAATTCTAATCATGCACTGAAAGGAGTGCTTTTATGAAAAATACATTATTTACCGGGGCAGGAATTGCCATAATTACCCCATTTAATGAGGACGGTTCTATTAATTATGAACGACTCGGCGAAATGATCGACTACCAGATTGAAAACGGTACAGACGCAATTATTATATGCGGAACAACAGGTGAGGCCTCAACTATGTCTGACGAAGAACATCTTGAGTGTATTCGTTTCGCAGTAAAAAAGGCTGCTAAGAGAGTTCCGGTAATTGCAGGAACCGGCAGCAATGATACAGCTTATGCAATTAAGCTTTCAAAGGAAGCTGAAGAAATTGGTGCTGACGGACTGCTTCTTGTTACGCCATACTACAACAAGACTACACAGCGTGGTTTAATTGCTCATTTTACTGCTATTGCAGATGCAGTAAATATTCCTATAATTCTTTATAATATTCCCGGAAGAACAGGCATGAGTATTGAAATATCAACAGCAAAGGTATTGGCAAAGCATAAGAATATTGTGGCAGTAAAGGAAGCAAGCGGAAATATCGGATATACAGCTAAGCTGATTGCTGCATGCGGTGATGACCTTGATGTTTACAGCGGAAATGATGATATGATAGTTCCTATTATGTCATTGGGCGGAAAAGGTGTAATTTCAGTTCTTTCTCATGTTCTTCCAAAAGAAACTCATTTAATGGCTCAGTACTGCCTTGAAAATAATTTTGCAGAAGCTTCAAAGCTACAAATAAAGTATCTTGACCTCATCAATAATCTTTTTGTCGAGGTAAACCCAATTCCTGTAAAGGAAGCTATGAACCTTATCGGAGTAAATGTTGGCGGATGCAGAATGCCTTTATATCCGATGAGTGACGAAAATCGTGAAAAGCTTAAAGCTTCACTTGCAAAGCATGGGCTTATAAAGTAAACAGAAAGGATTTTTAAAATGACCGGAATAGCAATTTGCGGTGCAAACGGCAAAATGGGAAAAACCATTTATAACTGTATTTCTGCAAGAGAAGACTGTAAAGTAATTGCAGGAATAGATATTAATACTGAACAGTATGCGGACTTCCCGATAATTGACAGTCCTTCCAAGCTTCCTGAAAAACCTGACGTAATTATTGATTATTCAAATCCTGCTTCGCTGGATGGAATTTTAGAATACTGCCTTTCAACAGGTACTCCGATTGTCCTTGCTACAACAGGATACAGTGATGAACAAATCAACAAAATAAAGTCAGCAGCAGAACAAATTCCTGTGTTTTTTACATTTAATATGTCCTTAGGCATAAATCTGCTGGTACAGCTTGCAAAGAAAGCGGCATCTGTACTTGGTGACCAGTTTGATATAGAAATTGTAGAAAAACATCACAATCAGAAAATTGATGCTCCAAGCGGTACAGCTATAATGCTTGCAAATGCCGTTAATGAAACTCTTGATAATAAATATCATTATGTTTATGACAGACATTCACAGCGTAAAAAACGTGATAAAAATGAAATCGGAATGCATGCCATAAGAGGCGGTACTATTGTTGGAGAACATGATGTTATTTTTGCAGGTCATGATGAAGTGATTACCCTTTCACATTCAGCAGCTTCAAAGTCTGTATTTGCAGAGGGTTCTATTAATGCAGCCGTTTATTTAAGTGATAAACCTGCAGGACTTTATGATATGTCAAGCCTTGTAATATAAGCTGATATATAAAATATTAACAAATAAACGGCATACCGTAAAAAACTACGGTATGCCGTTTTCTAATAAGCACTGCATGAATATTTGTATAAGTTATATGAAATCAACACCGTACAAAATTTGTACGGTATTGAGCAGTAGAATAGTATTTATCTCATTCATGGAAGAAATACGGAAGTGCATCATAAATATAATGTCTGACATATCCCCACCAATGAGTTTTTCCGTCAGCAACCAAGTAATAGAAATTTCCCTTTGAGAAGTCAGATGTATATACAAACTGATCCATCTTTTTCATTTCTTCAATTTGCGGATTCATGTTAGGATATGCTATATCATCAGAACCTGTAGCTGCAAAAATGAAGTATTCATCTTTATTAAGTCCCGATTTATCTACTGCATCCGCAACAGATTTTGCCTTGTTATAGCCACCTTCAGCCTCCCAGTTATCACCGCTTAAAGGCATGAAATAACCAACAATATCAAGTGAATTAACAAGTACAGCCCATGTAGACGCAGAACCCATTGAAAATCCGCCATATGCCCTGTGCATTCTTGAATCTGCAATATCAGCAGCAGAAGTCGATTTAGCATATGTGGAGTATTTGCCCTCTACAAATGGAATAACGCTTTCACGAAACTCTTTGTAAAATGTTCGAGCCTCACACTTATTAAACGTAGGTGTAACTACAATCATTGGTTCAAGTTCACCATTCATAATCATGTGATCCAGAATATTATTCAGCTTTACGTCATCACTAAAAATTGTGTTTTCATTCTCCCCGCCACCATGCATCAAGTAGAAAATATTATACTGCTTGTTATCATCATATCCATATGGTAAGTAAACATTAAGATTATTGTTGCCGTTTATGCCGTTATATGTTTCCTTTTTTATAGTACCTGCCTGTGAACAGACATTCATATACTCTCCGGGTGCTTCACTGTATGTAAGAGCAGAATTATATTTAAATGCAGTATTATCAGTTATAGGTGTATTATCAGGAAATTCGGTTATTTGACGCAATACAAATTTACGCATTAAAAGCACATCATTTATTTCAAACTTACCGCTTCTGTCAACGTCAGCCGCAATTTTTTGCCTTGCAGAAGTAAATCCGCTAATTAACCCTCTCCTTGCAAGTACAATATCAAAGCAATCAATTACCTTGTCGTCTGTTATGTCACCAAGAATTATATCAGTAGATTGTCCTGCACCTTTAATAACAGTACCTGCAACAGCTCCAATTGCTTCATCAATGTAGAAATTGTTTGTAGTTTCAGCAGTTTCAACGTAAAGCTGCATATTTGAAGCATCAGAAGGTATTTTATAATTTGTATTTGCAAGCTGTATCCATTCGCCTGCAATTCCTGTTCCCTCAGCAATTGTAGAATATTGCGTTTCACCGTCAGCATCCTCATATTGCAGTTTAAGGTAAAATTTATCAGTTGATTCACCGTCAAAATAGCTTACGTTGACACTAAAACTGTACTCATTACCTGGTATAAACGCACGAGCATTCAAACTTCGTGTAGTTCCGTTCCAAGCACTTGTTCTGTTCTCTACAAGCAACGCTTCCTTGCCGGCATACGCTGTTCGTCCGCTTGTAAGAACATCAGCATTACCTCTTCCTGCCCATGTATCTACATCACCTTCAAATGTACTGTGAAAATAATAACCGTTTTCATCAGGTTCAATTGTTCCGCCAACAGAACCTCCTTCACCCCATTCAGATTCAGGGATCATTGAAGTAAGTGTTTTATAAGCAAGCTTTGGCTGATTATTCTTATCATAAAGCAATGCGTCACTGCCTGAACTGAGCCATGAATTAGCGTCATTCGGACCCCATATACAAACTGCAGTTACTCTTCCTGTTGATTGTGGATTTGCATTCCAATCCATTGCTGCTTGGAATATAGCCTTGTACTTATTTGCCTGATCCTGAAGTGAATATTTACCATTTTCAAGTGAAATATCCAATTCTGTAATCTGAACATCACAGCCAATGGACAAATATTTTTTCATTGCATAAATATATGATTCTGTTCCTGCAAACCCCGTAGCATTTGCCGGAACATGTGACTGCATTCCTACGCCGTCCAACAAACCTTTTTGATAAAGTGATTTACACATATTATATATTGCATCACGTTTATGATCCCAGTATTCATTATAATCATTGTAATAAAGTGCACAACCCTCGGGAGCATATTTTCTTGCATATGTAAAAGCTTTTTCAACAAAACTGTTATCACCGTAAATTTGTACCCATGCAGATTTGCCGCCGGTTACTTTACCGTCACCAGGTTCACGAGCACCGCCGTTATTAGCAGTTCTTTGACTGTCATCACTTACACATTCATTTGCAACATCATAAGCGTATAAATTCAAATCAGGATATTGAGTTTTAATGGCATTAAACATATTTTTGATGTAGCTTTCCATTCTGGCGTCCATAGTTGATTTATCAACCCAATCACTATTGGCATTGAAATCTTTTTTGAAGAACCATGTTGGAGTCTGACTATGCCAAACAAGAGTATGTCCTCTCATTGCAATATTATTCTGTACGCAGAAATCCATAATAGCTGCTGCACTCTGGAGAGAAACCCCTATATTTGTTCCGCTGCATTGAGATTGAACAAGAGTAGCGTCCGGCTTTGTTTCATTTTCGCACTCAATGCTGTTATAATCCTTAATGATATTTGCAGTTATTGCAGAGTTTTTAATAGTCATATTATTAAGAATATTACCAACTCTGAAATACGCAGCAAACTCATCTTTTAATCCCTTTTCGGAACTTGCCGCATAAACAGCATTCATATTTTTTTCAGTTGTTATTATAACATCATCAAAGCTAAAATCATTTGTGCTGTCGGTAGTAATTGTAATTTTAAACTCATAACTGCCTTTCGGGGCAGTGTATTCTGTTGAAAGTTCTGTCCACTCCCCTGCTTTTACATTTTCTGAAATCAGTTCAACATTTTTCTCTTTGTTTGTTTTCTCATCAATACAGAGCAGTGAAACACGGAAATTTTCTGCTTTTTTGCTATAAACCATAACAGAATAATTATAATTTATCCCACCCTCAAGGTAAAAGCCTTTTGAAGAAGCAGCTCCGTCCTCAGCAGAAACACGTCCTTTGACAGTCATTCCTCTGGAATCTTTGTATCCTGTACCATTTTCAGCAGTTATTTTGACGGTATCTGAATTTCCATACCAACCGTCATAATTTGACTCAAAGCTGTTATGCACAACTTCAGAAGCATAAGTTTTTACTGACATTTCCGGCAAACCTGCCGCCATTCCTGCACAGCAGATAAAAGCTGTTAAGCCTGCCATTATCTTATTTTTTGTCATTATATACATCCCCCTTTTTGTTATTCAGATTATACACTATTTGCAAACAAATGTCAAGCACATTTATTAAAATATAATATAAAAAATTGAATAGTATACTCTGGCTATTATAGCAAAACAATAATGACTATGTAATAAGAATAACTAAATAATTTATTTTAAAGCAATAAACATACTTGATTTTTTGAGCAGAATTTTGTATAATTTATTTATAAATCTTCAAGCATAACTTTTTAGAAATGCAAATTATTACATACGACAAGGAGGAAATATTAATGAAATATAATATTTTTAATCGCAAGATATTTGCAGCTTTTTCTGCTGCAATTATAACTTTTTATTCATCAGTTCATTTTTTACCATGTAAAAATTCAAATGTATTTGCTAAAGAAAATAATTTATATGTGGGATATTCCAATATTTCTGAAAGCTACTCAACAGTTCAAAGTGCGGTTGATGCAGCGGAAAGAATAAATCCTTCTTCGGAAAGTGAACGGATTATTATCCATATTGCTCCGGGAACATATCGTGAACAAATAAATGTAAACACACCATATATCAGCTTTGTAAATGATACACCGTCACAGGAAGTTTTGCTGACATGGTATTACGGAATCGGATATAAGTATTACAGTGTTGGCAGCAGCGGAAATTATAATGCAAGTGCTGCTGCTTCAAAATCATCAAAAGCTGAACCAATAAAACGTTGGGGATATGCTGTTGGATTAAGCAGTAAAGCAAATAATTTTCGTGCAGAAAACATTACATTTGAAAACTCATTTAACCGCTATGTAACTGACGAAGAAATTGCAGACGGAGTTGAGATAGCGGGAAGCCAGTCAATTACATTTGAACGCAAAAAAGGTTCGGACGTAAAAAGCAAGGCTGCTACAGAACGTGCTGCAGCAATTTCAATAGAATCTGCAAATTGTGAATTTTATGATTGTGAGTTTCTGGGAAGTCAGGATACACTTTATACAGGCGGTTCACAGGGGTATTTTAAAAATTGTTTTATACAGGGAAATACCGATTATATTTTTGGCACAGGAAAATACATTTTTGATAACTGTGAATTAAATTTCGGAGGATACAGTTCAAACTCAGTAGGAGGATATATAACTGCAAACAGAGGAAACGGTGGGTATTTATTTTATAACTGTGAAATTACTGCAAACAGTACTTTAACCGCAAATCCGGGTTATTTCGGCAGACCATGGGGAGATGCAGATGTAGCATTTGTCAATACAAAATTACAATATGAAGATATTATCAAGCCTGTCGGCTGGTGTTCAATGAGTGGCAGAGAGCCTGAAGATGCAGATTATAAGGAGTATAATACTACTGTAAACGGAAATCCTGTAAATACATCTGCCAGAACCGCAAATACAGTGAAATATTCTGAAAACGGACTTACTCCGAAAGATTATCTTGGAAGCTGGGTTCCATTCTATTACAACTACACTCCGTCAGGCAAACCAAATGAAGAGTATAATAAATCTTATATTCTTGATGCAGGCAATATCGAAACAGGAACTTACTCATCACCGATAGAAATTAACGATGTATTCACTATTACGGCCAGTGAGGAAAAAACTGTAAGCATTACTGCTGAAAATATTGTTTCTGACGATAATAAACATAATTTGAACGGACTAATCAGACTTGGCGGCGGCGGATCTCCGAAATATCGTTCTATTCAGATAAATGCTCCTAAGAAAGGCAGATTAAACATATACATGATGTCAAGTAATACAGAAAATCCAAGGACTGTAAACCTGCTTGATGCTTATGGAAATGTAATTTCTTCTATTGAAAATGTAACAGGTTCTTCACTTAAAAAGTATGAATTTTCAATATCATCATCAGGAACTTACTATGTTACAAGTTCATCAAGCGGTTTGAATGTAGGCTGTATTGATTTTCAGACTGACAGTACGCAAATTACCGGCGATATAAATTCTGATGATGTAATTGATTGCTTTGACCTAACTGCCTTAAGATATAGAAGCGTCAATACACATGTACAGTCCAAAAACAATGAAATATCAGCAGATTTAAACAATGATGGATTTACAGATAGCTCTGATTTGATAATTATGCAGGATTATATTATCAGGAAAATTGATTGATTTCATATTCGGACATAACAAAAGCCTCTTTGAATTTCTTTTCAAAGAGGCTTTTTAAAACAAACCCTAACATTCAGACTGACTGCAAAATGCCGAATAAAGTTCGCTTTTTTTCAGTCCGCTTTCTTTAGCCGCAGTTTTACAGGCTTCAGAAGTTTTCATTCCTGAGCTAACAAGTTCAGCAACTCTGTCTAATACATTTTCAAATGTCATTTTATTTTCATCATCGGAAGAGTTTTTTCCGTCTAAAACAAGCACAAATTCACCTTTAGGATTTCTTTCCGTATAATAATCAACAGCTTCAGAAAGTGTGAGACGTATTACTTCCTCATAAATCTTTGTAAGCTCTCTGCATAATGATATTTTTCGATCTCCAAAATATTCAAGCATATCCTTTAATGTATAGATAAGCTTATGAGGTGCTTCATAAAAAATCATTGTCCTTGTTTCATTTCTCAATGACTCAAGATGTTCATACCTCTGTTTTTTTGTTACAGACAGAAAACCCTCAAAGGTAAATCTTGACGTATTAAGACCTGAAATTGCAAGTGCAGAAATTGCTGCACTTGGTCCGGGAACAACCTTAACATCAATATTGTTTTCATAGCACATTCTTACCAGCTTTTCACCGGGATCTGATATACAAGGCATTCCTGCATCGGTTACAACTCCTCCGTTTTCACCGTCAAGAAGTCTGGAAATGATTCCTTCGGCAACTGCTCTTGTGCTATGGTCATGATAGCTTATCAGTTGTTTTTTTATTTCAAACCTTGTAAGAAGTTTCAGGGTCACTCTTGTATCCTCGGCACAAATAAAGTCAACGGACTTTAACGTATCAAGCTGTCGTAATGTTATGTCATCAAGGTTTCCAATCGGAGTTCCTATTACATATAGTGTACCGCTCATTTTCTATTCCTTCCCTGTGTTGTATATTTCATTAAGCTCGTCAGTAAAGCCCGTATCTGTACGTATGTACATCTGAGGTTCAACCTTCATAAATGGTTTTGAACCTTTTTTGCCTTCAATCAGAAAAAGCCATGGAGCTTCATCTGCATTTTTTGAAACAAAACGTAGTCTTTTCGGCTCTATATTATTTTTTTTCATGGCATAAATAACGTCGCTTAAACGTTCAGGACGGTTGCATATGCAAAGTCTGCCGCCAAATTTCAAAAGTCTTTCTCCTGCATGGCAAACATCATTTATATTACACAACACCTCATGTCTTGCTATTTTCTGAGCAGTCAAAGAGCTTTCAATACCTGCATTTGCAGCTTTATACGGTGGATTGCACGTTACAAGGTCAAGCTGACCGACAGGTGCATTTTTCCAAAGTTCTTTTAAATCAGCATGAACAGGAATTATGTTTCTGGTTTCACTTTTATCCATGCCCATTTTAAGCTGTTCTACAGCGTCCTCTTGAATATCAACCGCATATATTATTTCAGGCGGCATTTTTTTCTGCATGATAAGCGGAATTATTCCGCAGCCTGTTCCAAGATCGCAAACCTTATCTTTTTTTCTGTAGGCTGAAAAATCAGCAAGCAGAAAAGCGTCTGTTCCAAATCTGTGATTTTTACTTGCACATACAAAAATCTTATCAGTCAGCTTTTCAAAAGAATAATCCATTATTTTATTGTACCTCCGCCGACTACAATGTCACCGTCATAAAAAACAACAGCCTGTCCTTTTGTAACTGCTCTTTGCGGATTATCAAACACAACCTTATACTCGCCGTTTTCGAGCTTTGACAGAGTTGCCGGCTGTTCTGTCTGACTGTATCTTGTTTTGGCAGTTATTTTCACAGGCTCAAAAATATCCTCCTGTGAAATTATATTTACGTCCTCGGCAACAAGCTCTGAAGTATAGAGGTCAGCCTCATCACCAATAACAATTTTGTTGTTTTCAATGTCCTTGCTTACAACATAGGCAGGTTTGCCAAGAGCTATTCCAAGTCCCTTTCTCTGTCCTATTGTATAATTTATAATCCCCTTATGCTTACCTAAAATTTTTCCGTTCACGTCCACAAAATCGCCGCATGGAGAGTCAGTTCCTTTAAAAGCTCGGATAAATGACGCATAATCACCGTCAGGCACAAAGCAAATATCCTGACTGTCAGGCTTTTTGGAATTTACCAATCCTGCCTCTTCGGCAATCTCTCTTACCTGAGATTTTTCAAGATTTCCAAGAGGGAAAAGAGTATGTGCAAGCTGATTTTGAGTAAGAGAATAAAGAACGTATGTCTGATCCTTGCTCCTATCGGCAGGACGTTTCAGCAGATAACGCTTTCTCGCTTCATCATATTCATTTATCGCATAATGTCCTGTTGCAATATAGTCATATTCAAGCTCCATTGCACGTCTGAGCATCTTATCAAATTTTATATGGCGGTTGCATTCAATGCATGGATTAGGAGTTGCTCCGCACAAATAGCTTTCCGCAAACTGATTCATTACATATTCTTTGAAATTATCTTTAAAATTAAAGACAAGATGTTCAAATCCCAGCTTATATGCAACACTTCGTGCATCTTCAACATCTGATAATGCACAGCAGGTTTTTTGTGCATTTTCTGCTTGTATTATATCTTCGTCAGAAAAAAGCTTGAGTGTAACTCCCATTACATCATATCCCTGATTTCTCAAAAGAAGTGCAGCAACAGAACTGTCCACTCCTCCGCTCATTCCAACCATAACCTTTTTCATTAAATCAATCCTTTATTATATCAGAAATCTCAAAAATATTATTTACAGTTTTATGTGCAATACGCCGAATTTTAATCCAATCAGCAGACGCTTCGGAGTCATAAACTCCAACTGTATAAAAACCCGCATTAACAGCAGTTTCAATACAATGAAGCGAATCTTCTGCTACAATAATTTCATCACATTTGATATTCAAACGCTTTGCACATTCAAAATAAATTTCTGGAGAGGTTTTACCTGACTTAACGTCCTCTCCGGTGAGAATAAATTTAAATCTTTCCAAAATTCCGCAGCGCTTCAAAACCGCAGTGGCAAGACTTTTATATGTTGCTGTTGCAACACAATATGGTATTCTTTTTTTATCTAAAAAGTCAAGAAACTCAATTACACCTGATTTTAATTGTATGCTTTTTCTGTATTCCTCTGCTACAAGCTCCTCAATTCGCTTAATGACATATTCCTGAGTGCAGTC
Source organism: Ruminococcus sp. UBA6407 (assembly GCA_002438605.1). GTDB lineage: Bacteria > Bacillota > Clostridia > Oscillospirales > Ruminococcaceae > Ruminococcus > Ruminococcus primiciens. The sequence continues at coordinate 26,560 of DJPR01000043.1, forward strand.
CAAACTGAATTCATGAATAAAATAATCCGCAGCTTCTTTAATAGTCTTTTTTTTCATTATTTCCGAAATGTTTTCAGGAGGCTCAATTCCATTTTCTCTGAGAAAAATTCTGTCAGTATTATACCATACTTTCATGGAATCAATCAATGTTCCGTCCATATCAAAAATAACGCCTTTTATCAAGATAATTCTCCTTTATATCAGTATATTATTACAGACTGCATTTCAAGCTCATCATATCTTTCCTTAAAAGCATACATGGAGTAGGTCATTTCACCTTTAAGCGGGTCACATACCGTCACAGTTTCATTTGTATAGTCATAACCCGTAAGCACCATACAATGCTCATTTACATGCCACCACACTTCTTCTCCGTCAGGTGTAGTCCAGCAATATCTGTCCTCAGAAGGAACTAAGCTCATTGTTGCCCATACAACAACAGGGCAGTCATTTGATATGTAATAAAACAGCTCATCAAACTCTGTTCCTGTCATATCAAACGCATTTTCATCAGAGTCTGCATATTTAAGATATTTATCGGCAGCATCAGCTATTACAGGAGCATAACACCCAAAGCCTACGCCGCTTCTCGGATCTCCGATAAATGCCTCATAAAATGAAGAATTGCCATTATAGTCAATATTTAAAAAATCATCACACATTGTAAGCTTATCAACATAATATCCTTTATAATTAAGGAGTGTCGTAAGTGCGGTTATTTCACAGCCTGTAGGAAGTTCAGGATTTTGATAAACAGGCTCGACATTAATATAATAATAATCAGGCAATATGCCATTATTAAACTGCGGCGGCTCTGCATTTACAGCTGCGTTTAGTATAAGCTCATCATCAGCGGATATTGTTTTACTTTCGGCTTTTGTCAGTGTTTGTGAAGATTCAGGGCTTTCAGATGTTGTCTGCTGTTTTTGTGAGGTCATTGATTTTTCGTCAGAACTTGATGATGAAACATTTTTGCTTGTCGGTATCTCATCTTTTTTGTTTTTTGCAGAGCATGACACTATAAATACAACCATTGCTAAAACAGCAATAAAAGCAAGAGTATTTGTAATCTTTAATTTTCTTCTTCTCATAAAGTAATTTTCCTCTTTCTTGTGAAATTATATCAGGGTATACATGCAATAAGCAATTTTAAGGATGCACCGTATAGAAATGCTGCATATGCTTTGTACAGTGTTGCCTTAAAATAAAAAGCTTCCAAATTATAGTGATTTCAAACACTAAAAAAGTCGAAAAATTTTTTAAAAAACAAAAAATAATTTGCATGCAAACACTGCTTTTATAGACATAAGAATGTACTTATAGACTTCTATCACAGCACTTATCCCTCATACTATCGCAAAAAATACAATTCTACAGGTAGAAATTACGTCTGCCTGCGTCATTGCCTAAAGACTATAATATCACACTTCTGCAAAAATTTCAACTCATTCTATATCAATTGATATTTTTGACCTGTAATCCTTTTGTGCGGAGTTGACCTGTTCTAACGACAAACCGTAAATATCAGAAGCTCTTACTTCAAGAGATGCATACCGTTTTGCTTCTTCACTTTTCTGAGAAAGACGTGCTATGGACGTATCAAAAGGTATAGCAGTTGAGCCCTTTGCTTTTGAAAGAATATCCTTTCCACGTTCATTAAACGCAAGTATCCGTCCATAAGGAGGCAGTATTTTTAAATCTGATTTTTTTATTCCTATAAGTGCTGAAAGCAAAATACGTCTGATTCTTGCCATAGTATAGCGTTTTGTTTTAATATTAAACAGCAGTTCGTCCAAAGAACTTGATTTTCTTGCCTCATATATTCTATGCTCAAGACCTTGTCCAACGTCATTGATTCCTGAAAGATATTCGGGACAAACTGTTCGGAGCATATACAAAATAACCCTCTCAAGACGATTTATATCCCCTATTTCACCGTTTTTCTTTGCTTGTGCAATTGCATCACTCCATATGGGTACAGTAAGCATGCTTATATCACGTCCGCTGCTCAGAATAGCCTCCCTGAGATAAGATGCACTTGCATACTCGTCTTTTATGAACATGCTGTCATGAGATGCATTTTTTCTTTTAATTGTAAATGCTTTCATTTTCGGAGTAAATCTTTTCATTGCTCTCATATACTCTATTGCAAGCAGATTATTGGGTTCGGAAATAATTTCAGCAGCTTCTATACTTTTACGCATAACAATTGAATTTAATGCTTTGGGATAAGTATATCCCATTTTAAGCAAACCGTTTATATCGTCAGCACAGGTAATTGCACATTTCTCAATTATTTCAGCAGTTTCTCTAAGCTGTTCAATATTTCCGCATTCACTTCCAAAAGAAATTTCATCAACTGCTCCCAAAGCTCCAAGAAGATATACTGCACCTTTGGCGTATATTTCTGCTGATGAAAGGCAATATGGCACAGGAATTTCAATAACCAGATCTGCTCCTGATTTAACAGCAAGTTTTGCCCTGTCAAGCTTATCCATAATGGCAGCGTCACCTCGCTGAACAAAATTCCCGCTCATTACCGCAACAATATGTGTTGCACCGTTTTTCTTTGTTTCATTGATATGGTGAAGATGTCCATTGTGAAATGGATTGTATTCACAGACTATTCCGCTTATTTTCATAATAAAACCTCCAATTCAAGCAGTATATCGCAAAATCAATACGTCATTCTTGTAACGAATAACAGACTTACAAAGCCAATAAACGTATTTTCAGCGTTACTGCAGTTATATTTCAAATATACCAACCATTGTAAGTATATTATTTGCATTTTTTTATCTTTTCTGACAAATTTTTAAAAAGGTCTTGCAATTTACAAAAAAAAGTATATAATTATAATGTTAAAGAAATAATAATTTTTTAAGGGGCTGTTATTTTTTATGATTATTTTGGTAGTTAATGCTGGTAGCTCATCTCTTAAATATCAGTTGATTGATATGAAAGACGAGAGCGTTATTGCAAAGGGAAACTGTGACAGAATCGGTATTGATGGTCACATCTCACATAAGACTTTCGATGGAAGAACCTATGAAGCAGACTGTTCTTTCCCAACACATACAGAAGCTTTTCAGAAGCTTGTAGAAACTCTTACAACAGGTGATGCATCAGTTATTAAGAGCATGGACGAAATTTCAGCTGTAGGTCACAGAATAGTTCAGGGTGCTGAAATTTTTGACAAAACAACACTTGTTACCGATGAGGTTATCAAGCAGATTGATGAACTTCAGGAACTTGCTCCTGTACATAATCACCCTCATGCACTTGCTCTCTGGGCTTGTAAAAAGGTAATTCCTGAAAATGTTCCTCAGGTTGTTGTATTTGATACTGCCTTCCACCAGACTATGCCTGAAAAGGCTTACATGTTCGGACTTCCTTACGAGGATTACGAAAAGTATCATGTAAGAAAGTATGGCTTCCATGGAACATCTCACAGATTTGTTTCCGCTGCTCTTGCTGAAACTGTCGGCAAGGATATCAAGGATTTAAAAATTATTTCATGTCACCTCGGAAACGGCTCTTCAATTACTGCAATCGAGGGAGGTAAATCTATAGATACAACAATGGGCTTTACTCCTCTTGACGGTGTGCTTATGGGTACTCGTACAGGCAGTGTTGACCCTTCTGCTGTAACATTCGTTGCTCAGAAACATGGATTTACTCCTAACGAAATGAGTGACTACATGAATAAAAAGTCAGGTTTCCTCGGACTTTCAGGTGTATCATCAGATAATCGTGAGGTTTCTGCTGCTGCCGCACATGGTGATAAAAGAGCATGTCTTGTAAATGAAATGCTTGCATATCAGATAAAGAAAGACATCGGTGCATATACTGCTGCAATGAATGGCGTTGACGCTATCATATTTACAGGCGGTATCGGCGAAAATGATCCTCCGACAAGAGAAAATTCATGTTCAGACCTTGATTTCTTCGGAATCAAGATTGACAAGGAGCTTAACAAAACTGTAAGAGGAAAGAAGTGTAAGATTTCAACTCCTGACTCTAAGGTTGAAGTCTGGGTAATTCCTACCAACGAGGAACTCCTTATTGCAAGAGATACACTTGCACTTATATCAAATAAGTAGTATATATTCATTATAGCATTTTTTACAGCAAAAAATCAATATATTTTCTTATTTTATACAAAAAACTGCGGTGCGTTAAGATTCGACGATATACCGCAGTTTTTTATTCATTATAGAATGCTTTTGCTTAACGCTTGAAAAATTGACATTTTTTTCCCTTGACTTATAAACTGAAATTTTATATAATAAATATTGAAACAATCCTGATATATTAAGCAGGAATCTATTCAAACTGCAATATGGAGGTATTTTAATATGAAAAGAAAATTTACTGCTTTTGCTGCATCCATCGCAGCCTCAATAAGCATTTTGGGCAATACATTCTCAGTACAGGCAGCTACAGTAGATGATGTTGCAAGCGTTGCAAGAAGTCTTGGAGTTTCTGAATCTGTTATCCAGCAAGGATATAATGAATATTATAAAAATCCGGATAAATATACTTCTCAGGATTTCGATAATGCTATCTCATGTCTTTATCTTTACGAAGAAGATCTTGATGATATGATTGCACAGTATTTCGGCGTTCCAAACAATAATAATAACAATTCTACAACTCAGCCTGCAACTACTGCACCGCCAAATCAGACTAAACCTTCAGATGCTTCAGCAGGTAACAGCAATGACAACGCCAACAACAAAACTCCTGAAAACTCTAATCCTTCAAATAATGAAAGGCCTATAAAGCAGTCTGATTTTATTAATATGACCATGCAGGAAAAAATCGACTTCGTAAACAGTCTGCCTGAAAACGAAAGACAGAATTTCATTGCCAACCTCACTAACGAAGAAAGAAACAGTATACTTAAACAGCTTTCAGCTGACGAAAAAATATCTATACTCTCTAATTTTGTTGACTTTGGCAATACCATGGGTCTGAATTTTCAAATTGACAATATTACTGATGAATCACTTGCAATGTCCGTAAGAAATAAGGATGGTGACTTGGTTGACATTTCAACTGTCGGTGTTTCTGTTGAAGATACAGGATATGATTACAGATTGTTTGCTGTGATTGCAAGCTCTGCAATACTGCTTTCCGCTTTCGGAATTTATATTATTGCTAAAAGACTTTCATCATCTGAAAAGTCGGAGGCTTCAAATGACAAATAAAAAGAAATCCAACACTTTCGTTCTTATTATTACTCCTTTTTTAATTCTTATTATATGTATCTGTATTATTGCCGCAGTTTCAATAAAGCCTTACAATAAGTTCTCAACTTATCTTGACATTGCTTTTATGGATACACTTAAAACCAAGTCAAACGGTGGAACTGTTGCAGGACTTCATATCAAAGATACTGACATTGATGTTGATTACTCTGCTTCAACAAGTCCAGAGGGCGAAGTTATACGTCCGCAATTTGGTGAACAGTTCGCTGTTTTGCGAAGCGATGCACTAAGCTTGAGTATTCCTGTATATTGGGGAAGCAGCAGTGAACTATTTGAGCATGGAGCATGTCAGGCATCTGATTCCGCTATTGTCGGTACAGAAGGAAATGCCGTAATAAGTGCTCATGTAAATACCTTTTTCTCTGATTTGAATAAACTGAAAAAGGGCGATATTGTTACTGTAAACACTCAATACGGATATTTTACATATGAAGTATCTGAAATAATAGAATTCAAGAAAAGCGATAAAAAATATGTTATCCCTACCAAAGATACAAAGCTTACTCTTTATACCTGCAAGACCGATATATTAGGTTCATCAGATATACGAACAGGCGTTGTCTGCACATTGACGGACAAGCAGTTCTATACGGAATAGGAGGGATAAAGTGAAAAATTCCAAAATATACCTTATAAATGTCCTCCTGACAATTCTGATGACATTTGCAATAGTCGGAGAAGTCGCTCTTCGGCACATTTCGATTTGTTCTGATGAAAAATGGAGCTTGAGTATCATAGATGATAACAATATAAGCTCCAAAGTAAGAAACAATCTTGAAAAGTATTTTAATGACAAATATAATGCGACCGGAATTAATGCTGACGTTTATATGGATGCCTTAACTGAGGATTGGATCGACAATCAAATAAAAAACGTAGTTAAAAATGGTCTTGACTATACAAACGGAAAAAGTGATAATTACGGATTTAAAGCTGATTTTTCAGAGCTGAACAGCAGTATTTCCGATTTCTTTAATGCTTATGCTGATGAAAACAATTATGTCAAGGATTCAGGATTTGAAAAAAAGATTGAAACTGCACAAAAAAATGCACAGAATATAGTAATCAGTTACTGTGATGTTTTTAAGTTTGATAAGCTGAAAAGTGAAGGTGTTTTGCCGCAAGTAAGACATTACCTTGGCATTGTCAACAATCCTGTATTTGAAATACTGCTTATAATATCCATTGCTGTATTTATATCACTATTAATATTGGTAAACAAAAAAAATATTAAATTTACGCTTTACTGGGCAGCGTCTGCTTTGATAATTTCAGGAATAATAATGCTGATACCATGCATATATATTAATGCAGTCAATTACTTTGACGCATTCATTATCAAGCAGGAGCAAATTTTCCTTGCATTTACTTCATTTATGTACAATGCTGTTAACAGTGTAATGTATACTTCAATTGGACTTGTGACCGTTGGTGCTGTACTTATGATTATATTTTCAATTCTTAAATCAAAAAAGAATAACTGATAAAAACAAAGCCGCTTGATGAATTACTCGTCAAGCGGCTTTGGCATTTGTAAAGGCAACACCGCACAAAGATTGTGCGGTATTGTCAAACTTATTTTAGTTCAACTATTGTAACTCCGTCTTCACCCTCACCGTAAACTCCTAAACGAAAACTTTTAACAGACGGATGCTCTTTCAATCTCTTATGAACAGCCTTTCTCAAAAGTCCTGTTCCCTTTCCATGAATTATTGTAACAGTCGAAATATTCGACATTACAGCACTGTCTAAAAATGAATCAAGCTGATAGATACCGTCATCGCATGCACAGCCTCTTATATCAAGCTCCATAGTTCCTCTGCGTTCGATTTTTCCGCCAACCTTACCTATTTTTCTGACGGATTTATTTCCGTAAGTAACTTTTTCAGCTTCAACCAAACGCAAACGTGACACTTTCATTTTTGTTTTCATAACACCCATTTGTACAAAAACAAATTCACTGCCGTCCGGCTCACCTGAGATAATGCCCTTTTTATCAAGGTCAACAACGTAAACGGTATCTCCCCTTTTAAGTTTTCTCGGCAGTACATAATCCTTATTTAAATCACGTTTTTCTACAGGATTTGCTTTATCATACATTTTATTAAAGCTCTGCTTGCTTTTGGATTTAACTTCAGAAACATTTTTGCTGAAATCTTTTTTATCCTTTTCCTTACGGAGTTTTTCAAGCTCATCAATCAACTCATTTGACGTTGCTTTTGTAGACTCAATAATGCTCATTGCTCTTAATCTTGCCTTTTCAAGCTCGTCTGCCTTTGTGCGTTCAATTGATTCGAGTTCTGTTCTCAGTTTTACCGCATTTGCTTCCGATTCAGCTTTTAATGCCTTTATTTCATCTTTCTGCTTTTCAAGGTCTGAACGTGAAATTTCCAGTTTTTCAATAACATTTTCCAATCGGCTGTTTTCTTCACTTACTCTGCTTTTTGCACGTTCAATTATATATTTAGGCATACCAAGACTCTCGGAAATTGCAAATGCATTTGACTTTCCGGGTGAACCTACAATAAGTCTGTATGTCGGACGCAATGTTTCAATATCAAATTCACATGAAGCATTTTCAACATTATCTGTTTCAAGTGCAAATATCTTAAGCTCCTGATAATGTGTTGTTACCATTAGCTTTGCACCTGACTTCATAAGACTTTCGATTACAGAAACTGCAAGTGCCGCACCCTCTACAGGGTCTGTACCTGAACCCAACTCATCAAGAAGAATAAGTGAACTTGAATTTGCAAGTTTCAATATTTCTATAACATTATTTGTATGTGATGAAAAAGTAGAAAGATTTTGTTCTATGCTTTGACTGTCGCCAATATCAACAAGGATATTTTCAAAAACTGATATACTGCTTCCGTCTGCAACGGGAACAAGAAGTCCGCACATAATCATTGCACACATTAGTCCTGCAGTTTTAAGTGCAACAGTTTTACCGCCTGTATTAGGACCTGTTATAATCAATGACTGATATGCTCCACCTAAATCAAGATTTATCGGAACAACTTTATTTTTGTCTATCAGTGGATGTCTTGCCTTTTTAAGTTTAATTATTCCGTTATCTGTTATTTCAGGAAGTGAGGCTTTCATTGCAGCAGCAAGATTTGCCTTTGCAAAATATAAGTTCAGCTCCGTTACCACGTTATAATTATCACATAATATATCAGCATAGCTGCCACAATCCGAACATAATTCCCGAATAATGCGTTCTATTTCTTCCTGTTCCTTACTTTCAAGTAAACGTATGTCATTGTTAGCCTCAACAATTGCCATAGGCTCAACAAAAATGGTTTGTCCGCTTGAAGAAGTGTCATGTATAAGACCGCTTATCTGCCCTCTGTATTCAGACTTTACAGGAAGTACATATCTGCCGTCCCTTAATGTAATTATAGTATCCTGAAGGCATTTCTGAACGGATTGAGATTTTATCATTTTATCAAGTGTTTCACGTAGATGAAGCTGTGAACGGTTAATTTTGCGTCTTATTGCTGCCAGTTCGGAGCTTGCAGCATCTGCAATTTCATCTTCTGAAACGATTGAACGCTCCAGCTTTTCAAGAAGCCAGTCATTCGGCATAAGCCTTGAAAAAAGATAACTCAGCTCAGTTTCAGTATTTTCACAATGATTATACCAATCTGAAAGAGATTTTATCTGCCTAAGCATAACAGAAATGTCAAGCAAATCCCTCAGTGAAATAATTGCTCCTGACTTTGCTCTGTTTACAGTTGAGCATATATCATTAAAGTTTATAAAAGCAGGCGTTCCGAATTGTATTGATAAATTCAATGCCTGAGATGTTTTAAGGGTTTCATACTTTACTCTTTCCAAGTCACAGTCAGGACGTATTTTCAATGCCATTTCCCTTGTTTTGTCATTAGAAGTATGCTCTGCAAGCATATTAAGTATTTTGTCAAGTTCAAGTGTTTTTAAATATTTATCCATTTCTTTACCCATAAATTAATGCAGACAGCATCATTACTGTGCTGCCGTTTTATAAAAATCCAAAGTTTTAAAATTATGCTCAAGGTGCGTTATTAGATATTTTTCAGCATATTCAGAAAGCTGACTCTGAATATTATCAGACACCCTGAAATTATAAAGTTTATTAAAATCCGAAAGAACTATATGTCTTACGGCATGAAGAAGTGCTTTTTCTGATAATATATAATCTTCGGGATAACTGCCGTCAGCAAGTTGGTTACAGCATTCATGACAGCAAAAATTACCGTCATTGATTTTCATTATAATCTTATCCGCCTCAAAAGCACCGCACTCACAGCAGCATATAATATCAGGCATTATCCCTATCTCAGTACACAGCCTTATTTCAAAAAGACTTTTCAAAAAATCAAGCGGACGCAAGTCGTTTTCAAGGTAATGCAGAGTGTTAAGCATAAGCCGCAGTATTTCTCCATTATCATTCTGACGCTCAATGCTGTAATTGACAACCTCTGCAAAATAAGATGCCAGAGAAAGCTTTTTAAGACCTGTACGCAGATTATAGAAAATACATATAGGCTCTGCACTGTTTAAATAGTAACGTTCTTTTCTTAACTGCAAACAAAACCTTGAATATGCAAAAAGCTGAGTAGAACTTCCGCTTTTTCCATTTATTTTTCTTGCTCCCTTAACTGCCACTTCAACAACACCGTATTCTTTTGTAAGAATGTCAATGAATTTATCCTGTTCACCAACACTACGTTCCTTTATTACAATTCCTTCTGTTATTATCATTTATATTAATCTCTTTTGACATTTCAATTTCATGTTCAGCTTTAATATAATTCAGATAATCGCTTATTTTACCTGTTTTTGAAAACTTTTTCCATTCCTCTGATATTTCCATAATAACGCCTCCGTTTCCGACGTTATTATTTTTTCCCTGTGAATTTGAAATATAAGTGGAATTATTTATCAGAGAGTCCGAAGCTTCTTATAAGTCCCTCTCTGTTTCGCCAGTCCTCCTTGACCTTTACCCAGCATTTCAGATTAACCTTTATTTGAAAAAAGTTTTCAAGCTCAATTCTTGCAGCAGTTGACGCTTTCTTCAACATAGAACCATTTTTGCCAATAACAATTCCCTTATGCGACTCTCTTTCGCAATAGATAACCGCATCAATGTCAAGGATATCCTTATCATCACGTTCAGTCATTGTTTCAACGGCAACAGCAATTCCATGAGGAACTTCATCACTGAGAAGAAGCAATAGCTTTTCTCTTATCATTTCAGCTGCAAGCACCTTTTCAGGCTGGTCTGTTATCATATCGGACGGAAAATAATGAGGTGACTCCGAAGCAAGCTTTACGATTTCCTGTTCAACCAAATCAACACCGTTGTTTTCAGTCACACTTACCGGAATAACTGCTTCAAATGAAATCTTAGCTGTAAGCCTTGAAATAACAGCCGCAAGTTCAGATTTATCATTAAGCAGATCAATTTTATTAAGTACAAGTATCACAGGCATTTTATTCTTATTAAAAGATTTCAGCAAATCTATTTCCTGTTCAGTTGACTTTTTTGTACAGTCCATCATAAAAATAATGGCATCAATATCACTGACAGACTCTTTTACCGTATTAAGCATATGTTCGCTGAGTTTATTTTTCGGTTTGTGAAGTCCCGGAGTATCAAAAAATACAAGCTGGGTTTCACCTATATTTTTAATTCCTGTGATTCTTGTGCGAGTCGTCTGCGGTTTATTGCTGACAGATGCAATTTTTTCTCCTATAAGAGCATTGAGAAGCGATGATTTGCCTGCGTTTGTTCTTCCTGCAATAGTTACAAAAGCTGTTTTTGTCATCTATCTGTCCACATCCTCAGTAATAAAAGTTGTATCTCTGGATATTCCCAGACTTTCAAGCACAAATTCTTCTTTTTCCCTCATTATGCGTTCATCAAGCGGACTTGTTTCATGGTCATAGCCCAAAAGATGAAGCATTGAATGTACGGTTAAAAATCCGATTTCACGTTCAAGAGAATGTCCGTAATTCTGAGCCTGCTTTACTGCTGTTTCAAGAGAGATAACAACATCTCCGAGCATAACAAAACCCGTTTCCTTATTAATTTCTGTTTCACCGTTTGCTGAAAGCGGGAATGAAAGAACGTCTGTAACGCTATCCTTATTGCGATAGCATTTATTTAGTTTTCTGATTTCCGAATTGCTTACAAATGAAACGCTGACCTCAGCATTTTCCTTATATCCCTCGGTGGTTAAAACTGCCTGACAGCAGCGGCGTATTAAAAGTCTTATACCAACCGGAACTTTAACTTCTGTCTGATTATTTTTTACATATACTTTAAGCTTAGCCATTTTTATTCTCTCCTCTGTTATGTTTTTCATAAGCTTTTATTATATCCTGAACAAGTTTATGTCTTACAACATCCTTTTCAGTAAATTTGTGTATACAAATATCGTCAATGCCTTTAAGCACCTTCATAGCCTCAACAAGTCCCGAACGTCTTGAATCAGGAAGATCAATCTGAGTTATATCGCCTGTTATTACCATTTTACTTTCATTTCCAAGACGAGTAAGGAACATTTTTATCTGTTCCGAGGTAGTATTCTGTGCTTCATCAAGTATAATGAATGCCTCGTCCAATGTCCTGCCTCTCATATAGGCAAGCGGTGCAACTTCAATAATTCCTTTTTCCATGTAACGCTGGAAGCTTTCCGCACCAAACATATCAAAAAGTGCGTCATACAGAGGACGAAGATAAGGATCAACTTTATCCTGCAAATCTCCCGGAAGAAAACCAAGTTTCTCCCCTGCCTCAACTGCGGGACGAGTAAGGATAATCTTTTTTATCTCATGATTTCTGAATGCCTTAACCGCCATTGCAACAGCAAGGTAAGTTTTTCCTGTACCTGCCGGACCTATTCCAAGCACGATCGTATTCTGACCTATAGACTCAATATATTTTTTCTGTCCTACAGTTCTTGGTCTTACAATTTTTCCTCCTGCAGTAACACAAACTCCATCGCCTGTAAGCTGTGAAAGCTGATTTTCCGCACCATCAGCCACCATGGACGTAACATATCTCACAGTATGTTCACTTAAATTCTGACCGCTTGACGCAATATTAACAAGAGCCTTAACTGCTTTTTCAGCATCTTCAATATTTTTTGGTTCTCCTATAATTTTCAGTCCCTCACTTCTGTTTATAATACTTACATTATATTCATTCTGTATTTTATTTATATTTTCATCAAAATTCCCGAACAGCACAGAAATCTGTTCGGATGTTAAATTCAAAATAATTTTTTCAGACATTCAAACACTCTTTCAAATATTAATATCAGGGAACTTTCCAGATGTAGCAAGCACAGCATTGGAATACCGCCTGTCCTCAGTAACTTCTTTAATTACATGAATATCATCAGGAAAAAGAATTTTTTGTTCGGGATTATCAAGCTCAAGTTCAAGAATAGCTTTTTCTCTGCTGAAGGAATATGTGTCAAGCTCAAAAAGCTGTTCTTTAAAAAGAAACTTATATCTGGTCTTTTTAACAGGAGCATATTCCTTTTTTAAATCGTCAAGCAAACTTTCATATTTTTCATAACTTATTTCAAACTCATTTTCAGTCCTTGTCACAGCCGTTAAAAATTGTTTTTCTGTGTATACATATTTAATTGATTTTCCGTTATCAATCATACGAACTCTTCGCTGTTCATTTTTTTCACCGTTATTAAGATAAGTTTGAACAATATTGAGTTTCTCCTTAATGTCAAGCTTGTTCAAGTCAGGAAATTCAACAAGAAACTTCCTTTCAATTTCGTAAGTATTTGCCATAAAACTTCACCTTATTTTTTATTACATGTATATTATATCCTTTTTTTTGAATATTGTCAACAAAAACATTAAAGTTTGTTTGTTAAAAATGCTTAAAATATAAAACTAACTATTTTTGGGGTTAAAACTGCATTTATAGCAACGCAATAAAATAAAGCCTTACAAAGTCCTTTAATTTACTTTCTGCGGTATTGTCTTAATATTGCTTAATAAAATCTTCTGTCATTAAAAATATCCGAAAACATAACACTGTATGGTGAAAAAAAGCTGTTTGAAGTGTAGATGTCTGATTTATCAGGTGACTCAAATTTCAGTTCATCACCTATACTGCTGCATGAAGCAAAAGAAATATCCAACAGTTTTTCAGAGTCACTCTCATCAAAATCTATTTTTGCATTAACTGAATGAGCCTCGGCATTTATCATAAATCGCTCAATGCTAAAATCAGAAAAGGCATCATTTGACAAAACGAACGATGTATCAGCAGAAATCGAAACAACTGCTTTATTATTAAAATCAGCACACCTGACTGTAATTTCTTTAAAATTATAGTTATTTTTAAAAATAAGACGAAATGAATTTAGAAATAAAAATATAAAATTATTTTTAGAACAGTTAATATAGAAATCACTGCATGGAATAAAATTTATTCTAAAATTCAAGCCAAAAACATTTTTGCATTCATTTATAACGTAGTGCAGAAGTTTATTCAGCTCATACAAGTGACAATCATTATTTTTTTCTGATATTTGAAGCTGACGGTTATATTCCTGTATTCTCATTAATCCGCAGCAATTTGAAATGATGGCATTTAATTGTTGATTTATCTGATTATTTTCATCTTTTTCATTTTCTTCATTTATTATTTCAACAGAAGCTGAAATACCTGCAACAGAACGTCTGATAACAGACTCACAACTATTGATGTAAGCTTTGGATCTTTTATCGCCCAAAAACAGTGAGTCTGACTCAAAAACTGCAATTTTGCAGTTTGATTTATCAGCATTAATCATTCCGTTTATCTGCTTTGAGTTTAAAATAACAGAGAACGAATTGTCATCATTTATCTTCAAATCGAAGAAATTAACAGTATTATACAGTTTTTCCTCAGCTGACTTATTATACCATATCATATTATTCAATTCATCATAAACTACAACAGCTCTTAAATCATTTTCAAATAAATATTTATAAAATTCAACAGTATCTCTCACATTCTCACCTCTGTTCAAAAACTGCAGATATACATTATATTATTTTATTCACATAAATTTGTACTAGTTTGTATTATACTACATTCTTACTAAAAATGAAATAGAATTATTAAAAATTTATATGTACAAAACATTTTTGTGTAACTTGCATATTTAAAATAAACATATTTGTGCATAATGACCGTTTCCAGAAAAAATAGTTATTTTTTTGTCAAACCTCTTGAAAATTAAATGTTTTCGGTGTATAATAAATTCATAAAGAAATTTAGGAGGTTATATCCAATGTCAGTAAAAGTTGCTATTAATGGTTTCGGCCGTATCGGTCGTCTTGCATTCAGACAGATGTTTGGTGCAGAAGGTTATGAGATTGTTGCTATCAACGATCTTACAGATCCAAAAATGCTCGCTCAGCTTCTCAAGTATGATACAGCTCAGGGCGGTTACTGCGGTAGAATCGGTGAAGGTCTTCACACTGTAGAAGCAGGTGACGATTCAATCACTGTTGATGGTAAGAAGATTACAATTTATGCTAAGGCTAATGCTGCTGAACTCCCATGGGGTGAAATCGGTGTTGACGTTGTTCTTGAGTGTACAGGTTTCTACTGCTCAAAGGACAAGGCTCAGGCTCATATCACAGCTGGTGCTAAGAAGGTTGTTATTTCTGCTCCTGCAGGCAACGATCTCCCAACAATAGTTTACAGTGTTAACGAAAAGACTCTTACTGCTGATGACAAGATCATTTCAGCTGCTTCATGCACAACTAACTGCCTCGCTCCTATGGCTAAGGCTCTTAATGACTATGCTGAAATCCAGAGCGGTATCATGTCAACAATTCACGCTTACACAGGCGATCAGATGATTCTTGATGGTCCTCACAGAAAGGGTGACCTCAGAAGAGCAAGAGCAGGTGCTGCTAACATCGTTCCTAACTCAACAGGTGCTGCTAAGGCTATCGGTCTTGTTATCCCTGAACTCAACGGCAAGCTTATCGGTTCAGCTCAGAGAGTTCCTGTTCCAACAGGTTCAACAACAATCCTTACAGCTGTTGTTAAGGGTGACAATGTTACTAAGGAAGGCATCAATGCTGCAATGAAGGCTGCTTCAAGCGAGTCATTCGGCTACAACGAGGATCAGATCGTTTCTTCAGACGTTATCGGTATGAGATACGGTTCACTCTTTGATGCTACTCAGACAATGGTTTGCGAACTCGGCAATGGTCTTTACGAAGTTCAGGTTGTTTCATGGTATGATAACGAAAATTCATACACAAGCCAGATGGTTAGAACAATCAAGTATTTTGCTGAGCTTGCATAATTGAGTCGAAAAATATTATAATATACTGCCTTTATGGCATGAAAAACAGCGTACATGAAAGTGTACGCTGTTTTTACAAATTATTGCTGAAATTATTGGCATCTGTTCAAAAGCTTGAATTTTCTTTTATTTATTTCAAGTATATTTTCTTTGCTGAGTCTGCTTATTTCTCTCTGCAAAGCACTTCTGTTCACGCAAAGGTAATCGGATAACGCTGTTGTAGTAAATGGAATTTCGGGTTCAACACCCTCGGGAGTCTTATCTTCAATTAATTGAAGATAACTTATCAGCTTCTCCCCTATTGTTCGCTGACTTAATATATCAACACGTTCACTAAGTGCAATTGCTTTTTGTGAAATAAGTGTCAGCAAATTTTCAACCAGTCTTGTATGGCATGCACAAGCATTTGAACATCTTTTTGTCAGCTCACTGTACTCTATTACCATAACTGATACATCTGTTTCACATATCACCTCAGTATCATTTCTTGTTGTAGCTGCATAATTATAAATTTCTCCGACAATGTCGTTTTTCTTTAAATGTTCAAGAATGGTTCTGTTTCCGTTTATATCGTATTTTACGGTAAATGCTCTGCCGCTTAACATTATCCCAACCTTACTGCTGGAATCCGCAAGATTAAATATGACATCGCCTGACTTATAATTACTTGTAACTGCTTTAAAACATTTTATCATTCTTTGGCAATCAAATTCGCTTATTCCCCTGAACAAAACATTTTCGCAAATTTCCATAAAAAAGCTCCTTAAAGTTGCAAATGCAACAGATTTATATTTGAATTTATGATACAATAATTTCAGACAAAAGTCAAGGTCATGTCGTAAAATTGCGGCAGAAAATCAGACATCTTTTTGTCGGACTCATAAATTTTTATGAAAGGATTTTGTCATTATGAATATTAACGTTACAGGCGGAGTTATATCACAGGATGAAATTAATGCCTATGTTAAATATGGCACTAATAAGTATTCAAACAGACATATTACAGGTCTTGATATAATTGTCGATAATGATTTTGTTGACCTTAAATATCATTTTGCCCCTGTAAAATTTGAACGTATCAGACGTATCACAGGTTATCTTGTAGGTACAACTGATCGTTTCAATAATGCTAAAAGAGCAGAGGTTAATGATAGAGTCAAACACACAATTTAAGGCAAATCTGTAAAAAATTTGTGTTATCACCAAATATATGCAGATGCATATTTTATAAAATTTATTATATGAAAAATGGAGGAAAAAATAATGAAAAAATTTGTTTGTCCAGTATGCGGATATGTTCACATCGGTTCAGAGGCTCCTGAAAAATGTCCACAGTGCGGAGTTCCGGGTTCAAAGTTTATTGAAAAATCTGTTGATGAAAAGCTTGCATTTGCTTGTGAGCATGAAATCGGTGTAGCAAAGGCTGTTACTGATACAGAAATTATTGAAGGCTTAAAGGCGAATTTTGCAGGTGAATGTACTGAAGTTGGTATGTATCTTGCAATGGCAAGAGCTGCTCATAGAGAAGGCTATCCTGAAATTGGTCTTTACTGGGAAAAGGCTGCTTATGAGGAAGCTGAACATGCTGCTAAATTCGCAGAGCTTCTTGGAGATGTAGTTTCACCTTCAACTAAGGAAAATCTTGAAAAAAGAGTTGCTGCTGAACATGGTGCAACTCAAGGTAAGCTTGACCTCGCTAAAAGAGCTAAGGAGCTTAATCTTGATGCTATTCATGACACTGTTCACGAAATGGCAAAAGATGAGGCAAGACATGGTAAGGCTTTTGAAGGACTTCTCAAGAGATATTTCGGTTAATTAAAATATAATTACTGTAAAAAGCAGTGCTGAACAATAAGTTTGGCACTGCTTTTTTATTTATGGCAACACCGCATAAAGCACGTCAAACAACTTTGTACAGTATTGCCTTAATATTTTTACATAATTCAAAGTGATTTTTGATTATAAAAATATTTTTCGACAAAATTCGACATAAATCATTAATTTTTACACCAAAAATTGTTGACATTTGTTGTTAATTGATTTATAATATTATCATATTAAACAATTTATACAAACGAGGTGAAAAAATGATATTAAAATTATACTTTGAGTTGGAGAAAAATACATTGCCGTCAGATTACTCTCCTGCATTTTTAAGTATGATAAAAAATGCTCTTTCGTATTCATGTGAAGAACTGTACAATTCTTACTATGAAAACAATAAATCAAAGGAGAAAAATTTTTGTTTTGCTGTAAGACTTCCTGCTCCTAAATTTCAAAATGACAAAATTGAACTTGGAGATACAAATGGAGATATGCAGATACATATTTTAGATCCGGAAGATGCTATTGATTTCTACAACGCTTTTATGTCACAAAAAAATAAAAGCTATCCATTTCCGAACGGAAATAAAATCAAAATTACCAAAATAGAAATGAGAAATCATAAAACGGTTACATCAAATACAATTCTTATAAAAATGAATTCTCCGCTTCTTGTAAGATGTCATGAAAACGGAAAGGATATGTATCTTTCTTATAAAGATGAAAATTTCCAAAAGTATTTCTTTATGTCAGCAGCACATACCATAAAAGAAATTCTTGATATCGAAATACCTGCTGACTCCATACACATTGAACCGGTTGATGCCAGAAAAACTGTTGTAAATACTTTTGGCAGCAAAATTACAGGCAACATTGGCATATTCAAATTAACAAACAGCCTGACTTTGCTGAATACACTTATTCAAACAGGACTCGGCAGCCGACGTTCTCAAGGTTTTGGCTGTTTTACGGTCATTATGGAGGTGTGAAAAATTGCTTGAAAATTGCTTAAAAACAGAACTAGGCAGTTCATTTATGCTTAATGCAGGTATTTGCGGATTTATCAGATTTATGGAACATAACAATGCCGAAAAGGGTAAAGATTATGACTATCAAGGTCAAAGTCTTTTTATTGACATTGATTATCTGAAAAACAACGACATTTCTGAAATGTATATAAGTACAATGTCAGAAATATTTGAAGAAAATACCAAACATTTCAGAACATTGAATGAAAAACATGAAATTGATAAGCTGAACAGTATAGGTATTGATAATCTTGATGATAAACAGAAAAAACGTATTACAGAATTATATAAAAATTTTGCAGATTTATTGGTTAAATCAAGTTATCTTTCGGCATATGAAATGCTCTCTGATGTTGATAATATAACTCCTATTAACAAAGATATTATTGAGGATTTAAAAAAGGAATCAGATTTATCTGTCAAACATGAAAAATACAATAATATCTATCAGATTATCAATCAGAAAAAAATTAAAGATTCTCTGATATATACTGATCTTCTTTATGATTATTTTAAACTTTTCTTTAGCGAAAATTCGCAATCTCATAAAATCACACGTCTTTGTGAAAAAAATAAAAAATATTCAGATACATTTAAGAATAATTTCATTTCGCCTTTATTTGATGAAATGGATATTCCACAAAAAAAGAAATCTGCCATATGTATCGAATGTTTGGGAACTATGTCTGCAACAGAAGTCCAAAAAAAGAAAAGGAGACTCACATTTCTTTTTGATATTGCAGATGATTTAGACCGTAAAAAAAGTTACTATTGGTTTTGTAAACCAGATGCATATGTTTGTCCATTATGCAACTTTATTTACGCTTTTATTCCTCTGGGATTTGCATTTATTGGTTCTGAAGCTGTATTTATAAACTCAAACAGCACTATTGAAACATTAATAAAAATCATGTCTGCTCAGCGTGAAAAGATTTCCGAAACATCTAATTTATCAGTAAGAAAAAGAATAATGCGTACTTTTACTGAAGAAAAAATAGATGCCCTTGAAAAAACAAACAGTAATATTCAAATTATTCTGCGTTCATCTAATTTTTCACACTTTGTATTTGATGTAATTGATAAAGATATGATAAGAAATTTAAAAAAAGGCAGTAAATATCTTTCAATGCTTGAAAAAAAGTGGGTAACTTTTGACTCAAAAAAATTTATATCTGTTTATGACAACATCTTTGATATGATATTGAATAAACATTCCCTTTATCCATTTATAGATAAAGCTCTAAAAAATGAAATTGATAAATCAAATAATATTAACTACCTTAAAGGTGTTTTACGCCTTGAAATAATATTTAACGGAGGTACAAGCATGGACGAATTAAACAAAAAAATTGATTTTGCCTTTATGTCAGGTAAAGCACTGCGTGAAAGTATTCTTGGAAAAGAAGCGGCAAAAAGCTCTGAAAACGGTGCAGAAGCTGATGATAACAGGCTCAGAGGTCTGGTTTACAGACTTGTTAATCTTACTGCTGTTGGCGACTGCTCACAATTTATTGACACTGTTATAAGAATTTATGCAGGTTACGGTCTTACAATTCCAACAGTATTTAAAGACTGTTATAAATCCGATGAAATGTTTAAGGCTATTTCTCATGGCTTTATTCTCGGATTAAAATATGCAGCATACGAAAAAAATAACGATAAACAGGAGGATTAAAAAATGAATAAGAACGGACTTACAATTACAATGATTTTTGATGCATCAAGTGCAAATTACGGTGAGGGTATCGGAAACATCTCACAGCTTAAAAAAATGACAAGATCAGGCGGAGAAGTTTATACATATATTTCACGTCAGGCAATAAGATATAATATTGTTCAGCAAATGCAGATTGACAACACACCTGTTGACAATGCTCAGAAAGTGGTTCAATTTTCTCCGAATACAACAATTAAGGATTATCCTGAAATTGACTTGTTCGGATATATGAAAACTACAAAAGGCGGTCAATCTATAAGAAGTGCTGTTGTAAGATTAAGCAACGCAATTTCTCTTGAACCATACAAATCTGATACAGATTTTCTTAATAATATGGGACTTGCTAAACGAAGCGGATTAGAAAACGCTCTTGCTCAAAGTGAAATACATAAGTCGCTATACAGCTATACAATAACAATTGACCTTGATAAAATAGGAATTGATGATGACATTGAAATTGAAAATTCAGAAAAATCAGAACGCATTATCAAATTACTTGATACAATTCAGTTCCTATGGAGAGATATAAGAGGCAGACGCGAAAATCTTAATCCTTTATTTGCTGTCGGCGGCATATATGAAAGGAAAAATCCTTATTTCGAGGACAGGCTTAAATTAACTAAAAATGGACTTAACGCCGGACTTATCAAGTCGGTAAAAGAGTCATGTGAGGATACTCAGTCCAATACCTTAATCGGATATGTTCCCGGCATATTCTCTAATGAGGAGGAAATCATAAAAACGCTCTCCCCTGTCAGCATTAGTGAAATGTTTACTAAACTCAAGGAGGAAGTGAGAGCATACTATGCTTAAAGCAATAAGAGTAAATTTATTTCAGCAAATGCCGAATTACCGCAAGCCCTCAAGCTTTCTTGTAAGAGAAAGCTATCCCCTGCCGCCATATTCAAGTGTAATCGGAATGATTCATGCTGCATGTGGGTTTGAGAAATATCATTCCATGAAAATCAGTATTCAGGGAAAAAATGCAAGCGAAGTTTCAGATTGTGCAACAATGTATACATTCGGAATTAAATACGATCCAACTCGACATCAATTAAAGGTTGAAAATAACGATGGTGGATTTGACGGCATTACAAGAGCTGTAAAGTATGCTCACCTTCTGACAGATGTTGAAATGTATATACACATACTTCCTGAAAATAATGATGACTTTGACGCAATTTTAAACGGTTTGAAATATCCAAAAGAATATATAAGTCTTGGAAGACGTGAGGATATTGCACGTATTGATGAAGTCAGTACGGTTTTTCTGAAAAAAATAGACATTGATGATGATGACGAGATGTTCTATACTCATAAAGATTATTCCGCATATCTTCCGAATTCCTATATATCTGATTTTGACAGCAAGTCCGGCTCAATTGCAGGGACAATATATAAGCTTCCTAAAGTTTTTGAAGTAACAAAGAACGGAAGGAACTGGAAGGAAGTTATTTCCGCCAGACATTTACCGCCTGATAAAGTAATATGTGACAGTGTTGCCGAAAATGAAAATGTATTTTTTGATTCGGAAAAAAATCTGCCTGTATTCTTTGCTTAATGGGTAATGCTATGGACATAAATAAACTATGGGCAAAAAGCAGCGGTGAAACAATAGAAGAACATACAAATAAACTGCTTGATGCTTTTAATGAATTCAAGACTCTATATGGAAAATGCTTTGATGAAATCACTCTTAAAACAGTGGAATATGCCTGCAAATATCATGACCTTGGAAAGTGTGCTTTTGTTTTTCAGAAAATGCTGGGAAACAAAGCATATACAAACAGCATTCCCAATAAAAAAGAACTTGAAAAAATGTACAGTGAAATGGGCTTTGAGAAAAATGTCCCTCATGGCAATTTAAGTCCTGCCTTTATAAGCAACAAGGAAATGAAAGCAGAATTGGGTCAAGAGATGACACAGTATCTTTATAATGCAATTTTCTTTCATCATAACAGAAACAGAAGCATTACTCCTTCAGAATTAGATATGATATATGATTATGAGCTTAAACCTTTATATAATGCAAAATCAAAAAAATATATGTCAAAACTTTTTAATAGTGAAATTGAAGAGTGCGATTGGGTAAAGTATGCTGTTATTCTCGGACTTTTAAATAAGTTTGATTATTATGCTTCAGACACAAAAGAAAAAAGTGATGTTGAAATCAATGGCAATTATAACGGAAAATATATTGGAGATTATGTGTATGAAGCAATTACAAGGCATTACAAGCTTCGTGACGTGCAGCAGTATGCATTTGAAAAGCACAATGAAAACATCATTATTATTGCATCAACAGGCATAGGAAAAACTGAAGCTGCATTGCTATGGGCAGGAAATCAAAAACTTTTCTATACCCTGCCGCTCAAGGTTTCTATAAATGCAATGTATAGGAGAATTAAAGATAAGTACGGTTATTCAGGTGATAAAGTAACACTTCTTCATTCCGATGCCCTGAATGAACTTATTGAAAACAATGAAGAAAATGACACAAATATTATTGAAAACGCTATGATAAAATATCATGCTTCCAAACTTCTTTCGTACCCTGTAACAGTTTGTACAATCGACCAGCTTTTCAGCTTTGTGTATAAATACAGAGGCTGTGAACTTATCCTTGCATCTCTGAAATATTCCGTTGTAATCATAGATGAAATTCAGTCATACGAACCTGAAATCATAGCAAAACTTATTTATGGACTCTATATAATCACTTTGGCCGGTGGTAAATTTGCAATAATAACAGCAACTCTGCCTCCTGTACTCACTTATTTTATTGATAAAAAGGGGATTTATAACATTCCTCATGCAGCACCTGCACAATTTCTGAGAAACGATATCACAAGACACAAAATTCATATCAGTGAAGCGGACGATTTTGATTATGATGAAATATTAAAATATGGCAAAACAAAAAAGGTTCTTGTTATATGCAATACAGTAAAACGTGCCGTTGAGGTTTTCAAAATGCTTAATTCTGACGGCAGATTTAAAAATATACGACTGCTGCATTCAAAGTTTATAAAAAAACATAGAAAAATGCTTGAGGACGAAATAATCAGATTTGCAGAATCTGAAAACGAAACCGGTATCTGGATTTCTACTCAGATTGTTGAAGCAAGTCTTGACATTGACTTTGATTTACTGTTTACTGAAATGTGCACTGCCGACAGTCTTTTACAGCGTATGGGCAGATGTTACAGAAATCGTGATTATAAAGATGATTCTCCAAATATTTATATAGTCAATAATAAAAGCGGATACGGTACTGTTTACAAATATAAAGAAATTTTTGACCGTTCATTTGATTACTTATTGCAATTCAACAATCAGTTATTTACTGAAAAAGACAAGATGCAGTATATCAATCAGGTATATGATACGGAAGAATTAAAAAACAGTAATTCAAGTTATTTTAATGAAATAAAAAATGAAATAAACAGAAGAATGCATACTCCTCCGTTTGAATTTTCAAAGGAAAATGCAAAGCAGAAGTTCAGAAATATTGTTTCATATATGGTTATACCCGAATCAATATATAATAAAAATAATTCTGAGTTTGAACGATGCCGAGATGTTTTAAAAAACAAGTCAAAATATTCATTTAATGAAATAAATTCTGCAAAAATGTTCATTGAAAATCATTCGATCGGTTTAGGCAATTTTGACCCAAGAGTCCATGAGAGATGCAATTCCTTTTTTGAAAAACTTGAATACTTTACTTTAGACTATAAATATGATTTTGATGAAGAACTTCTTTGCGGTATAGGTCTTGATTATGATAAAGATGAAGACAGTAACTTCTTATGACCTGAGGCTGATAATATGGAAAAAATCACAGGAATGCATATATACTATTATTTTGTATGCAAAAGAAAACTTTGGTATTACGTAAACAATCTCCAAATGGAACATAGCAATGAACATGTTAATCTTGGCAAAATAATTGATGAAAATTCGTATTCAAGAGAAGATAAGCACATTAACATCAACAATGTTATAAATATAGATTTTATAAGAGGTGATATAATTTGTGAAACCAAAAAAAGCAAATGTATCGAAGAAGCATCTGAAATGCAGCTGAAATACTATTTATATTACCTTAAGAAAAATGGTGCAGATGGTTTTAAAGGAGAAATTAATTATCCGGTTCTTCGTAAAAAGGTAAGTGTGGTATTAACAGAGAATGATGAAAAAATGCTTGACAAAATTTTTATTGACATTGCTGAAATTGCCAATTTACTTTATCCACCTGAAAAATCAGAAAAATCAATATGCAAAAAATGTGCTTATTATGACTTATGTATGATATAATTCAGGCATACATTGGGAGCTGATCATCATGAAAGAATCACTTTACATATACAACAGCGGTACTTTGGTAAGAAAAGATAATACACTGAGATTTATAAATCAAAATGATGAAAAAAAGGATATACCTATTGAACGTTACAGTGACATATACATATTTGGCGAAGTAACTGTTAACTCTGCTCTGCTGAACATTCTTTCTCAATATGGTATAAATATTCATTTTTTTAATTACTACAGCTTTTATACGGGTTCATTTTATTCAAGAGAGCAACTTCTCGCAGGTCAGCTTTTGGTTAAACAGGCTGAACATTACTCTGATGAACAAAAACGTCTGCAAATTGCTCAGAAATTTATTGACGGTGCTTCATATAATATTTACAGAAATCTCAGATATTATAATTCAAGAGGAAAAGACCTTGTTTTTTATATGAACGAGATAGAATCTCTCAGGAAATATATTTATAGTTCGCAAAATGTTTCGGAGCTTATGGGGTATGAGGGAAATATTCGCAAAATATATTATGATGCATGGAATATTATTATAAATCAGAAGATTGATTTTGAAAAGAGAGTAAAGCACCCTCCTGATAATATGATAAATACACTTATTTCATTTGTAAATACAATTATATATACAAGAACACTTGGCGAAATATATAAAACACAGCTTAATCCTACAATCAGTTATCTTCATGAACCCGGAGTAAGACGGTTTTCACTTTGTCTTGACTTATCTGAAATCTTTAAACCACTTATTGCGGACAGGCTTATATTTTCGCTCCTTAATAAAAATCAAATTACTGAAAGTGACTTCACAAAAAATTTAAATTTTCTCCACCTTGATAAAAAAGCATCACAGCTTATTGTTAAACAAATTGACGAGAAACTTAAAACCACAGTGCATCATAAGGAATTGGATAAGGATGTTTCATATCAATATCTTATCCGTCTTGAAGCGTATAAAATAATTAAGCACCTTATAGGTGAAAAGGAATATCAGCCATTTAAAATGTGGTGGTAAAATTAATTTAATGCAACACGCCTGACAGTCTTGTACAACATCTGCCGTACAATCTTTGTGCAGTATTGCGTTAAGAACAGGAGTTAAAATGTATATAATACTTGTATATGATATAGTAACTGACGTAAAAGGGAAGAAAATTCTCCCTAAGGTATTTAAAACCTGTAAAAAATATCTTACTCATATACAAAATTCCGTATTCGAGGGTGAACTTTCCCCTCCCCAATTGAAAAAACTTAAAATTGAAATTTCTGAATTAGTCAGAGATAATAAGGACTCAATAATAATTTTTAAAACACGTCAGGAAAAATGGCTTGAAAAGGAGATGATTGGTTTACAAAATGATGAAACTGATAATTTTATATAATAAGGAATTTTAAAATCTGTCGATATCAGATAGTGAAAAAAATATAGTCTTTCGACAGCAAAACTTTTTATAGAAAATAGGAACTTCTTTCGTTTATTATTATATTTTTTCAGAATTTAATTTTATTTCTGATGACATCGACTATTTCCATTGGAAAAATTACTTATTATAGGCACTTTTTTATGTGTCTGTTTTAATCTCAACTTATTGGAATGTAAATTCCATTCTTGCACCGCAGTTGGGGCAAACGAACTCGTTTTAATCTCAACTTATTGGAATGTAAATCTTGAATATGAAAGGCTACAAACGCTGCCTGACAACGTTTTAATCTCAACTTATTGGAATGTAAATCGTCTATGTAGTTAAATGAAAACACTTTTGAACCCCGTTTTAATCTCAACTTATTGGAATGTAAATGTTGTTATTGCAATCTGATACGCTCTGTATCGTGCTTGTTTTAATCTCAACTTATTGGAATGTAAATCATTTCTTCGCTTTGTTAGCACTGTCAACCTCAACAAGTTTTAATCTCAACTTATTGGAATGTAAATTTATCTGCAAAGTACTTTTCCCAAAAAAGAAAAACAGTTTTAATCTCAACTTATTGGAATGTAAATGATTATTGTCACGTATACGGGCGATTTGGACAAAGGTTTTAATCTCAACTTATTGGAATGTAAATCCTTAGCAGTCAGAAAAGCCTTGTATTTGCAAAGTTGTTTTAATCTCAACTTATTGGAATGTAAATTGCAAAAAAAGAGCTTGAAAAACTCGGTTACAGCTCGTTTTAATCTCAACTTATTGGAATGTAAATGCTGTTGCTATTACAACAGCAATAGTCGCATTAAGTTTTAATCTCAACTTATTGGAATGTAAATTGCAGCCTACATTTCAGTGTGAGCCGCTTCTCGACGTTTTAATCTCAACTTATTGGAATGTAAATCTTTTCTTAATTAAATTATAGCACAAAATTTGGCGTGTTTTAATCTCAACTTATTGGAATGTAAATTAAAATCCTATTGACAAATAAGAACAAACATTCTAGTTTTAATCTCAACTTATTGGAATGTAAATGTATAAATCATGAACAATATCGTTTGTATTCGCTTAGTTTTAATCTCAACTTATTGGAATGTAAATTTACACCGTCCGCAAGTGGCACGGTGATAATTGAGTTTTAATCTCAACTTATTGGAATGTAAATACTGTTAAAAATTATTACTTCAACAACGTCATAAACGTTTTAATCTCAACTTATTGGAATGTAAATATGCGAAACGGAAGCTTAAGTGGGATTGCTAAGAGGTTTTAATCTCAACTTATTGGAATGTAAATTTGCAAATTTACTCATCATCAGAGCCATTGCTCTTAGTTTTAATCTCAACTTATTGGAATGTAAATCTCATAGAAAGAGAATTCGATGTTTACAAGTGCAGTAGTTTTAATCTCAACTTATTGGAATGTAAATAGACTTGACGTGATTATTCCTGCATGTACAGTCACCGTTTTAATCTCAACTTATTGGAATGTAAATTCCGCAAGCGGTACGGTGATAATTGATACAAACGGCGTTTTAATCTCAACTTATTGGAATGTAAATGTTTACAGTGGCAACGCTTTCAGGGGGCAGTGTAGACGTTTTAATCTCAACTTATT
>DJPR01000043.1:54168-56668 GCA_002438605.1 Ruminococcus sp. UBA6407
AACTTATTGGAATGTAAATGCTGTTGTGAATAACGATGTTTATCTTGACAGCTTGTTTTAATCTCAACTTATTGGAATGTAAATATGCGAAACGGAAGCTTAAGTGGGATTGCTAAGAGAGTTTTAATCTCAACTTATTGGAATGTAAATGCCGCAAAGCTGTCATAAATAGCATTGTGTGCATCAGGTTTTAATCTCAACTTATTGGAATGTAAATGCATGTACAGTCACCCCCTCGCAAGCAAAAGATTTGGTTTTAATCTCAACTTATTGGAATGTAAATTTGCGTCTGTGGGAGTGAACGTGCTTACATACAGCTGTTTTAATCTCAACTTATTGGAATGTAAATGCGAGATATGTAATAAATATCGCAGTCAGAACAGGTTTTAATCTCAACTTATTGGAATGTAAATGTTGAAACTGTTTGTGCGAATGAGTCGGCACGAACAAGTTTTAATCTCAACTTATTGGAATGTAAATACAGCGATAGTGAATACACATGCGACAGCTTTTCAGTTTTAATCTCAACTTATTGGAATGTAAATGCAAAGTACGCAAGTCGATTTAAGGGACTGTGCGAGTTTTAATCTCAACTTATTGGAATGTAAATGTTTGCAAAGAACTTAATGAGTTCAACAGCAAACAGTTTTAATCTCAACTTATTGGAATGTAAATGATATCGGTGGCGTAAATGACACATCTGGTAAATCGGTTTTAATCTCAACTTATTGGAATGTAAATCCATCGTCTTCGTTAATGTGTAAGATTACCACGTTGGTTTTAATCTCAACTTATTGGAATGTAAATGGATATTCCAGTTGTTTGGGGGTTCTGATGAAGAGTTTTAATCTCAACTTATTGGAATGTAAATTGTGCATGCTCTCCTGATCTGCTCCATGCAAATAGTTTTAATCTCAACTTATTGGAATGTAAATCTTGCAAGGAAAATTTCACACATTGAAAAGTTGAACGTTTTAATCTCAACTTATTGGAATGTAAATACAGAATAAATTCAACTGCACAAACTTACTACCAGTTTTAATCTCAACTTATTGGAATGTAAATCTCATAGAAAGAGAATTCGATGTTTACAAGTGCAGTGTTTTAATCTCAACTTATTGGAATGTAAATTTTGTAGCACAGTTATCGACCCATGTTTTCATAGCGTTTTAATCTCAACTTATTGGAATGTAAATTAATACACACTCACTTTCTCTGCTTAACGTTATTCGGTTTTAATCTCAACTTATTGGAATGTAAATTTTTAATGTAAACATTTTATGAATTTTCAGAACTAGTTTTAATCTCAACTTATTGGAATGTAAATACGAATGAAACATCCGGTTTCCTCACAAGCATCACGTTTTAATCTCAACTTATTGGAATGTAAATTTTTATTTGTCTGGAAATCAACAGCTTCCTCGTGAGTTTTAATCTCAACTTATTGGAATGTAAATTTAACAGTGAGATCTACACCAAATATCTTTGAGAGGGTTTTAATCTCAACTTATTGGAATGTAAATTCTGGTGATAAGTCCGAAACAAGATCATCTGATCTGTTTTAATCTCAACTTATTGGAATGTAAATTGGTTCAACAACAATGCGACAGACTGGGTATTTCGGTTTTAATCTCAACTTATTGGAATGTAAATTTCAATTTCCCGCATTGCAGTGCGGTACTTGTTTTTGGTTTTAATCTCAACTTATTGGAATGTAAATTTTGCCTTGTTCGTCAATCGGGTGTACCATGTACAGGTTTTAATCTCAACTTATTGGAATGTAAATACATGTGATTCATATGGACATTGTGATTGTGGTCATAGTTTTAATCTCAACTTATTGGAATGTAAATTATGGTCTTTCTTCAAAAGACAAATCACAACCAGACGTTTTAATCTCAACTTATTGGAATGTAAATACGAATGAAACATCTGGATTCTTCACAAGTATCACAGTTTTAATCTCAACTTATTGGAATGTAAATCCATATGTGTTATTCATGTCTCCAGCAGTATCCTGTTTTAATCTCAACTTATTGGAATGTAAATACACCTTTCAAAATCAACTTATAAAGAGGAGATTCATGTTTTAATCTCAACTTATTGGAATGTAAATCCAGCAGAAAGATTGCTTGCGATATCCTTGATTGGTTTTAATCTCAACTTATTGGAATGTAAATAATGTTAGTATACGTTGTTTATTCTATAAAAACGAAGGTTTTAATCTCAACTTATTGGAATGTAAATGATTATTGTCACATATACAGGTGACTTGGACAAAGCGTTTTAATCTCAACTTATTGGAATGTAAATAAAGGTCAGAGAGAACGGCCGCCGTGTCAGGGTGGCGTTTTAATCTCAACTTATTGGAATGTAAATTCTTAAACGAATTATCCAAACACGATTCTGTGATCGGTTTTAATCTCAACTTATTGGAATGTAAATTTGTTGTTGAGATATTTGGAATAGCGACTGTTTCAGGTTTTAATCTCAACTTATT
>DJPR01000039.1 GCA_002438605.1 Ruminococcus sp. UBA6407
AACCCTTTGGAAACCCATTTTTAAGATTCTGCCAAGGGGTTAACAAACCATTCGGAAACCCGTTTTTTAAGGTTCTGCCAAGGAATTAACAACTCTTTAGAAACCCATTTTCAATAGCATTTATTCATCGCTGTATGATGCTACGACAGAAATCTCAGAAAAATAAAGTCCACCCCTTGAAATGACAATAATTTTATGTTATACTGTAAATATTGACTCATTAATTTTGGCAGCCGTCAGCCGAAATAGGCGGTAACCGCATAAGCGGGAAACGGAGCTTTAAATGAACGCTAATGAAATCGTACAGCCTAATCTGTTCCCATTTCCATTTCCTGTACATCTTGTCTTTTCATGCATAGCATTATTTTTCTTTGCTTATCTTTTTTCAAGAACAAAAAAAGCATATCAGCTTGTAATGGCAATTGCTATTCCTTTTTCACTTGCAATATGGATTTCTGAAAGCCGTGTGCTGTTCTATACAATAGGTGCAATCGAACTTATACTGCTTGTGACGGCATTTGTTTTATCCGTTGTATCAAAAAAGAAGTCAAAGACTGAAAAAGCAAAAACAGAACCGACAGCTTCAGCTGATTCATCAGAAAATTCGGAAGATAAAACAGAATAACTGATAAATTATGAGCAGCATAAAACTGTCAGCTCCTTTAGGTATAACTTATGAAAATTGTAATTTTAGACTGGAAAACCATGACCATGAATAATGATATTTCTCCTGATTGCTTTAAATCACTGGGGAAAGTAGCATGCTATGATTATACGCCGAATGAGCTTGCCGCTGAAAGAATTGCCGATGCGGAAGCAGTCCTTTGCAATAAGGTGCTTATTACGGACGAAGTAATGAAAAAATGCCCAAATTTGAAATATATCGGACTTTTTGCTACAGGCTATAATAATATTGATATTGACTTTGCTGCTGAAAAGGGAATAGTTGTCTGCAATGCGGGGGAATATTCCACAATGGCAGTCGCACAGCAGGTTTTTGCCTACATACTTCATCATTACAATAAAATCAGCCGATATGACAATGCGGTAAAAAACGGCGAGTGGATCGGCTCGGAATCATTTTCATACTTCCCGTATGCAACAGATGAACTGTTTGGAAAAACACTGTCTGTTGTCGGATGTGGAAGTATCGGCAGGGCTGTTGCAAAAATCGGCTCTGCTTTTGGCATGAATGTGCTTGTAAATACAAGGACAGCACCGCAAAGCTGTCCGTATACCGTAACTGACCTGCAAACTGCTGTAAAACAGGCGGACGTCCTGACCTTTCACTGCCCTCTTACAGAAGCAACCAAAGGACTGGTCAGCAA
The DNA here is from genome assembly GCA_002438605.1 of Ruminococcus sp. UBA6407. Lineage (GTDB taxonomy): Bacteria > Bacillota > Clostridia > Oscillospirales > Ruminococcaceae > Ruminococcus > Ruminococcus primiciens. The sequence continues at coordinate 1,329 of DJPR01000039.1, forward strand.
GGAGCTTGTTTCGCAGATGAAGGAGTCGGCGATACTCATAAATACGTCAAGAGGAGCTGTTGTGAATGAAACAGACCTTGCAGACGCCCTGAAAAACCATAAAATAAGTGCAGCTTATCTTGATGTGCTTGAAAATGAGCCTATGAGGGCGGATACTCCGCTCAAAGCTCTTGAAAACTGCATCATAACACCTCATATTGCGTGGGCGGCGTATGAAACAAGAAAAAGACTACTTGAAATAGTTTATGATAATCTTGATGGATTTTTAAAGGGAAGTATAAGAAATTCGGTAATCCGTAACCGATAATACGGGCTTTGGGACAGTCAGTATGCTGTCTGCTGATTAGGAGCAATTATGCGTAGTATATCTGAAAAAAAGAGAATAGTCATCAAGCTGGGCACTTCAACTCTTGCTCATAAAACAGGCAAGCTTAATATAAGAAGAATGAATAACCTCGTTCGTGTTATTGCTGACCTGCATAATTCAGGACGTGAAATAATACTTGTTTCATCAGGTGCTATGGGACTTGGCTCAGGCAAGCTGGGAATGAAGGAAAAGCCGAAGGATACCCCCACAAAACAGGCTGTTGCAGCTATCGGACAATGTGAGCTTATGCATATTTATGACGATATGTTTGAAAAATACAGTGTTACTGTAGCACAAATTCTGCTTACAAAAACAATTATAGAAAGTGAACGCAGAAAGAACGTTGAAAATACCATTGAACGTCTGCTTTCACTCGGCTGTATACCGATTGTCAATGAAAACGACACAGTTGCCATTGATGAGCTTGAGCTTGAAATCGGAGAAAATGATTCACTTGCGGCAATAGTTGCTAAAACCGCAAATGCCGACCTGCTCGTTATACTTTCGGATATAGACGCACTTTATTCGGAAGACCCGCATAAAAACCCTGATGCCGCACCAATTCCCGTAGTGGAGGAGATAACGGGCTATATAGAGCATATCGCAGGCGGTGCGGGTTCAAAGCTTGGAACAGGCGGAATGGCTACAAAAATAAATGCGGCAAAAATTGCTACAGATGCAGGCATTGATATGGTCATAATGAACGGTAAAAATCCTGAACTTATTTATGATTTGTTTGAGGATAAAGAAATCGGAACGATTTTCAAGGCAGTGCCGCACAATAACTAAGCGGCAGAACGGAGGAAAATATGAGCTATATAGAATCACTTGGTAAAAATGCCAAAGCTGCTGAGCTGTTTATAAGCTCAGCTTCAACTGCGGATAAAAATAATGCACTTGCTGAAATTGCGTCAGCATTAAGAAATAATGTTGAACTGATAAAATCGCATAACGCACTTGACCTTGAGGCTGCCAAGGCAAACGGAATGTCAGAGGCAATGCAGGACAGATTAAGCCTTGACGAAAAACGTATCGAGGGCATTGCTGCAAGCGTTGACCGGCTTATAGAGCTTACAGACCCTGTTGGTCAGATTGTTGACGGCTTTACAAGACCAAACGGACTTCAGATACTCAAAACGAGAGTTCCTATGGGTGTAATAGGCATTATTTTCGAGTCAAGACCGAATGTAACGGTCGATGCGGCTTCATTATGCCTTAAAGCAGGAAATGCCGTTATTTTAAGAGGCGGCAAGGAGGCAATAAACTCCAACAAGTGCCTTTGTTCGATTATGCGTGAAGCTGTTAAAAAAGCAGGCTTTCCAGAGGATATAATTCAGCTTGTTGAGGATACTTCAAGAGAAACCTCAACTGCAATGATGAAAATGAATGAATATCTTGACGTTCTTATTCCAAGGGGCGGTGCAGGACTTATTAACGCTGTGGTAAACAACGCTACCGTACCTGTTATTGAAACCGGAGTTGGAAACTGCCATGTTTACGTTGATGCATCTGCTGATATTGAAATGGCAGTAAATATTGCCGATAACGGAAAAACTCAGCGTCCGTCCGTATGCAATGCGATAGAAAACCTTATTGTGCATAAAGATTGTGCCAAGGAGTTTCTGCCGAAAATTGCAGAACGTTTCAAGGCTCATAACGTGGTTATTTACGGCTGTGACAAAACAAGAGAAATTCTCGGTGATACAGTTCTTCCTGCTTCAGACGAGGAGTATGCAAAGGAATTTCTTGATTACAAAATTGCCGTAAAGGTTGCAGATTCTATTGATGACGCTATAAGTCATATCAGAAGATTTACAACGCATCATTCTGAGTGTATCGTTACAAAATCGCTTGACAGTGCAAGAAAGTTCCAGAAGGAGATTGATGCAGCCGCAGTTTATGTAAATGCGTCTACAAGATTTACTGACGGCGGAGAGTTCGGACTTGGTGCGGAAATAGGAATTTCAACTCAAAAGCTCCATGCAAGAGGGCCTATGGGACTTACTGAATTAACTACAATCAAGTACCTTATTAACGGTGACGGTCAGATAAGATAATACAATAATCGGAGGAACTAATGGATATAAAAGATGAATTGGACGCAATGCTGAATAATTTACAGAGCGGCAGTAATTCTTCAAAGCCTGTTAAAAAGGCGGCAGTACCTGTTAAACCTGAAAAAACAAGGGCGGAAAAAAAGGTTGACAGCATGTCGGTTGATGATATTATAAATGCACTGTCAGCACCTCCCAAAAAAGCAGAACCTCCAAAGCCTGCAAGTACGAATACAGGCTCTATACCTGCAAATCTGCTTAATATGCTTGACTCAGCGTCGACGAGCAGTCATAGGAGTGCTGCAATGCCAAGGCAGAATGTTCCGCATAAGCCTGCCGCAAAAAAAGCTGACGCTGTATCTGAAAATACAAAGCAATCTGAATTTTCATCAGTTCAGTTTCAGGATTTAAATAAGCTTATAGACTCCAATAATAAATCTGTAAGCAGACCTCAGTCGCAGGCTAGTATTCAGCAGCCAAAACAAAAGACAGAAGAAAATCTGTTTTTCAAGTCTACACATCAGTTCCCTGTTCCCGATGAAAAAATAATCAAAGAGGTAAAAACTCTTGAATCCCAAAAGGCTGAGGAAGAAAAAGCGGCTGAGCCTGAGGTTAAAAAGCATAAGAAAATCGTTATCAATCACGAACTTCCTGATTATGACGCTTTGATGAATGAAAACGATAATTCTCAGACTTCGGAGCAGACTGCCGCGGATGATTTTACTAATGACCCTTTGTCCGAATATGACAATTCAGCAGATAATGCTGTAACTGAATTGGAAAATGAGGAAATTTCAAGTATTTCCGAAGAAGAACAGAAAGAGTCAAGCCATTCTGAAAAGGGCGGTATATTCAAGAAGTTCAGGAAAATTTTTGATAAAAGCTCTGAATCAGACGATTCTTACGATGATGAAGATAAGGAAGAACCTGAAAGTTCAGATGAAATTGAAACAGAGGATTATTCTGATGAAAATAATTCGGCAGATGAAGTAAAAAATACTGAGGATTATACTCTTGAGGAGCTTGAAACACTTACTACAAATGAGCTTATTGATGCAGTTCTGGGTGAGGATAACGGTATAACAAATACAAAATCATCAGAGGAAAAGCTGTCGGAAAGCAATGTTGACGAAACAGAAAGTACGCTGGATTTTGATGAGGTTCAGAAGTCGGACGAGGAAATTTCAAGCGAGATTGTTCCTGCAATAGACGAGCCGTTAATTGATGAGACGGCTGAAAGTGGTGAAAGTTCGGAAAATACTGAAATAGCAGAAGATGTAAAAGTAATAGAGCAAAATGATAATTCTGCTGAAAACAGTAATATAAATATAGATGTTGAACCGTCTGCCAAAAAGAAGGGCAGGATTATTTCCGCATTGGAAAATATTCTTGATGAGAGTCCGAAGGAGCTTGAAGACGCAAAGGTTCAGGACGTTGAAGACGATGATATAGACGTTTCAATAAGCAATAAAAGCAAATTCAAGAAGCATCTTTATGCAATTTTAGGCATAGTTTTGTTTGGATTTGCCATAATCGGATTTACATTTTCGGTTGGCGAGGGAATTAAGCGTGTAAGAAGCTTTACGGCAGGTGAGGACAAAAAAGACGGATTTATTGATACTGTTTATCCTGCTGTAATAATGGATATAGACTCATTTGAGTCGCCGTCAGAATTGGCTTCAGACAGAATAATAACTGCTGCAATATGGTCACTTATATTGTCTGATGACATTGACAATTACGAGCAAAATCTTGATATGGTAAGCGTTCCTGCTGTTGACATTGAAAAATATGCGGCAAATTTATTTGGTTCGGACATTCCTGAAATAGAGCATCAGACGGTTGGTTCGGGTGATGTAAAGTTTTATTACAATGCGGACACAAAGTCATATAATATTCCTGTTAATCCTATTGTATTTTCATATTATCCTGATATTACGTCAGTTTCAAAAAATGGTGATACTTATTCGGTTGAGGTGGAATATATTCAGGATAAGCCGTCATGGATGATATCTGAAAAAAATGCAGGCAGGGAAGTATCAAAGGTTGCGAAATATAAGCTGAAGAAGTCTGACAGCGGATACATGATAAATTCGGTTGAGATAACAAGCATTAACAGTATAAATTAAGGGACGACGCACAAAAAAGGGTTTCCAAAGGGTTATCAACCCTTTGGAAACCCATTTTTTGATGTAGTTTTTACAATTATTAATTGATTTTATATGCTGTTTTGTGAAAAGCGTTTAAATCTTAGTTCCTGCTTGACAAAATGAAAATAATATGTTACAATGTGTAAAGTAAAACAGCATTACAGCTGTCAGGCAGGAGTCTATAATGTCTAAAGAACTTAAATTCGTTTTGCTCCTCGATTGCTACGGCGATTTGCTCACCGATAAACAGCGTGAAACAATGGAGCTATATTATTGTGATGACCTTTCTCTTGCTGAAATTTCCGAGCCGAGAGAAATAACACGTCAGGCTGTTCGGGACGGCATTAAGCGTTCAGAACAAATCCTGCTTGAAATGGAAGAAAAGCTGGGCTTCGCAAAGCGTCTCTCCGAAATGAAAGAGTGCTTTGACGAAATAAAGGAAATCTCTGAAAATATCAGTGACTGCGAAATCGCAGATAAGCTGAATAAATCAGTTGAAAAGGGACTTTCACTTTTATACTGAACGCTGTAAAAATTAAGCGTTAAGTGTAATGTTACATATATAATTTGCAGTAAAGGAGAGTGTGCTATGGCTTTTGAAGGCCTTTCGGAAAAGCTGAATAATGTATTCAAAAAGCTTAAATCAAGAGGTAAACTTACAGAGGCTGACGTTAAAGAAGCTATGCGAGAGGTTCGTCTTGCACTCCTCGAAGCTGACGTAAGCTATAAGGTCGTTAAGGATTTTGTGGCTAAGGTTACGGAGAGAGCTATTGGTGAGGACGTTCTTGTAAGTCTTACTCCTGCACAGCAGGTTATTAAAATTGTTAATGAGGAACTCGTTGCTCTTATGGGCAATGATAATGCGAGAATAAATATTTCCTCAAAGCCGCCGACCGTTATCATGATGTGCGGACTTCAGGGTTCAGGTAAAACAACCCATGCGGCTAAGCTTGCAAAACATCTTAAAAAGGAAGGCCACAGACCTTTGCTTGTTGCCTGTGATATTTATCGTCCTGCGGCTATTAATCAGTTACAGGTCGTTGGCGAAAGAGCAGGTGTCAAGGTTTTTGAAATGGGACAAATCAGTCCGCTGATAATCGCAAAGCAGGCTATGCGTCATGCCAAGGATTACGGACATGATATTGTTATCATAGATACAGCAGGTCGTCTGCATATTGATACAGAGCTTATGGACGAGCTGAAAAATATCAAGGAAGAAACAAATCCTGATGAAATTATGCTCGTTGTTGACGCAATGACAGGTCAGGACGCTGTAAATGTTGCAAAAGCCTTTGATGATGCAATCGGGATAACAAGTGTTCTTATGTCGAAGCTTGATTCTGATACAAGAGGCGGTGCGGCACTTTCTGTTCTTGCTGTTACCGGCAAACCTATAAAATATGTCGGAATGGGCGAAAAGCTTGACGATTTTGAGCAGTTCCACCCTGAACGTATGGCTTCAAGAATACTCGGCATGGGCGATGTTCTCACACTTATTGAAAAAGCTGAGAACGTTATGAGCAAAAAGGAAGCTGAAAAACTCACAAAAAAGTTCAAGGAAAATAAGTTTGATATGAATGACCTCCTTGACCAGTTCAAGCAGATTAAGCGAATGGGTTCAATGAAGTCGATTATCTCTATGCTGCCGGGCGTTAAGGATAAAATCAAGGACGCTGATATTGACGAAAAACAGCTTGACAGAATTGAGGCTATTATTACTTCAATGACTATTGCAGAGCGTGAAAAGCCGTCAATTATCAATCCTTCAAGGAAAAAGCGTATAGCCGCAGGTTCAGGTACAAAGGTTGAGGACGTAAATAAACTTCTTAAACAATTCGACCAGATGCAGAAGGTCATGAAGCAGTTTACAGGAAATAAAAGCAAAATGTTCCAGCGTAAAGCAAGAAAACAGCTTGCAGGAATGAATTTCGATAAACTTGCAGGAAAGGGCGGAGGAAATCTGCCGCCAATTGAATAATTAAGATATATCTGCTTTGCTTATCTGATAAGTGTAAGTTTTTATATACAATAAATTTTATGTGGAGGTGAAATTAAATGGCAGTTAAAATCAGACTCAGAAGAATGGGTGCTAAGAAAGCTCCTTTTTATCGTATAGTTGTTGCTGATTCAAGATACCCAAGAGACGGCAGATTCATCGAGGAGATTGGTTACTATGATCCTACTAAGGAGCCATCTGTAATCAAGGTTGACGCTGATAAGGCTAAGACTTGGCTTTCTAACGGTGCACAGCCAACAGATACAGTAAAGGGTATTTTCAAGAACGAAGGTATTCTCTAATATCTGCATAAGGTAACGAAGCGGAGGGCGGACATTCGTCTGACCTCTGTTTACGATGCTTTGGAGGAAAAATTAATGAAAGATTTATTATATACCATTGCGGCAGGTCTTGTTGAAGATAAGTCTGCAATTAAAATAACAGAGGACGCTCCTGATGAAGAGGGTGTTATTGTATTCCACCTTTCAGTTGCTCCCGATGATATGGGACGTGTAATAGGCAAGCAGGGACGTATTGCAAAGGCACTTCGTACAATTATGCGTGCCGGTGCGGCAAAGAAGGATTTAAAAGTATCTGTTTCTATTGATTGATAAAAGCCTGTATTCGAGTGAATACAGGCTTAGTCTGTCAAAAAGGCTGAAATTGAGTTAAGGTAATGCCGCACAAAGTCTTTTGATATGTTTTGTGCATAATGGGTTTGCAAACTCTTTAGTCAGGTCAAGGGCAGAAAGCCTTGCAGGGTTGTGGGACGGAGTTTCAAAAAGAGCCGTAGAGTGTCTGCAAAGGGTGAATTAAAAACAGTTCTGCGGACTGATTTTAAGAGGGAACGTTCTGCAAGGGAGCGTTCCCTTACTTTATTCAGGGCAGTACTGCACAAAGAGTGACCAAAGATTTTGTGCGGTGCTGAATCAGCTTTCAACAACCTGAAACTTTTTTTCAATTATTGTATTGTTATAAATATATTTGTATGGAGGTTTTGACTGATTGAAGATACTGCTTTTTCTTTTTATTTGTCTGTTTGTTTACGCCTTGATTGAAAATATTTTTATTCTGAAAATACGCAGAGAAGCTTTTAACAGTGACAAAAATGCACTGAAAATCGTTCACCTTTCTGACCTGCATAAAAGAAAATTCGGGAAGAATAACAGTCGGCTTTTAGAGATGGTCAAATCAGAATGTCCTGATGTAATTATTTTCAGCGGTGACCTTATAACAAGGTATTGCAGTGATTTTACGTCTGCGGGGAACTTCCTTAAAGTCCTCACATCAATTGCTCCTGTTTATTATTCATATGGAAATCATGAGCTTGACTTGCCTGAAACGCTTTTTCGGGAGTTTAATTCGATTTTAAATGAGTGTGGTGTAAGGTTTGTGAACAACGGGACGGAAAGCATTGACTTTAAGGGACGTAAATTCAATATAACATCAGCTTCACTGAAAAAAACTATCTATAAAAAGAATAACAGTTATAAAAATCTTGACGGATATACTGTTGAGGAGCTTGAAAATGCGGTCGGAAAGTCTGAAATCGGCGGCATCAATCTTCTGATTGCTCATAATCCGCTTTTTGCCGATGTATACTCGGAGTGGGGAGCAGATTATACGTTCAGCGGTCATATTCATGGCGGAGCAGTTGTGATTCCATTTACAAGAATAGGACTGCTTTCGCCTGAACGCAGGTTCTTTCCCAAATACTCAAAAGGAGTTTTTGAAGTAGGAAATATGAAACTTCTTGTTTCAGGAGGTCTTGGTAAACTGAGGTTATTTAATCCTCCTGAAGTTGTTGTCTATTTTATCTGATTAATCAGAATAAAGGCAACACCGCACAAAGCTTGTGCGGTGTTACCTAAAGTTTTGCCTGATTTTTTGCACGAAAACAGAAATAATTATGCTGCCCATTTCTGAGCAGCATTTTGTTGTATTGCTATAAATTATTTTTTGCGTCCGCAGTTCTTATCGAATGCAGGGTTGCAGGCATAGAAGTTTTTAGAGTTAAGGTTATCCTGTGTTATACGCAAAGCTTCTCCGAAACGCTGGAAATGCACGATTTCACGCTGACGCAAAAATTTAATCGGGTCACGGACATCAGGGTCATCAGCAAGTCTTAAAATATTGTCGTAGGTTGTTCTTGCTTTTTGTTCCGCAGCCAAGTCTTCTGTCAGGTCTGTGATTACGTCTCCTTTTGACTGGAAATATGCTGCTGTAAATGGTGCACCCGAAGCTGCAACAGGATATATTCCTGTTGTATGGTCAACAAAATATGTGTCAAATCCACTTTCCTTTATTTCTTCGGGTGTAAGATTTTTTGTAAGCTGATATAGTATTGCTGATATCATTTCAACGTGCGCAAGTTCTTCGGTCCCCAGAGAAGCATCGGAAATGTTCCACAGCGCAAATTCAGCTCAAAATCCTGCGGTTCGTGGGCTTTGTGTACATAGCTTAAAGACCTCGGACAAGGTATTGAAGTACGGCGAAAACAATAAAGTAGACTTTTCCGAGCATCCTACAGTAGTTAAGCGTGGCAGCGTTAGAACAATCAATATTTACGCCGCTGTTCCCGATGTTGCATAGGACAAGCCTATTGCACATTGGAACTTAACATCAACCTACGGTACAATATAAACGCAAGGAGGTCGAGCGTATGAAAGACAAAACCACCCATCTATATTTAGACAGTCACGAAAGGACGCTGATATTACATAGCCTTGTGGAGCTGAAAAACGCTCTCATACGGCAAGGCAGATATACGGACTGCATTGACGAACTCATTTTTAAGGTAGTCAATGCGCCCGTCAAGAAAATGAAAATCGAATATGTCTAAGGCAATTCAAAAGTGAGCCGCTTATTCTTTTCCATAAGAGTAAGCGGCTTTTTTGCGTTCTCTGTACGATTTACATAGCCGCCTTGACAAAGCGGCTAAATCTATGCGAAAGGAGGACGCACTATGTCAAATTGCAAAGTGATTGCTCTGACCAATCAGAAAGGCGGTGTTGGCAAGACCACAACGGCGGTCAATCTGGGTGTGGGTCTGGCGAAGCAAAGAAAAAGAGTGTTGTTGATTGATGCCGATGCACAGGCAAATCTCACAATGGCTCTGGGTTACAGCCGACCAGACGATTTACCCATTACGCTTTCCACAATCATGCAGAACATCATAGACGATAAATCTTTTGATGTTTCGCAAGGGATTTTATCCCACAGCGAGGGCGTTGACCTGCTCCCGTCAAACATTGAGTTATCGGGCTTTGAAGTAAGGCTAATCAATGCGATGAGCCGTGAGCGTGTTTTGAAAACCTATGTGAATGAGGTTAAGAAAAACTACGATTATGTGCTTATCGACTGTATGCCGAGCTTGGGTATGATAACCATTAACGCATTGGCGGCGGCTGACAGCGTGGTTATCCCAACACAGCCCCACTATCTTTCTGCAAAAGGCTTAGAGCTGTTGCTTCGCTCCGTGTCAATGGTCAAGCGGCAAATCAATCCCAAACTCAGAATTGACGGTATCTTAATGACAATGGTTATGCCCCG
>DJPR01000027.1 GCA_002438605.1 Ruminococcus sp. UBA6407
ATACATTAAAAGTTTGTTATGATAAGCTCTTTAAAACTTCCGTTGCTCAGATTGTTTTGACGTTCAACAGCAATAATATTAAAGTTTTTATATAATTCACGGATATACTCATCGTCATTATAAGACAAAATAAATCGTCCTTTTATACTATTTAAACATAAATTTAAACGTTCATGATCGGATTGTTTAAACTCTGCATCATAGTATTTTTCAGTTTTATGATATGGTGGATCACAATAGAATAATGCTCCTGAACGATCGTAGACTCTAATAAGATTTTCAAAATCTTTATGCTCAATAACAACTCCCGAACCTGCTTTTAAACGTTCTTCTATTTTTGTAAGGTAATCAGCAGATATATTTTTCTTATTGCATCCATAAGTTCTGCCATCTGCTCCATAACTGATTTTTATTTGAACATAAAACATTGCAGCACGTTGAATGTCGGTAAAACCACGCATATTTATCTGTGTGCGGATATCTTCAAACACTTCTCTTGCATTAATATATCCTGAGATTTCACGCTGAAGCTCTCCACGATGAAATCTTATGCATCGAAACAGGTTTACAAGCTGACTGTTTGCATCATTATATATTTCAAGCGGTGCGTGTTTATCTCGTGCAAATAAGACTGAACCACCTCCGCCAAACACTTCAATATAGCGTTCAATTTTATCAGGAAACATTGAAACAATACGATTGGCAAGCTGTGATTTACCACCAATCCATGGAATAAATGATTTCATACATAATCCTCCTAACTATAGAATAAGATGCCCTTTTGCTATTGCATCAGGGCATCATTTTTATTACTTTACGAGTACATCCCAATCAGTATTTTTCAGAACTCCGACTGAATGATTATTCGCTCTCTGGAACTCATGAATTGCATTCATAGTGTTATTTCCTGCAATGCCGTCAGCAGTTCCGCATAAGAAACCAAAACCGAGAGCATTTAAACGCTGCTGTACCCAGCGTGTCAGTTGTCCCTGATCACCTAATTCAATCGTATACTTATAGCACTCTGCCAGAGTTTTGGGTCCTGCAATACCGTCTACATCAAGGCAAGACCCTTTGCTATTAAGGATACGCTGTAAAGTAAAAATGTCATTTGTTTTCGGTTCTGATATACGATATCCATCATCAAAAGTTTTACCTGTGTCATTAGGAATACCGGATTTAGTACAGATGTTTATAACTTCTGCGCCTTTGTAAAATCCTTTGCGAATTTCATAATGACAATGGCTGCCTGTGCTTCTTCCTGTACTTCCCTCAATGCCGATAACATCAGTAATATGTACGTTGTCGCCTGTACTTACTTTAAGCTGTGACAAATGTCCAAAGTAATAATATAATCCATCATCTCCGTGGACACAAACGTACATACCAAAGCCCTGATTATGATTTGAAGGATTCTCCCATCCTGCATATCTTACTATTCCATTTACAGTGCTATGAATTTTCTTACTATCTTGTCCAACCAGATCAAGACCATCATGCTGTGGATTTGTTTTTGGACGAAATCCTTGAGAAATATAAAATCTTCCCATATACGGTGAGTTCATTTGTTAATCCTCCTTAGAATTTTTCTGATACTGCGTTCCAAAGTAAAACGCAATAATTGTAGTAAAAACAGTTTGAAATTGTTCTGCAGATATATTTTCTCTTAAAGATAAAACAGCAAAAACGCTAGTCAAACCAAGCGTTACAATGCTCTTGACATTAATCAGTTTAGCCAATTGAGTTTTCATTTCAAACCTCCATTTTATACTTCAATAATATCAAAGTAATTTTTGTCATCAAAGCCTGACGGAACACCGTTTTTAACAGCCTCCCAGATAGAAGCTCCGTCAGTATACCACAGTCCTTTAGTTACCTTCATTCCCTCCTGATACTGAATCGGATTCAGATAATCGCCCTCAGGAACGACTGCTGTTTCGTCTTTTACTAAAGTGAAACAGCCGTTGCTGTCAGGAACAATCTTATATCCTGATTTGCTAATTGTCTGTTCAAGTTCTTTGATTTTTGCACCTTGTTCTTCAATTGTTTTGTTTTTTTCAATGATGTCCGTATAAACAGCTTGAAGCTGTTCAAACTTTCTGCAAAATTCTTCTGAATTCATTCTATTCCCTCCATGACGTCAAGCAGCTGTGATGTCAGCTGCTGCTCTGATTGAGCGTATGATTTTGACGCGGTATAAGTCACACTAACATTGCTCGGCTGTACAGTCGTGTCAACAGACAGCGTTGCTGATGCGGACTTTATTGTTTTTATGTTTGTTTTCGAAATTGTTTCTGTTGCCGATTCAATCGGATATATTACTTCGACATTGTTAGATGCCAGCCATGCTTTAAACTCGTCAACGGTTGATATATCATTATAAAATATATATAAGCCTGTATTTACGCTGTTAATGTATATTCCGTGATTTGCATTTCTGTATGCATACTTAAATCTGTTGCATATCCCGAGTTTGTAATCCTTTGAATTTAAGCTTTCCGTTGCCCATACAAAGCGTCTTAACGTGCCGGATACAACAGATGTTGTCCATTCTTCTGTGCCGTCAAGAATTACAGATTTGCAGCGTCTTATAACTTTATCCGGATATAATTCGTCTTGATAATCTCCGACTTTTCGCAAAGGTTCATCAAGATATATTATCGAAGTAACACTGTCTGAGCTGTTTGAAGCTACTGTGACAGGGACAGCATATTTCCCCTTATGCTCTCCTTCAGTCACTAAATCCCCCACGCTCTGCACCTCAACAGGCACGTCAGGACTTGGCTCTCCGTCCTGAACTGTATTTCCTGTTATAGTGTAGCTCACAAGCTTACCGCCTTTGCAGTTTGTGAGCGTAAGCGGAGGAGTGCCAAATACTTCAACGGTACCGTCTGCACTGTTTTTCAGCCAATCTGCTACAATTTGTGTGTGCGTATCGGCAGAATAGCCGAGCAGCTGAGCTTTGTATATTTCATACAGAGTCATACCCACTCACCCTCGTTGTTCAGTATCTTGATTTCATGTTCACTTGCAATAAGTGCAAGCGAGCCTGCCGCATACATACCGCTTGAAATTTCTGATGCAGTCGGCAAATCTGCCGCTGTATCGCATAATATCTCTACTCTTTGTATCGACCTGCTGTCTACAAATCGTATATGTTCACTGTGCATTATTGTTTTCATTTCAAACCTCCGTTTGAACAGATTCTAAAGCTTCTACACGAGCAGTCAAAGCAGCCAGCGCTGTCTGAATTGTTAACATGTCTGCTGCATCTGCTTTTCCATTCCAAGCTGCTTTTTCTTCGTTTGTAACATGTATGTCTGTATTGCTGTTATGTTCTCCAATAGTCTCATCTAAAGTTTCAAAATTTGTATTAAGAGCATCAAGAGATACCTTTTCAGGTTTTCTGCCTTGCAGTGAAAGATGCAGATTTTCTGTATATGTCATAAATTACCCTCCAACATATTCCATGTAAATTCTTCAAGTTCATCCCATGTATATTCTTCAAGATTATCCCAATATATTAAGCTTTTTGCAATACTTTGATCAAGAGCTGTCTGCAATGCCGCAAGCTGTTTATCAATTGCATTGCCGCTGTTTGTTGAAATAGTCTGCGAAAAAGAATCAGCACGAACAATCGAGCCTTTAAAGTTCCCGAGAACGATAGAAATTGTTTCGCCTGTAATTGCGTTGACTTCTTTTTTTACAACTTTTTGAATGCTGTCGATATTTAATTGCTGTATATGTACAATACCACTGTCCCCGACATTCATTGATTGTAAGTTGGAGAATTCTGTATACCGTTCATCATTTTTCAATGCAGCGAATTTCACTTCATACGTTACCCTTGGAACGTAAACAGTTCCAAAATACGCCTGTGCATCACTGCAAAATTGATCATAGTCCGGTTCGTCATAATTAAAGTTGACCTGTTTTGTAATGTGATGATGATGCAATCCTGCAGTTTCTACATATGATACTCCAAACATTTGATTAAAATTGTCATATGCAATTAAATTAGTACACACGTCAGTATAATCTACAGTTTCATGAACTTTGAGCAAATCGACACCATATCGTATGTTAAACGCATTTTGTTTTGAATTCTCTTTATTCTTATTTATGCTGAAATAGAAATTATTTCTGTACAATTCACCGCCCAAACGGTTTACCATACAATTATCATTGCCAATCAAGGCTGCTACGGGAGATGTAGCTGTAAAATATGATGTTGCAGTATCAGTAATATCAGAAGCATACTCAAATTCATAGAATGAATAATCTCCATACAAATCATCATGATGCATATGTGTCATTATCCAATCAATAAAGTTGTAGCCATTCTTTTTTTCAGGGCGAACATCCTGCAGTAACCTGTCGTTCAAATCATAAAAAATATGACGTGCATAAACAATTCTGCTCATACTGCCGTCATTTTCCATTAATGTGTCCTTTTTATAAATACGAAAAAGCTGACCTTCTGCTTTAATTACATTCATTTCTATTAAGTATTTCCATTTCCCCTGTAAATCAACCGGATGAACCATATACAATTCATATGTTCCATTAAGCTCTTCGGTGACTGTACATTTTGTTGGAGATAAGATTGCAAGTCCGTTGCTGTTGAACTCGTCTTGTTTCGTGCCGATGTAGTATACATGTATGTATTTACGTTTAACCGGCTGTAGATTAATGCCTAGTATCCCCGGCATTAATTTTGTAAATGGAAAGCCATTATTATATAGAGTATCAATACGCCACAGCATATCAGGATAAGGAGCAAACATTGACTTTTCAGGCATATCAGCAAATTGATCATTAGTCAATATGTTATCAATGATTTTCCAAGCCATTTAATCAACTCCTATGTCAAGACCTATGCTTTTCAAATATGCGGCATCTGTAAGTTGAGCAGGGGTGCAGCCTATTGCATTTACACTGTTTTCTGTGAATGTTGACTGTGTGTTGTCATAAACAAGTATATTATCACACTTTTGATAATACCAGATAGGCTTATTTGCATTCAGCAAACACACATTATTGCCGCCAATGTCAACCTTATCACTTGTTGCATCACCAACAATCATCGCCACTTCCGTTTGTTCGGAAGTTATGTTTATTTTTCCGTCAATTAAGCATTCTTTCAGAACCGTTGCCTTACAGATTGAACCAGACGCTAAATTAAGATTTAATTTGAATTGCACCGACTGACATTTTACAAAATTATTACTCACGAGCGGGTTGCTATTACTTGTACCTAATATGAAATTAAAATCAGTGCCGCAGTTACCTTCAATATTGAACGAACATCCAAGTATTTTGTTACCGCCGCCTTGCGTGTTTTTGTAGTATATAAACTGAGAACTAGCAGCGTAATTTATATAACCCGAAAATTTGCAGTTATACATAAAATATTTCATATCGTCAGCGGCGTAACTTGTATAAATAAATGCCCCTTCATTTCTCACATGATAAAAATTTAGAAAATTCAAATTTTTTATTACCCAAGTTTTGCCCCAATAAACATTGAAATATACCTCCAAAATATGTTTGCTTTCTGAATAAAAATTCATCAGCGTCCAGTTATTGAAATCAATATGATTTTTTATCGTAATTGTATCCATACCGGCTGGAGATATGTCATTAAAATCAATTGTTTTATTATCAGAGTCTGCAAATTTAATGAATTTTCTTTCATTGCCAGCATTTGCAGATACAAATTCACTCCATGAACCTACTATGAATGGATCTGTTTCCGTTCCTGTTCCTGTCATTTACAGCCACCTCTCATTGATATTAATATTCATTGCTGATATACCGCCTGAATGCTTTATATAATTTTTACCAATATTTAAAAGTGGAAGGTCGCCAACAGTTTGCGGCATTAAATTTACCTTTTCATTAGTACTTGTAATGTAGTAAATAATCAGCAAAGAACTATCTATTACAATTTTTTCAGCTTCTTGCGGTATATCAATATTAAGTATCAAACCATTGGTATCAATCGTCACGCTTTCGGATTCAGACGGTGTGAATGTAATAATAGGTTCAGCTATCATGCTTCCTGAATTTTGAACTTCAATATAACTTGTTGCATTTGTCAAATCTATGATTTTCTGAGCAACAGAATAGGCAAACGGATCAAATTCCACTTTGCATTCAAGCTCAAATACACTATTGTCAATTCTTGTTGTTTGAATTTCCTCACAAAAAAACGCATTATAGTAAAGATTATCTTCATCACTGAAAATTAATTTTCCACTTCCTGAAAGCCAACTCAAAACATCACGATATTTTGTTCTGTCAAAAAGAGCAAATTTAGCTGAAATTGAAGTTTTTACATAGTTGTCTTTAAGAATTGTGACCGGGGTTGCTCTTCCGGGTATGGTTATTTGTTCGTTTAGTCGTGCTGCTCTCGAAGGAGGGGAAAATTCAATAATTTTTAAGTTCATTTCCTCAGAGCTTTTACCGTTAAAAATAAAATACATATTATCCTCCTTTTCCCATTTTAAATTGTTTTTCAAGTGTGTTTATATCTTCTGATATACGTTGTATGTCATATTCATCTCTGACGTTATAAACCTGATTGTTATTAATTACCACACTTGACTGATTGTTTACACTGCTGTAACCTTCACTGAGTATGGGATAATTAAATCCGTTTGCTATGTCGAAAAGTCTTTTTTGCTGTTCGGAAGTAAGTACCATTTCTCCGGACTTCAACATAGCAAGTCCTTCAAAATTACCTGAAAAATCAACAATACCTCCTGCATGGAACTTAGGAAGTGAAACATCAGATATATTTGGAATTTCCGGAAGTCCTACAACGCCTGTTATTTTATTAACACCGTTTATCATGCTGTTTATTAATCCGATTGCTCCGTTTATTCCGCTTTGTATTGCTGAAATAATGCCATTGAATATGCTGACTACTACATTTTTTATGTCATTCCACGCTGCATCCCAATCCCCTTTAAATACATCGGAAATAAAGTTTATGACATTTTTTAATACATCGATAATGCTCTCAATTATGGGCATTACATTTTTTACTGCCTCACTTAATGTTTTTGAAAAGCATTTTGCCAATACTTCAATAACAGGTGTCAATGCTTCTATTGCAGGTGTTAATGATTTGAATAAATCTATAAGCGGCGGAAGAAGTGCATCAATTATTTGCAGGATAACGGGAATCAGGGCTTCAAAAATCGCCACAAGAGGTGGAATTAAAGCAGATGAAAGCTCAATGATAATCGGCATAAGCTGTGTAAACAGGTCAATCATCGGCGGAAGCAATTCCTGAATTATCTGCATAAATACAGGAAGTAAAAGCTGAACTGCTTCAAGTAACAGCGGAAGAACTTCGTTCATCATCTGTGTTATTACAGGCATAAGCTGATTTATCAAATCCAGTATAACAGGTAAAATCTCCTGAGCTGTTTGGAGCAATGGCGGTAAAAATTCTTCGATATTTTCAATTAAGATTGGAAGAAGTTCCTGAAGAAGGGGAAGTGTATCCTGTATAATATCATTAAGTACAGGTATCAGCATTTCTCCCAACGGAACTGCAAGCATCTCAACAGAACGTTTCGATCCTTCAAGCATTGAACTTAGATCATTATATTTTACTTTTTTGATTTCATTTAGCGCATCACCGGTATCATATGCACCGTCTTCAATATCTGCAAGAGCTTTTACTGCTTCCGGACCCAAGTCCTCCCACATTGTACCAAAAAGATTTACTCCGGCTGTATTTTGTGCAAGAGGATCTTCAATACTTGCAAGTGCTTTTACAGTTTCCTTAAATGCTGACTTTGCCGATTCTCCGCCTTTACTGAATTTAGCAGCCATTTCATCAGCGTTCAGACCCAAAGATGTAAATCCGGCTTTGGTTGAATCAGAACCATCAATTGCTCTAATTGAAAATTCTTTGACAGCATCACCAACCTTGTCAAGATTAAATGCACCGCTTTTTGAGCCTTTTTCAAAGATCTTGAACATATCATCAGCAGAAAAGCCGATTTTGGCAAATTGAACAGAGTATTCATTTATGCTGTCAATAAGTTCTCCTGAGTAATCGAGACCATTTTGTGCACCGGCAGCAATGAGATTCATGGCTTCTTCACCCGATATGCCAAAATTATCTATCATTGCTTTTGCAGCTCGTGATGATTCAGTTATGTCATACTCAAAAGTATCACGTAAAGTAAATGCTGATTCAGTAATATTTTGCAGTTGTTCATCTGACAAATCACCAAGGTTTTTCTTTACAAGTGCCATACTGTCAGCTATATCCTGAAAATCTTCGCCGTAATTATTAGCGTAGATCTTTTCAAGCACATTCTGATAATCTTCCATTTCAGCTTTTGATGCACCTGTTGATGCTGCAAAGCTGTTCATAGCTTTATCAACATCATTTGCAAGATTAACAGTATAGCCGCCTGCAGTAACAGCAGCAGTGCCTATAGCCACAAAACCTACGCCAACAGCTTTAGCTGTACCGCCTGCCAATGACTTTAATTTTTCTGCTCCTTTTTTTGCTTCGCTATGTGCTTTATCTAAATCTTCATGTAAACTTTCTGTATCAGCTCGTACCTGATATACAACTTCACCATCAGCTTCAGGCATAAAAATCACCTCTCTTTATGCTTTTGCTCTTGCTTTTAAAGTTTCAGCAAGTCCTGCAAGACCATGTTTAAAATTAGTTTCTCTTTCGCTTTGTGACAATTCCAGTGCATAATATTGCTTTAATTCAATAAGATTAGCAATATATTCAGTATTGTTTTTGTTACTCTCAGGTATTTTCTGACAGCGTATTCTCATAACTTCACGCATCTTTGTTTTTTCAGAAAGTCCTTGAAAGAGTGATACAAATTTCCACCAATGCATACGTCTGCTTTCTTTGACAAGATCGATGCCGTAATCCTGTAAAAATGATGAATAAAGATATATTCCGTCCTGCCTGAAATCTACAATACGAAGTTCAGTACTTCTCGATGACTTCTTTGTTATGCTGATGTATTCATTAAATATATGTTCTAACAGCAGAGGCGGAGGATTTTTTTCTTTCACAAGCAATGCTAATGCGAAAGCATTTATTTCTTCACTTAAAATCTCATCTTCGTGCAGTATCCCATAAACTTTAAGCACATTACTGAGTGTAAGATTAAGTCTGTAAGTTTTACCGTTATATACAGTTTTGTTAGGCAAAGCCTTTGATATATCAAAAATCACAGTCCAAGTTTCCTTTTCTGAGCTCTGCTGAGATTATAGTTGTTTGCTATAATGCTTTTTTTATTTTTGACCGATTGTTTTATTGCAGGTTGTACCACGTTAGTTATAAACGGTGCAAGCTGAACGGACATTTCTGTATATTCACCATCAAAGTATTCAAGAAGCTTATCAGTATTTTTCTCACCAAAGATTAAATTGAACATTGATATTACAGCTTTTTCAAATTGTTCAAATGCATTATCAGATTTGTTGTTAACAGCTTTTTGAGCATGAATAAGCTCAAGTTGAATATGACGATAATCTTTAGCTATTGCATCGGGATTAATATCTACATGAATTGTCATTGAAACTGAATTGTTTTCCGCAAGCAGTTCTATATCCTCAATGATATTGTGCTGCTTTTTTATTTTATAAGCCATAAGTGTTCCTCCTCAATATACAACAAAAGCGTTCTGATTTCTCAAAACGCTTTAAAATATTAACTTGATTATTCAGTTGATTCTGTGGTTGTTGATTCTGCTATTGTCGGTTTTCCGTTAAAGTGTATTTCAACAGAAATTGACGTACCATTATTAGCAGCACCTCCTGAACGTGCTATTTTAGCAAGTGTAACAGGACAGGTTATCGTTGTTCCGTCCGGGCAGCTCATTTCAATATTGCTTTCTCTTGATTTACCCCAATTGTAATAAACAGCATCACTGAAAATATAATCCTGTGCTGCATCACCTACAATTCTTGTACCGGAAAGAGTTACAATAATCTGTCCGCCTGTAACATATGTCGAACCGTATCCTGAGTCACCAAGAAATGCATTCTGATACAGAACCTCGTTAAGAGCCTCTGAAACATTATCAAATCCTTTAGCTATAACAGCCATAGAGGATGTTTCAGAGCTTGGTGTTGTATTGATTTTAAATGAGTAATCATAATTAAGTGCAATAGTATCAGACATTTAGAAAACCTCCTTGTTGTAATACTTAAAATTAATTATACATGAGTATATCCAGAAATCCCCCACATGATCCACATAGTTTGGCTGAGTTGCCACGTAAAGATTATATATTTCATGTGAATGCTTTTTTATGTGAGTAAGATGACTGCAAATTTGCTCAAGAGATTTTAATGCAGTCTGTTGATTTTTATTCTTACATAAAAACAACAGAGATATATTATCACTGCCGGAACCGTCAAGATATTTTTCGCCTGATGATGAAGGAGCAAGCTGAACAGTTATGCTTTCACTTTCAGAAAGCTGTCCTATTTCTGCACCTGTCAGATCAGAGATATATGATAGAACATCATGCTGCATCAACGTCCCTCCTTTGCATATCTTGAAAAAAGCTGCTGCATTGCCTTGAGCCAGTCGTTTCCGTGAATACTTGCAGCATAATGAGCCCACATTTTTCGTGCGTTAGGATTAATATCTCTGCGAACCGAATTAAGATAATATTGCCTTCTTGCATATGGTGTTTTCCAACGCATTAAACCTTTTTGAGGTTCACTATGCATTAAACTGCTGTTAATAAGACCGCTTTGGTCTTGCTTGCAATAATAATTGCAATCCTTTAACGCCTGCTCTGTAACTATTGTCAAAGCTCTGTCAGCTGATGCTTTCAGACGTTCTTCGACAGCTGAAATATTCATACTTACCGAAATTTCAACATTCATTATATCAGCCCCAGTTCATAATGATGAAGTTTTGTGCCGTCATACAGAGGTTCAATAACTTCAATTGTATATTGCTTATCATTAAAAACAATTTTCTGACCATGAACGAAATTTATGTTTTGTGGATAACTGTTTCGGCAGTCGTAAAACATAACTGCCGAAAGCGTTAACTGCTTATTTTGCTTATCAGTAACGATTTTTGAGCACGGTTCAATACGAATGTTTTTAAGCCTTGAAATCAGTGACAATGTTTCGGTTTGCCATATATCATGTGTTATTGATTTTAAATCAGCTGTGTGTATGAGCATTTTTTTAGGTATAGGCTTCATAAAACATCCACCTTTCTGTAAAGCAATCCGGTAGGAATAAGATATTCTAATGCTGAACTGCAAAGTCCGAAAGTGCTGTTAGCTGAATTTGCAGATTTATCAGCAGAATAACTGAATTTTCCTAAAGATACTGAATTATATGCCATATCTGTTATACTGTCAATACCGCCGTTATTATCTACATAATCAACATGAGAACAAACTGCCTTGTAAACTCTTGTTTTATAAATCTCCGGAACTGTTTCAACAGTATATCCGCTAAAAGAAATGGCATTATCTACAATATCACAGCATCGAGAAAGGAGCCTTGAAAGCTCCTCCTCTGAACTGTTTGAATTGCCCTTCCAGACGTCTTTGTAGAATTTTATAATTTCATTCATTATGATTTGATATCAACCGCCGAAAGAGTTACATAGCCGACTTTTACACAACCATTAGTGCTGTTAAATTCAGCAACTTCAATGATGTCACCTGCTGTGCAGCCTGATACAGCCTTTGCTGTTCCGGAAGTCATGGATGTTCCGCCATATGTATTACTTGTTGTACCATATGCTATACGCTTTGCCGGATTTTTTATGTATGCAAGAGTATTACCACTTTCAGACGTTACAGCTGCGGTTATTTTAGTTTCACCAGCATTTGAACCTGAACCAGCTGAAACTTCAAGCACTTCTGGCGTATATACCGCACGAATAGCTGCCTGTCTGAGTACTTTATGACCGTAAACAAGACGTCCCTGAACAGCAGATGCTCCAATATATTTTCCTGAACCTGAAATATCCTGAACATGAACAGGAACACTGAATTCTTCAGCTCTTGTTGCAAATCTTGGGTGTCCTGCAATCATTGCAAGATTAGCTGTGCTGTCATTCCATTCAATAACATTAAATCCTGCAATTTTTCCTATTGCACCGCTTTGAACTACAGCATCACCGAGTGCAGATGCTTTAACAAATTCATCACACTTCAAAATCATTGCAAAAGCATCAGGCACTACAAGAAGATAGCGTTTGCCATCATCAGGAATATTGGCTTTTGACATCTCTTTGCGTATATCTATAATAACATCGTATATATTTTCTTTCGAGAGCGTATTAACACCTACAACAGTAGCACCTGCAAGAAGCACTGTGCCGCCGTCTGTATCTTCCTGAGCTGCAAGTGCGTATCCTGCCGAATCCAGTCTGTCAGCAATGAGATTGTCAGGAACTGACTGAGCATCAAAGCCGTCAATTATTTCATTAACACCCTTATCTTTATTAATTACAAAATTTTCGTAAGTCGTTCCGCCTATCCCTGCAGTAATACCGTTTGCTTTATCATAGTCGGAAACCTGTACTTCCGTATCTCTTACAGGAATCTTAACAAGACCTGCTTTAGGACTTCCTTCATAATCAGTATTAAATACAACACCGTTTTTAAGCTTATTTTCCCTGCGGATTTTTGCAAGGACAAGATTTGAATATCTTTCCTGTGAAATGTGTGGCATATTTATAAACCTCCTTAAATTTTAAGTCCGGGATTTTTCGCAAGAAAAGCCGCTTCAACTCCGGACATTGATGAATTATTGTTATTTGTATGTACCCCGGTTGTAATGTTCTTACCAAACACAGGATACTTTGCAATAATGGCATCAATTGCTTGTTCTGCTGTTACTTTGTCAGTGATTTTTGTTTTTGCAAGTGCAATAACATCATCCAGAGCATCAGCAGAAACTCCTTTTGACATTGCTGTAAGTTTAAGTTCAGCTGACGCTGCCTTTGCTTCAGCTTCTGCTCTTGCCTTTTCAGCTTTGCTGATTGCTGTTGCCTGCTTTTCAGCGTCTGACTTCTGTTCCTCCTGCCATTTGCGGAATGCTGCAAGTTCTTCTGCAGATGGAATATCTTTTTCTTTAGAAAAATCCCCCTTGGATTCAGACTCAGCAGAATGAAGCGTTCCTTCTTTTGCCGGTTCGTTTATGTTTGATTTGGTTTCTGTTCCTTCTGTCAATGACTCTGTGTTTGCGTTCGGTTCCATTGATTTTACCTCCGTATAATTTATTATCCGAACAGTTTCATGCCTTGCTCAGGGCATAAAAATAAGACGTGTTACCGTCTTTTTTTCGTTTTGTGATTTTTCCCTGAAGTTCACAATTTAAGCATAATAAAAACGCCCTTAAAAGAGCGTTTTAATATAACTTGCCGTCTTCATAATTGAATGGCTGCCATTCATCAAAAAAAAGATTGCGTTGTTCTTCTTTGCAACGTTCAAGTCTGTTCATGAATGTCTCATTTGTTTCTTTTGGTGGACTGACATGATAAGTGTTTGTTTTTTCATTGAAAATCATAATTTGATTTCCGGGTTCTGCAAAAGCACAATTATCAGTATCAAAATATTTTCTGTACGCATATACATTTTTTTCAGTAAGCATTACAATAAACCTCCTAACATTTCTTCAAATTTTTTTAATGCATTTGGAAAATACTTTTGCATTTGTTTGTAACGTTTCTCATCAAATTGAGCTTCATACATATGTGCAAAAGCTTCTGCACATATAGCCGAATCATCTTTCCAATAATCAGGTCTATGCCATGCAACTCCACGAATATTATTTTTTGACACAGCATTTATTATATCAGCAACAGCGGAATGCTCACGCATGGTTGATAAATCCTTGCCAATAGCAGCCTGAACTTTGTCAAAAGTTTTTAGATTATGCTTTTTTCCATATGTTTTCATATACTGCATATAATCATCATCAAGCAGCCTGCGAAAATCCATATCATTTGAAACATTTCCAGCCAAATCATCAATCATATGTCCATGTTCGTGAAACCATGTTGCACAAGCTCCACGTTCATTTTTTAAATCAGCAGCGTAATGCATTGAGATCTTTTTTGTATGAGTATCATAGTATGCTGTTCCTGTAAAAGCTGAATTGCTGACAGAACCTTCAGGAATTAATTTTGTAAATACTTTTTTCGCATTATCTGAGCCATGAGAAAATTTGCCCTTGATGGCAGTATAATATTCTTTACTTATATGCCTGTCACTTTGCAAACGTGCTTTTAAAGCTCCTAAATCTGATTGATTTTCTGCTTTTAGTATATCATTGTTCTTTGCAGAAGTCAACGATTTTCTTACCTTTCCTGCAACTGTTTTGTTATAACCTGCGACAGCTGCCCTGTCAGGCTTATAGCTTAAATTATTGTCAATGCAATATTGCTTTAAAGCATCTGTACGCCGCTTAAGTGTGACAGATGCTTTTTCAAGACCGGCAGTATCACCAAGCTGTTCAAGAATCATGCATTCACGCTTTGACTTTCGTACACGTCTTTCAAGTTCCCGCTGACCTTGAATTGATTTATATAAAGCGTTATTTTCTTTATTATCATAAGGAAAATATGTTTGTCTGGAAACACCCGGAACAAAAGGATATACCTGATGTCCGCAGTTTATGCCAAGAATTCCATCCGGTTCACCATAGCTTGAACGCTTCCACGAATAATATCGTACTTTATTTCCGTACAGATCAGTTGTATAACCTTCTTTGTTTTTGCGGTTAAATATCTTGCCCTGATCTTTGGCACATTTAGGTCTTGCTCCGCTATGACTTGAAACTTCTATAAGATCAAGTCCATAATCATCCATTCTGTCAAACTGAGCCTGACAAGCGGTATTCGCAACAGTTGTCCGAATATTCATATTAATATAAGCCTCTGGTGACCATTCACGTCCACATTTATCCACAAATGCAGGAATGCCTTTTTCAGACATTTCCTTTATGCACTGCCGCATCGCAGCCTGACGGCTTTCAATACCTGTTACAACTTTCCCTGCTGCTTTATTCAGCATATTAAGAAAATTTTTCTTTTCAGCAAGCTCTGACGTATCATTTATTACTTTTCGTGCTGCTGATTTTGCTTTATACAGCATAACCGTATTTACCATATTCAAGTCAGTGCTAGCTTGTTTTCTGTAAGTTTTTATCGCATTCTTCATTATATGTTCAATTGGAATATCAGTGTCATTAACAATTCCACTGCGAACCAGCTCACGAAATCCCGGTTCAAGTTCTTCAATTGCTGTAATTGCAGCGGTTTCAAGTGTTTCTGTCAATAATTCCGGTGTTGTATTTGCATATTCTGCAATTGTCCTTATATTAGTTTTGTCAAGTGCTCCAAGCTGTGCAAGCATTTGAATTTTCCATTGTGCTGTTGAACAGCTTATGCTGCCATTCTTTAGATAATCAGCAATGTTGGATATAAGGTCAGTTTCAAGACCTGTATAAAGCTCACTCAGACCCTTGCTGAGCTGCATCATCTCCAGTTTCGTCACTATCTTCACCGCCGTTCAAAAAATCATCAACAGCAAGCCCTGAAACAGACTGCTCCTTGCTTATTCTTTCAAGTTCCTTCTGTGCAGTTTCTTCATCACATTTAAGTACATCCATAACAGCTGATAATTTTGACTTTAAACCTGCTTGTACAAGCTTTATATTGTTGTCAATCAGCACATTATCATCAATTATAATGTTATCCTGCCATCCGATCGTCAACTTGTAATCTGCTTTAGGTATATCACCAAGTAAAACTCCAAGCGATATAACAGCATGTACAACGTCTTCAATTGTTTCAGTCAGTAAGTTCTTATTACACTTTATTGTTCGTGCTGTTTTACTGTCCTGAGATATTACTTCCGTAGCTGTCTTAATACCTTGTACAGCATCAAAGGAAAGTGTTCCTGCTGATAGACCTACCTGAAAACACAAAATATTCAAAAGTGCATTTATGGCTGCAACATGTTCTTCAATTCGAAGAACAACGGTGTTATCGACAATTTTTTGTGTTTCTCCGTCTTCAGTAGACAGTGCTGTAAATACTTCGTCATCAGCATCAAAATATCTGACGAGCTTTCCTGATTCTGTATCAACAACTGTCTGAATAGCCGAAGCAGGCACTATAATTCGCTTTTTGCCTAAAACAAATTCTCTTGAAAAGCTGTCAAAAGCAATATCCAAAGCCTCAAGAGTATCAATAGCATTTGCATAAACGCTCATGCCAAGCGGTGTTTCATATTCTGCATTGTTCGCAACACATGGTTTGAAATATCCAAACATCTTAACATCAGAATTATAATTTGCAATTGGCTGTTTAAACAGTTCTGAAAACTCACATTCATATCCAATATCCTCAACTGATGTAGACTTGAATAGTTTATTGCAGTTTTCTGTTTGACCATACTTTTCACAAATGGTATAAATATACTCATTACTGCAAATTGTTGATTGGAAGATTCCGCCTGTTATACGTTTGCCGGTCCATTCCACAGGAACAAACTTGTCTGCATGTACATAATCAATGCATGGCTTATTGTTGCTTGCATAAACTTTAAGACAGCCACCACCCAGAGCATAGGCATATGTTATAAATTCAGGAAGACTGTCCCAAAAACAATTGTGTTCAAGGATTTTGTTTATATAATTTTGGTATTTTTCATCACTTAAAGCAATATTGCATTGTTCTGAAAAAGTTAAGGCTGATAATTCATCACACAAACATTTTGCTGCATTCAATCGTTTAAGACGTCTAAATCCTTTATTATAAAGACCTGAACGTTTGACTTTTCTCCATGAAGGATTATTTTCAAATATATCCCTCCAAAGATTGATGTGTTCACTATAGTATCTTTTAATATCAGGAATATTGACATCAGGAAACGCTTTTTTACAGCTCGTTATTATATCCATTATTTCTGCCTCCTGCTGAAATCATTTTGTTCATGTATTTTTCAACACTGTATTCAAATGCGTCTAAGCTGTCAATATTATAGTTTCCGTCATCAAGCCTGACGTCTTTCAATTGTTCGCTGTCCCATACGGCTGACTGCATTGCTTCAATAACATGTTTGCAGCTACGCATAATAAAAAATCTGTTCTGAGACATTATTTGATTTGTAAAACGTATTCGTCCAAGTATCTCTGACTTTCTTGCATTATGTATATTTATTGGTATCTGTCGTTTCATTACCGCCGCTTTTACACCTTTTATAAGAGTTGTTTCAGCACTGTCAAAATAAGCGTCATAAACGTTATTTTTGCTCTGACAGCGTAAAATAAAATTACATATATCATCAATAAGTCGTTCAGGTGTGATTACTTCTTTACGATAATATTCTTCAAGAATAACTGCACTTTGCATTCCTTTTGTAAATCCTGTACAAATTCCTGCATGAGCCGAGCCGTTACCTCCAAAATCAAAGCCTATAGTACCAAACATAACATCTTCAGCATTGTTAATAAGAAAGCCGTCTACGTTATCAGCAAACTGCTTATAAATAATACCTTCTGCAACTACCCAAAGTCCTAATATATAACGTTGGTAGAAAACACCTGTATACATTTTTTCATATCGCTGACGGACTTCATCAGAAAGCGAATAGTTGTCTTTCATTGTAAAATGCAGTCTTAAACGATTTTTTTTCCTTACTGCCTCTTGATTTTCATCAACCCATTCGAGATTAAACCAATGAAAAGCTGCATCCGGATTGCAATTAAACCAAAATTTAGACCCTTGCACCGAACAACGTGCAAGAGCCTGATCTACAAATGACTTAGGCATAAGTGCAACCTCGTCAAACAGTACTCCTGCAAGTGTAATACCTTGCACCAGCTGATAACTGCTCTCGTCCTTGCCTCCAAAGAAGTAGTATCTGTTTGTATTTTTTTCAATTGTAATATCACAAAAATTACGGCTTAAATTCAATTTGATCGCTGCAACACCCTCAAGCCATTTCTGCATCGGAGTTATGACATTTCTTTTCAAAGAGTCAATAGTTTTGCCGCAGAAAGCAAAGTTTTCACCATTGAAACAACTGCAGCTCCACAATACAAAACCTATTGTCATTGATACTGTTTTGCCTGAACGAACCGAACCGTCACATACAATCGCATCATATTTTTTAGTGTCAGGCATTTTCCACCATAACATCGATTTTATTTGCTTTGGTGAGAACCTTGAAAACATCATTTTTCTTCACCTAAGCTTTCTTCGATTATTTTCAGCAGATTAGTGAGCCGATTATTGTTCGCAGCCTGCTCCTCTCCTGACAATGCCGCCTGTATTGTTCTTGAGATCTCTGTTTCGGCAGCTATCAGCTGAGAGTTTTCTTTAATAAAATCATAAAGTTCAAGATGACGCTTCTTGAATTCCTCGGCAAGCTTGCTGCGCTGTTTTGGTTCAGAAGTGTTTAAAAAGTCTTTTATAAACGTATTTAAATCTGTATAATCAGAGTTCCTGACAGCATTTCTGCTGTTCTCAAACTTATTGATACCGTCTGCCAGCGACATGACGCTTTTTTTCTTAATGTTACTCATGCTGACCGCCTCCTTTCAACTGCATAAAAATAAGGGCATTTTTGCCCTTTTTAGCCGCATTGATTTTAATGTAATAATTTATCGTCCAAATTTATTTAAACGGCTGTGTGTGCTGTTAAACGCATTTTAAACGCATATTCATGCGGACATGCTCCGCCATTCGGATTTTCGCTTTTTAAAATCCGTTTTTATATTATACACACATGCCGATCAGCACGGGACGAATCAACCATACTGATATAATCATGCTGTTTTATCAGATACTGATTACAGGAATTGTTATTTTATGTTCTCTGCCATGCAGTGTAACAGATACCTTCGCTCTGCGCTGTCTTAGATCAAGATTTATAATATTATTCATGCACTCTCTGAGTATTCCTGAAAGTATCATTTTTTCACCTGTGCTTGTAACATAGACTTTTGAAGCTTCAATCGGCTTACCGTTATTGTGCAGCCAGTGTATATATGCTCTTTCATGTTCCAACAGCGGCTCAGGTTTGCCGTGTCCTAAAAACCTTATAACACCGCATACATTTTTTATTCTGTAGTAATCCTCGTCACTTAACTTACATTCAATAAATATGTATTGAGTAAATACAAGCTTCAGCTTTTTATGCCATTGTCCTCCGTATCTGATGTGCATCTCCTCAGTAGGACAAAAGGTTTTATATCCTTTATGATTCAGAATTCTTGCTGCCGATTCTTCATATCCCGACTTTACCTGTAACACATACACTTCCATATAACATCACCCCACCTTCTGCTTTGATTTTACGAACTTCTTGACACGTTTGTACAGTTCCGGTTCTTCCGCTGCCATTGCTTCAAATATGAATGACTGGAACTGATCGGCACCATTTTCAAGAATATCTTTATTTTTGATGTCAACGTTTTTCTTATATGCAGCTGCTCTGGTTAATGCAATTGCATTTTTGGATAATGTTTCAAAATCAAGTTCTTTCAGCTGTTCTTCAGGCATTTTATTAATAGCCTCAAGAATCTGATTACTCAGAAGCCTGAGGATACCGTCTGTTATGTCAAGATTCGGATATTTATCTGTTTCTTCCATAATTGCACGAAAATTTTCCTGACTCATACGCAGTGCATCGAGCGTGCTCATAAGATTTTTAGCGTATCGCCCTACAGCAGCCATTGAAACGCTTACACCGTTTGATTTGATATATGCAACAATTTCGCGGTAATAGGCTCCTGTTTTTATCATTTCATCCACAGTTTCCTTTACCGCAGGATCGAGCTTATCGATCTTTGAATGTTTTCTGTTTCCCATACTGTCACCGCCTATACGTCAATACATTCATCGTTTTTAACGCAGGCAATGATTTTAATGCCGTCAGCAGATACTTTTGCCTCGATGTGTTCAAAGTCACAATCGGCAAGAGTCGTTTCCTGCTTAGAGTTGATATTTCTCAGTTTAATGTATCCGCTCTCAGTAAGATAGTTGATACTGTCCCTAAGCTCTGCTTCCGCAACGGTGGGTTCAAGTGCATATTTTAATTCTGAAAGCTGTACATATTTTGTCCGTAGTAAATTGATACCTTTGAGAACAATTCCATTGTTACGAAAAAATTTCTTTTGACGAATACGCTCTGCCATTTCTTTTGCTTCCAAAATTATTCCTCCTATTTACTGCAGTAGCTGTCGATTTTACTTTCAAGGCGAGTCATAACACGAATAAAATCTTCATTTTTTGTCGTATGCTCTTTAATGTAGTCCAGACTGTCATTCAGCTTCTGCATAGTAGCTTTGATTTCAGCAACTTCTGCTTTTGTTGCATATTTTTCAGACAGTGTAAACTGCATTTCACGTATTTCCTGCACATTTTCTTCCAATTTATCATTGCGATCAATTGTACGCTTGAGAAAATATGTTATAATGCCAATTGCAATTGTAATAGCTGTTGTTATTACATAAAACAGCAAATCCTGTGACATATGCAAACCTCCTTATAATAAAAATGGTATAGTCGATTTGTTCTAAATCAACTATACCATATTAATTATACAACATCCATTCAGCAGTATGAAAAGATTTTGCCTAATCATACAGCTTCATCTGTCCTTCCATCGGCATTTCACGAAGCTGTTTACGCTTATCTGCAACAATATCCCTGACCGTTGCTTCTGCAAGATTATATTTTCTTGCAAGCTCTCCATAGTTGCCGCCGTCAAATTTTTCTCGTATTTCATTATCTCGTAAATCCTTTAAAACAGAATCTATTTTTTGTACATAAATAAAGCTTCCTGCATAATTAACAACAAGTTTTTTATATGCTTCAAGACCTATTGTTTCAGCAAGTATCTTCTGATCATCACGAAGCTGCTCCATGCTTGTAAGCTTTTCAATATCCATTATCCGCCACCTGCCTTTTTTGCCGCCTTGAGTTCTGCTGATCTGACATAGCGTTTCATATATTCAATAAGCTTCATTCCTTCATTGAATTTAATCCAAACAAGCGGATCGGACTGATCAGCTGTAATTCCAAGTACTTTTTTTACTGCACCTGCAAGTCGTATATTTGCCGGAACAGGTATATTTTTATCATCAAGCTCTTCAAGTCTGTATGCAAGAAACCATGCGAGTTTTTTCATTGAATCGGTCATCATTCCCGGAACCGAATCTTCCTGTCTTTTCTTAAGCGGTTTGTTATGATTTTTCAACTTCATTCGTTCCTTAAGTTCTGCCTGAACGGCATTGGCTTCTGAAACAGTCAGCTCACTTACATGCTCTTTACCGGTAATTCCATATACAAGCTGATGAAACAAATCATCTTTATTATTTCGTTCCACAAGACCCAGCCCGGAAGCAAGTGCATAAAGTCTTTTTGTCATCGCCGCCATAATATCACTCCTTTCTCAATCGATAATTCTTATTTCTGTCACGAGGTATAACCATACGAAAACCTCGTGAAATCTGCATTATACGGCTTGCAAGAGCTTCATCGCATTCAATAAGTGCATCCTCGTCCAACTCTGTTGAAATGATTGTTTTAAGCTGCTGCCGCAGTCTGTAATCAATGAGTTCAAATGCAAGCTTTATATCAGCATCCTTGATTTCCTTTTGTTTAAACAAATCATCAATATACAGAACGTCTGTCTTTTTGAATTCATTTATTCGATCCGTATATTCATGTTCATTTATCATGCCTTTAAGTATTGTTGAATCTTCCCTCCAGACAAAGTAACGTGCAGATAAGCCTTGTTTTATGAAGTTTCCTATTATTGCTGTACATATATGAGTTTTTCCGCAGCCGCTCTGACCGCCTATGAAAAATCCGATTGCATCACTTTTAACAAATTCGACAGCAGCATTTTTTATATGCTGCTGCCATTCGCTTTCTGTTTGAAAATTTCTGAATGTACAGACTTTCAGCTGTTTTTCAAGTCCGCTTTGCTTGATCCGATCAAGCGTGCTGCGTATTTTCATACATTCGCATTCAGTCATTACTTCATCACCATTGCTTATTTTTGCGATGTACCCCTTGTTAAGACATTTGCTGCAATCATAGCCTTTAAGCTTGCCGTTAATTGAATTGTATGATTTAACACGCATTTCCATAATATCATCGTAGGATGGTACAGCATCCAATTTTGGTATCTTCGGTATCAGATTTTCTATCAGTTCCATTTTGACTTTCCTCCCAGTCACGGCGATTAAGCCACGTCTGTGCCATTGGTATATATTTTGTATTAATATGCTTCCAGTCCTTCTGCTTAGCCTGACGGCTCAGCTCTGACAGCATATCTTCCAGTATCTCCTGTGTAACTTTCAGCTTTTCAAATGTCCTCAGAGCCTTTGGCTTTCCTTCTTTTCGAGGATATGCTTTCCAGAATCGGTCGAACAACTCATTATGTGTCTGAACTGCTGTTCTCATCATTAGTATTCTCCTTCTTTGGTTCATGCAGTACGCATCCATCATACTTATGTACCGTTCTAATCATCTTAAAGCAATAATATAGTTCGTCTTTCTGACCACATGAATTTTTACATGTTCCGCAGCATATAAGATTTTCCATGATAGTACCTCCCTAGCCCCATTGACACTGTAGAAAATCATCAATGATACTGTCAAAATTCAGCACATCTGTAAAATTATTTGATTTTGCTTCACGATATTTATTTACAAATCTTCTAGCAGTTCGTCTATGACTTTCACAACGTGAACAGTTTTTATCAACAGTCTGCAATGCTAGTCTGCATATTTCCATAATATCATTGTAATATTGCATTGTACGATATGTACTTGACGATCCAGTGCAATTGTAATTAGCTTCAAGTTCAAAATATTTCTTTTCAGCTTTTTCAAAGATCTTTTTTATACGCTTTCGTTTTAATTCATTAAAAGCAGATTGCGATGAGATCTCATCTTCTTCAGTCCATTCTTTATTCATTGATATCATGCACCTCCTATTCCAAGCTGTTCGCACGCCATATAGAAACCCTCTGCCCACATATAGCAGCGAAGAGCTGTTCTTTTTCCACAATCCGAAAGCCATTCCCAACTTTCAGGGAAAAGATTACTCAAGCGGTCTGACGGAATGAATTTATTACCGTATATGCACGAACTTACTTCATCCTCGACTGCTTCCCACATTTCTTCAGGTGTGTCAAACCCACAGCTTTCACTCTCACTGAACGCATCCCACAGTTCATCATCATCGATATAGCTTTTGATATCTTCCATTACATCATCTGCATTCTGTGTATATTGATCTGATGCACACTGGAATTTACTGATGTAATAATCAACGTCGTTATAGATATATCCTTTCAGTTTTGCCGGTGTGACCGCATTGAACCATGTTGCTATGGAGTCTCCCAGATCTCCGCTTACGATCAGACTGCCACGCTTTTTGTCAACTATGTAGTTAACGTAGCAATTTCCGCTTCCATCTGCTCTGCACCAGTCGATTATGCAGTAACGGTCAGTGTCCTGAATCAATGTTGCTTTATGCGTGGCAAAATTGCGTTCGCAATATTTTTTGATTTCTTCATTATTCATCGCCTTCACCTCCCACAGAAACTTCAGCTTTTATTCCTCTTGAAACGTTGACGGCAGCGTTTACCTTGTTAATCATATCTGCAAGAATATCATCATTGATTATTCCATCATGATTAACCTTGACAATAGCACAGATATTTTCCCAAGCCGCAGCCTCGTTGATCAGATACGCTGTATCTGATGCTTCTTCCTCAGAAAGTGCAGCATAAATCATAAGATTATCTTTATCCTTATCAAAATCAATGCCTTTAAGCTTCTTTGCGAGCACTTTTTTTGATTTATCATCACAATCCAAGCTGCTGATAATCTCAGAAACGCAGCCTTTACAATATTCCTTATGCCAGATTGCTGACAATATACGCTTTGCAGGAGCTTTCAGCGTATACTTGACTTCCTGCTTGACCATGCTTGGATATACTTTTCCGAAAATAGCAGGAAGCAGCTCTCCGGCAACTATTGAAATCGTATCAGCAATTGTTACTACTGCTGTATTTCCGTTTGTGCCGGCATAGTGGACAGATTTTATCTTTGTGTCAGTCAGAGCAGTCTCTGCAGTAATCTGAAGCTGTGCCTGAAGTCTGTCATATTCAGACTCCAGCACTTTCTTCTCCTGCTTTATAGCCGCCATGCGGTCGATAATCTCAGAGATACTCATTATACAGCCTCCTTCATATCGGCGGAGCAGGCTGCACATACGCACACATCCTTATACTTCCGCACATTTTCGACTGTTCCGCAGAATCGGCAGCGGTTGACGTGAGGTCTGATCACCAACGCTCCGTTTCCGTCAGATTCAAGGTCAACGGACATTCCCGGTTCCCAGCCGAGCTGTAAACGCATATCTTTAGGAATTGTAATGCCCGATTTACTTGTAAGTCTTTTTGATGTCATAAAAATTCCTCCTATTCAATTATCAAATTGCTTGGTCTGCCATCGTCAGTGCCGGTAGACCATTTCCGGCAGACAGCGGGCGGAGAGCCTCCGCTGGCACTCGCTCCGCTGTTTCGGCTATTCATCTGCTTTTCTGTTCATTGCTTACGTCCTCCTGCATTGGAATTATAATTTTGTACTTGTTTATGCTTATTCTGTCAAGATAGCCTTTTCTGTATGCATTTCTATATGCTTTTTCAGTATATATCCGGCGCATAAGCTCATATATACTGATTGACAATGTTATCAATAATCCAATAACAATTGTTGTGCTGCCTAAAGCAAATGGTTTGCCGATACATTTTTCTGCTGTATATCTGAGCAGTTCTGACAGCACAATACCAAGTGCTGCAGAAACTATTATTGTTTTTATGTACTCCTTCATACTGTTACCTCCATTTTGGTATTGTTCTTACTGTGCCTGTATATCGGTGCTGTATAACCGTCTCCGTGCTCGTAGCTTTTACGATCAGCCAGTTCGCAGGGTCGAACCTGCAGCTCCGCAGCATTATCTTCTGTGCCTTCGTAGGTGCTTTTCCGTGTTTCATGATGCCTCCTTGATTTTATTTAGAATTTCATTTAGATTGTTAAAATGAATTTTTGCAGTTTTAGCACGTTTTACAAGTGCATCAAGATCGTATTGTCCGTAGTTATATGCCTCTTTGAAAATAAACAGTGCTTTACGCTGTCCGAGATTTGGTGTCGTAGCGATGCTGTGCAGAAACATGATCTCCCGAATCATGTTTTTCTGTGTAAGCTGAGGATACAGCATTTTTGTATCTTCAAGCTGAATCTGCTCAGCAGTATAAGTAGACTCGGTAACAAATCGACTGCTGACCTGAACACGATCGCTGGTATATTTACCATTAAATTTGTTATAGAAACACGGATTTCCGACAAATGCAAGTCCGACTGTTTCACCTTTTGCTTCAAAATAATCTGGGATTGCTCTTAATGCATTAGCTGCCTGATATGTCAGCTCTTGTGCTTCATCAATTATAATGATCATTCCGTCACGAATTTTTGAGAAAAGAGCCGTTTTGATATGCCGTTTGTTTGTATCGCTTATCCCAAGTTCTTCAGCAAGCAAGTACAGAATGTCGGTTACAGTGTGATTCAGAACACTGGCAGTAATGACTATAGTTTTACTGCGATTATCTTTGGCGTATTTCTGAATAGTCTTGGTCTTGCCAATTCCGGCATCTCCGGTTATAACGGCACAGCCGCCAAGCACATGAACATTCCTGAGCCGCTGATATATCATCTGGGATATTGTAGTAGGCACATAGTCTAAAGGGGTAAATATATCAGG